>JASGFG010000042.1:0-31702 GCA_047605605.1 Paracoccaceae bacterium | reverse complement strand
GAATTGGCCGCCGGCATCCTCGTCATACATGATGTTGTGGGCGCGCATCCGCGCCTTCAGGGCCGGCTCCAACCCGAATCGGGCCTGAACGTCGTCGTAATAGTTCGCGCCGATCTTCAGGAACGGAAATCCCCGCGCCGCCATCGCCGCCGCGGTGGCAAAGATGTCATCGCTTGCAAAGGCGATGTGCTGGACCGAGGAGCCGAAGGTTTCCTCGATGAACCGCCCGGCCAGGGTTCGCCGCGCCTCGGCCCCGTTCAGGGTGATGCGCAAGGCGCCCGTCTCGACCGCCTGCGATCGCACGAGACCGTCGGGGTCGACCACATCGACCATCGGGGTTTTGCGGGCCGGAAAGATGGTGGTGTAGAACAACGACCAGCTCAGCATCTCGTCATAGGCCATGGTCTGCGCCAGATGGTCCACCCTGACGAGGCCTGCGCCCTGCGGTGCGGGGTCGTCGACGGTAAAGTCGACCTCCCAGATCCGGGCCAGGTCCGACCCGCGGTCCAGCAGGCGGATCAGGCTGCCGCCCACGCCGCGGATGGCGGGGATGTCCAGCTCGGTCCGGGCATGGGCGCCGGTATGCGGCTCTGCGCCCAATGCGACCGCGCGCGCATGGGTGGCCTGCGCATCCGGCACCATCAGCCCCACCTCGGACACGCCGGTGCCATGCGTCACCCAGGCGCTGTGGGCAAAACCCTCTGCCTCGGAGTTGACCAGCAGGTTGACGCCGCCCTGCCGCCACAGCGTCACCTGCTTTGACAGATGCCGCCCCGCGGGGCTGAAGCCGGCCGCGGTCAGCAGGGTCTCCAGCGGGGGCGCATCTTCGGGGCTGGTGGCAAACTCGATGAACTCCACCCCTTCCACCGGCATCGGAGGGGGAAAGGCGGGCAGGTCGATCTTCAGGCTGGGCTCGGCCCGGCGCACCCGGTCGGCCAGGGCGACCAGACTGCGGTGCCCGTCCTGCGCCACCAGCCGCGGCAGACCGGCACGGAACTGGTCATTGAAGATCTCAAGGCTCAGCGGCCCGGCATAGCCGGTGGCCATGACGGCGCGGGTAAAGGCGGTCACGTCCAGATCGCCCTCGCCCGGCATGTTGCGGAAATGGCGCGACCAATACAGCAGGTCCATGTCGATGGCGGGCGCATCGGCCAACTGGACGAAAAAGATCCGGTCGCCGGGGATGCGCCGGATCGTCTCGGGGTCGACCTTGCGGCCCAGGGTATGGAAACTGTCCAGGATCAGGCCGATGTTCGGATGATCGGCGCGGCGCACCACCTCCCACGCATCGCGGTGGTCGTTGACATGGCGGCCCCAGCACAGGGCCTCGTATCCCACGCGGATGCCGCGCTCGGCCGCGATGCCGCCCAGTTCGCGGAAATCGTCGGCGGCGCGGTCGATGCCGCCAAGCGCCTCGGGGTGGACCGAGGAACAGAACAGCACCAGATCGGTGCCCAGTTCCGCCATCAGGTCGAACTTGGCCCGCGCCCGGGCAAAGGCACGGCTGCGCAGCGGTTCGGGCAGGCCCTCGAAATCGCGGAACGGCTGGAACAGCGTGATCTCCAGCCCGTGGTCGCGCACCATGCGCCCCACCTCGCGCGGGGTGAAATCCGAGGCGAGGAAATCCTGCTCGAAGATCTCGATCCCGTCAAAGCCCGCCGCCTGGATCGCGGCCAGCTTTTCGGTGAAGGTGCCCGAAATCGAAACCGTCGCGATCGAGGTTTTCATGCGCATCTCTCTCTTGCGGGTCGATGGTCGCAGAACCCGGCGGTGACGGCAAATGCGCAGATCAGAAAGGGGATAACACGATGTTATCCCCTGTCCTGATTCTGACCGCTGCATCATTGCGGGGTGGGTTTCTGCCGCGATGGTCGCGAATGCCCGCCCTGCTGGGGTTCAGCCTTTCCGGCCGTCCCAGAAGCCTTTCACCTTGGAAAAGAACGACGACCCTTCCGGGTTGTTGTCCGCCGAAAGGCTCTCGAATTCGCGCAGCAGTTCCTTTTGCCGCGCGGTCAGGTTCACCGGGGTTTCCACCGCCAGCTCGATCAGCATGTCGCCGGTGCCGCCGCCGCGCAGCGCGGGCATCCCCTTGCTGCGCAGGCGCATCTGCTTGCCGGTCTGGCTGCCGGCGGGCACCTTGACCCGGCTGCGGCCGCCGTCGATGGTCGGCACCTCGACCTCGCCGCCAAGGGCGGCCGTCGTCACCGGAATCGGCACGCGGCAGAACAGGCTGACTCCGTCGCGCTGGAAGATGGCGTGATCCTTCACCTCGATAAAGATGTAAAGGTCGCCCGAGGGCCCGCCGCGCATCCCGGCCTCGCCCTCGCCCGCCAAGCGGATGCGGGTGCCGGTTTCCACCCCGGCGGGGATGTTCACCGACAGCGAGCGGTCCTTTTCCACCCGGCCCGCGCCATGGCAGACCTTGCAGGGGTTCTTGACGATCTGGCCCGCGCCGTTGCAGGTGGGGCAGGTGCGTTCCACGGTGAAAAAGCCTTGCTGCGCGCGCACCTTGCCCATGCCCGAACAGGTGGGGCAGGTGACGGGTTCGGCCCCGCCCTCGGCGCCAGTGCCGTGGCAGGTGTCGCAAGTCACCGAGGTGGGCACGTTGATCGTCTTCTGCACGCCGGAAAACGCCTCTTCCAGCGAGACGCGCAGGTTATAGCGCAGGTCCGATCCGCGTTGCGCGCGGCTGCGGGCCTGGCCGCCCCGCCCGCCCATGAAATCGCCGAACAGATCCTCGAACACGTCGGAAAAGGCGGATGCGAAATCGCCGTTGCCGGTGAATCCGCCGCGCGGGCCGGCCCCGCCGCCGCCCATTCCGCCCTCGAAGGCTGCGTGGCCGAAACGGTCATAGGCTGCCTTCTTGTCGGCATCCTTCAACACGTCATAGGCCTCGTTCACTTCCTTGAACTGGGTCTCGGCCTCGGGATTGTCGGCATTGCGGTCGGGGTGAAGCTCCTTCGCCTTGGCGCGATAGCCCTTCTTGATCTCGTCCGCCGAAGCGCCGCGGGCCACGCCGAGGGTTTCGTAGTAGTCACGTTTTGCCACGAGTGCATCCCCTCAAACCGGAAGGGGCGGCCCGTCGCCGGACCGCCCCACCGGTGTCACGCGGTCTTACTTCCGCTTGTTTTCGCCCAGATCCTCGAAATCGGCATCGACGATCTCGTCATCCACGTCGCGCGGGGCATCGGCATCGCCGTCGGCCTGTTGCGCCTTGTAGATGGCCTCGCCCAGCTTCATCGCGGCTTCGGTCAGGTTCTGCATCCCCGAACGGATCTTGCCGACATCCTCGCCTTTCAGCGCGTCTTCCAGCGGGCTCATCGCCAGTTCGATCGCCTCGACCGTCGACGGGTCCACCTTGTCGGAATGTTCCGACAGGGATTTCTTCGTCGAATGGATCAGGCTTTCGCCCTGGTTCTTCGCCTCGACCAGTTCGCGGCGGGCCTTGTCGGCCTCGGCATTCGCCTCGGCGTCGCGGACCATCTTTTCGATGTCCTCGTCGGACAGACCACCCGAGGCCTGGATGGTGATCTGCTGTTCCTTGTTTGTGCCCTTGTCTTTCGCCTTGACCGAGACGATGCCGTTCGCGTCGATGTCGAAGGTCACTTCGATCTGCGGCAGGCCGCGCGGCGCGGGCGGGATGTTTTCAAGGTTGAACTGGCCCAGCATCTTGTTGTCGGCCGCCATCTCGCGCTCGCCCTGGAACACGCGGATCGTCACGGCGTTCTGGTTGTCCTCGGCGGTGGAGAAGATCTGCGACTTCTTCGTCGGGATCGTGGTGTTGCGGTCGATCAGCCGGGTGAACACGCCGCCCAGCGTCTCGATACCCAAGGACAGGGGCGTCACGTCCAGCAGAACCACGTCCTTCACGTCGCCTTGCAGAACGCCCGCCTGAATGGCGGCACCGGCGGCCACGACCTCATCGGGGTTCACACCCTTGTGCGGTTCCTTGCCGAAGAACTTGGTCACTTCCTCGACCACGCGGGGCATCCGGGTCATGCCGCCGACCAGAACCACCTCGTCGATGTCCGAAACCGAGACGCCCGCGTCTTTCAGCGCGGCGGCACAGGGCTTCATCGACCGCTTGATCAGGTCGTCGACCAGCGATTCCAGTTTCGCACGGGTCAGCTTGACCACCAGGTGCAGCGGCTGGCCGGTGTTCTTGTCCATCGAGATGAACGGCTGGTTGATCTCGGTCTGCGAGGCAGAGGACAGTTCGATCTTGGCCTTTTCCGCCGCCTCTTTCAGGCGCTGCAGCGCCATCTTGTCCAGCGTCAGGTCGACCCCGTGTTCCTTTTTGAACTCGTCGGCCAGATAGTTGACGATGCGCATGTCGAAATCTTCACCGCCCAGGAACGTGTCCCCGTTGGTGGATTTGACCTCGAACAGCCCGTCGTCGATTTCCAGGATGGTGATGTCGAAGGTGCCGCCGCCAAGGTCGTAGACGGCGATGGTCTTCGATTCCTTCTTGTCGAGACCATAGGCCAGCGCCGCGGCGGTCGGCTCGTTGATGATGCGCAGCACTTCAAGGCCGGCGATCTTGCCCGCGTCCTTGGTCGCCTGGCGTTGCGCGTCGTTGAAATAGGCGGGCACCGTGATGACGGCCTGCGTCACCGGCTCGCCCAGATAGGCCTCGGCGGTTTCCTTCATCTTTTGCAGGATGAAGGCCGACACCTGCGAGGGCGAATATTTCTCGCCCCGCACCTCGACCCAGGCGTCGCCATTGCCGCCGTCGACGATGGCATAGGGGACAAGTTTCTTGTCCTTTTCCACCTCGGCATCGCCGATGCGGCGGCCGATCAGGCGTTTGACGGCAAAGATGGTGTTGGCGGCGTTGGTGACGGCCTGCCGTTTGGCGGCCTGTCCGACCAGACGCTCATTGTCGGTGAACCCGACGATGGAGGGGGTGGTGCGCGCCCCTTCCGAGTTTTCGATGACCCGGGGCTGCGAGCCGTCCATGATGGCAACGCAGGAGTTGGTCGTCCCAAGGTCGATCCCGATGACTTTGGCCATGTTCTATACCTCTTCCTTCGGCGATGTGGTGGGGAAAGGCCCGTTCCGGCACCTGTCCCCGATCCCTATGAGATCCGGCCAGGGCGGCCTGCCCTTCCGGCTTCGGGGGGTATATAAGGAGGGGGTTTCCGCCCTGCAAGCGTCACGGGGCCGTGACATTCAAGACAATTGCGGGGAATCTGCCGATGACCGGAAAAGCGCCTGTCACGATCCGCGCTGCGGGATACTGGCCGGGGCTGCTGGGCCCGGTCGAACAGGCCTCGCTGGTGGATACCCTGCGCACCCTCGTGGCCGAGGCGCCCTTTTACGCCCCGGTCACGCCGGGCGGGCGGCAGATGAGCGTGCGGATGACCTGCGCGGGCCGTCTGGGCTGGGTGACGGACCGGCGGGGATACCGGTATCAGGCGACCCATCCGGTGACGGGGCGACCCTGGCCCGCCATTCCCGAACAGGTTCTGTCGGTCTGGCGGCAAGTGGCGAAGACGGACCGGATGCCCGATTGCTGTCTGGTCAACTTCTATGGCGAGGCGGCCAAGATGGGGCTGCACCAGGACCGGGACGAAGGGGATTTCTCCTTTCCGGTCGTGTCGATCTCGCTGGGGGACGAGGCGCTGTTCCGCATCGGCGGCACCGACCGGGCCGCGGGGACGGAAAGCCTGTGGCTGAAATCCGGCGATGTTCTGGTCATGGGCGGGGCGGCGCGCCTGTGCTGGCACGGGATCGACCGGGTGCGCCACGGATCGTCCCGGCTGCTGCCGCAGGGCGGGCGGATCAACCTGACGCTGCGGGTGGTCGAACAGGACCCGTAGCCCCTGTCGCCGACCCCGGGGCGATCCCCCTGCGCCCAAAGGCCTTGCGAAGCATCGCTAGCGCCGGGCGCCCCAAGACCGCGAGACATGCTTGCGCGTATAGAACTCGCCCATCAGCCCGATGACGAGGCAAACGGCCGCCACCGTGATCACATAGGTGATCGAGGTATAGCGCGGCTCGTAGTTCAGAAAGACGAAGCCCCGTTCCTGGTCGATGATGTGAAACAGCGGATTCCAGTCGAAATAGCCGCGCAGCCGGGGCGTCATCGTATTGACGACGAACATCTTTCCCGACGCGAACATGTTCATGCGCATGTAGATCATGCCGATGATCCCCACGGCCTCGGGCTGCCAGGGGGTTGCCGCCTTGAAGATCATCCCCAGGGTGGAACCGGAGATCCACGCCAACAAGAACATGCCGATCATTCCGACCGGCTGGTCTATGGTTATCGGGTTCCACGCGGCATGATAGGCGAACAGGATCACCATTGCCGCCAGCGTCTGAAGATAAAGCGTGCCAAGCGCGGCCGAGGCGATGGCGACGATGGTGTTCATCGGGGCGTGCTGCATCATCGCCGAAGTCGGCCCGTCGCAGCGCATGACGGCGTTCATCGACTTCACATGCGTCATGAACATGAAGATGCCCGACATCATGAACAGCATATAGTCGCCGCGCACCGTATTGCGCCGCATCCCCAGCAGGTGAAAGATGAACAGCATCACCCCCAGCATCACCAGCGTCTGCACGATGCTCATCACCAGGCCCAGAACGGCATTGCCATGCGACTTGCGCACATGGCGGACGGCGGCGTGAAAGATCAGCTCCAGCATGGCAAAGGCGCCCTGCGTCGGCGTCTTGCGAAGGACGGGCTGGAACATGCTGAACCTCGAACGGGCAATCGGGGCCGATTCTGCCACGGGAAACCTTGCCGTTCCCTTGCTGCATCATGATAAGGGCAAGGTGATGGCAGATCAACCGCGGGCCGGTGGGCTGCGGATGCGGGGGTGCAGATGGATTTCACGCGGCTTGTCGCGGTCATGCGGCGTCTGGCGCTGGAGGCGGGCGACCGCATCATGGAGGTCTATGACGGCCCCGATTTCGGGGTGCGCACCAAATCCGATGCCAGCCCCGTCACGGTCGCGGACGAGGCGGCGGATGCCCTGATCTCGGCCGGGCTGCGGGCGGAGTTTCCCGACCTGGCCCTGATCACCGAGGAACAGGCCGACAGCCACGGGCTGCGCGCGCAGACCTTCCTGATCGTCGATCCGCTGGACGGCACCAAGGAATTTGTGAGCCGCCGCGGCGATTTCACCGTGAACATCGCCTATGTGGAAAACGGCGTGCCGCTGCGGGGCGTGGTTTATGCCCCGGCGCAGGGGCGATTGTTCTACACCCAGCCCGACGGAACCGCGGTCGAGGAAACCGGCGCGCTGGACAAGGCCCGGCCCGGCAACCTGCGCGCGATCCGCGTGGCGCAGCCCGACAATGGCGCACTGTTGGTCGTGGCCTCTAAATCCCACCGGGATCAGGCGACCGACGATTACATTGCGAAATACAGTGTCCGCGACAGCCGCAGCGCCGGATCGAGCCTGAAGTTCTGCCTTGTCGCGACGGGTGAGGCCGATCTTTACCCCCGCCTTGGCCGCACGATGGAATGGGATACCGCCGCCGGCGATGCCGTCCTGCGCGGGGCGGGCGGGCAGGTGGTGCGGATGGACGATCACACGCCCCTGACCTATGGCAAGCCCGGCTGGGACAACCCGTTCTTCATCGCCCTTGCGCCCGGAGTCGTGCTGAAATGACCGTGCTGATCGCCATTCCCGCCCGCTATGCCTCGACCCGCTATCCGGGCAAGCCGCTGGTGCCCCTGCGCGGGCCGGACGGGGAAAAGACCCTGATCCGCCGCAGCTGGGAGGCGGCGATGGCGGTGCGCGGCATCGACCGCGTGGTGGTGGCCACCGACGACGACCGCATCCGCGACCATGCGCAGGGCTTCGGGGCCGAGGTGGTGATGACCTCCTCGGCCGCGCGCAACGGCACCGAACGCTGTGCCGAGGTGGCGGCCCTGATCCCCGGCTTTGACATCGTGGTGAACCTGCAAGGGGATGCGCCGCTGACCCCCGCCTGGTTCGTCGAGGATCTGGTGGCGGGCCTGCGCGCCGATCAGGGCGCCGACATCGCCACGCCGGTTCTGCGCTGCGACGGGCGGGCGCATTCCAGCTTTCTCGCCGACCGGCGCGAGGGGCGGGTGGGCGGCACCACCGCCGTCTTTGGCGCGGGGATGCGGGCACTTTATTTCTCGAAAGAGGTGATCCCCTATACCGGGCGGACCTATGCCGATGACGAACCGACGCCGGTGTTCCACCATGTCGGCGTCTATGCCTATCGCCCCGAGGCGCTGATGGCCTATCCGTCCTGGCCTGTGGGTCCGCTGGAAATGCTGGAGGGGCTGGAGCAGCTGCGGTTCCTGGAAAACGGCCGCCACGTCCTGTGCGTCGAGGTCGAGGCAAAGGGCCGCCAGTTCTGGGAACTGAACAATCCGCAGGACGTTCCCCGAATCGAGGCGATGCTCGCACAGCCTTGAATGCGGCGCGACCGGCGGCTTTCCGCACGAAGTGGCGAATCTCTGGTTTTTCCCCGTGATTTCGGGCAATGAGGGCTAGATATCTCACCGGCGGTCTGCTGCTGGCGCCTTTGCCATCATTTTGCCTTGGGCGCATAGCAAACGACTCGACGCGATACCGAAGGGCCAACAGGCGCCAGAAGGCGCCTTTGAGCAGAGAGACAGAGATGAAGATCAAGAAAATTACCAAGGCCGTCTTCCCCGTCGCAGGTCTGGGGACGCGGTTCCTGCCAGCCACCAAGTCCATTCCGAAAGAGATCATGACGCTGGTGGACCGCCCGCTGATCCAATACGCGATCGACGAGGCGCGGGCGGCCGGGATCGAGGAATTCATCTTCGTGACCTCGCGCGGGAAGTCCGCGCTGGAGGATTATTTCGACGCCGCCCCGGTGATCGAGGCCGAGCTGCGCCAGAAGAACAAGAAAGACCTGCTGGAACTGCTGCATTCGACGGACATGGATTCCGGCGCCATCGCCTATGTCCGCCAGCAAAAGCCGCGCGGCCTGGGCCATGCGGTCTGGTGCGCGCGCCGCCTGATCGGGGACGAGCCTTTCGCCGTGCTGCTGCCCGACGACGTGATCGCCGCCGAAAAGCCCTGCCTGCAACAGATGGTCGAGGCTTATGACGAGATCGGCGGCAACATGGTTGCCGCGATGGAGGTCGCGCCCGAAAAGGCCTCGGCCTATGGTGTGCTGGACGTGGCAGAGGACATGGGCTCGCTGGTCCGCGTCAAGGGCATGGTGGAAAAGCCCAAGGCCGCCGAGGCGCCGTCGAACCTGGCCGTGATCGGGCGCTATATCCTGCAACCCGAGGTGATGGCCAACCTGCACCAGAAAAAGGAAGGTGCGGGCGGCGAGATCCAGTTGACCGATGCCATCGCCGAAGAAACCCCCAAGGGCAGCGTCTATGGCTTCCGCTTCCGCGGCCAGCGGTATGACTGCGGCTCCAAGGCGGGGTTCCTTCAGGCGACCGTGGCTTTCGGTCTGGCGCGCGACGATCTGCGCGACGAATTCGCGGCCTATCTGAACGATCTTCACGCGCTGCAACAGGCGGCACAGTAACGGGTTGAGCAGGGGCACGCAGTCCATGCACAAGCCTGCACCAGCGCAGGCCTGCGCGATCGGCGAGCTGCCGCCCCTAAACCCCCGTGATCCGGCCGAAATCCTGACGGCCCTTCGCCTGCGGTGGAAACGCCGCAGGCTTTTGTTCCGGGCCCTGCGCAAACGGCGGCAGTTGCGGGCGGTGGCCGACCGCACCGGCGCGATCCGGCCGGAGGACATCCTTGCCGCGCTGACGGTGCGCAACGAACTGGCGCGGCTGCCGCATTTCCTGGACCACTACCGCAGGCTGGGCGTCGGCCATTTCCTGATCGTCGACAACGGGTCGACCGATGGCACGACCGCATATCTGCGCGGACAGCCCGATGTCTCGCTCTGGTTGACCGAGGCCAGCTACAAGCTGTCGCGGTTCGGGCTGGACTGGCTGACATGGATCATGATCCGCCATGCGCATGACCACTGGTGCCTGACGCTGGATGCCGACGAAATCCTGATCTATCCCTATTGGGAAACCCGCGACCTGCGCGCGCTTACCGCCCGGCTGGAGGCGCAGGGGCGCGATTCGATGGGGGCGGTGATGCTGGACCTCTATCCCCGGGACAGGCTTTCGTCAGGCGATTTTGCCGGGGGCGACCCTTTGCAGGCCCTGCAATGGTTCGATTCGGGAAACCTTTCCGTTCAGGTCCAGCCCGGATTGCGGAACCTCTGGATTCAGGGCGGGCCGCGGTCGCGCCTGTTCTTTGCGGACGAGCCGCGCAAGGGGCCGACGCTGAACAAGGTGCCCCTGGTGCGGTGGAATCGCCGGTTCGCCTATGTCAATTCCACCCATGCCATCCTGCCCCGCCGCCTGAACCGCATTTATGACGAAACCGGGGGCGAGACGCTTTCTGGCGTCCTGCTGCATACGAAATTCCTGCCGATGGCGGCGGAAAAGGCGGCGGAAGAAAAGCAGCGCGGCCAACATTTTGCCAATTCTGCACGCTATGAAGGCTATTACGACGGGCTGGTCGCCGATCCGGTCCTGTGGTGTTCCAACTCGACCCGCCTGACCGGCTGGCGACAACTGGAGGCCAGGGGGATGATGTCGCGCGGCGGCTGGATATAGAGACAATGTGCATGGTGCGAGTGGGATTGTTTACATCGCGAGTGCGGATATTTAGCGTTTGTCAAACGCCCGCTGGCAAGCTGTGCCGGGGGAAAACAAGGCAAGGGCGAATGATCGTGCAGCAGGCAGCGAATCGGGATTCCCGGCCTGCCCCTTCGGGGCGGGGGTGGGGATGAGCCTGTTCGATTCCTATCGGTTGCGGCTGCGGCGCAAGCGCAGCCATCTGCGGGCCAGATTGCGCCGCCGCGACCTGACTGCCTTCTCGGATCGCACCCGGTCGATCCGGTCAGACGACATCCTGCTGTTTTCCGTCCTGCGAAACGAAAGGGTGCGGCTTTCCTATTTCCTGTCCTATTACCGCGACCTTGGCGTCGACCATTTTCTGTTCGTCGACAACGGCTCGTCCGACGGCAGCAGGGAGTATCTGGCCACCCAGCCCGATTGTTCGGTCTGGACGACCGCCTCCAGCTATCGCCGGTCGCATTACGGGGTCGACTGGCTGAACGGGTTGCAGCGGCGCCACGGGCATGGGCACTGGACGCTGGTGGTCGATGCGGACGAGTTCTTCGTCTATCCGTTCTGCGACACGCGGCCGCTGCGCGCGCTGACCGACTGGCTGGACACGACCGAGGTGCGGTCGTTCTCGGCGATGCTGCTGGACATGTATCCCAAGGGCAGGATCACCGACCGCCCGTATCGCGACGGGCAGAACCCTTTCGAGATCGCCTGTTTCTTCGATCCCGGCAATTACAGCATCTCGCGCAATCACAGGTTCGGCAACCTGTGGATCCAGGGCGGGCCGCGCGCACGGGCCTTCTTTGCCGACAACCCGCGTGCGGCGCCGGCCCTGAACAAGGTGCCGCTGGTCAAATGGCACAGCAATTATGCCTATGACAGCTCGACCCATATCCTGTTGCCGCGCGGGTTGAACATCGTCTACGACAGGGCCGCGGGCGAAAAGGCTTCGGGCTGCCTGCTGCACGCCAAATTCCTCGATGTCTTCGTCGCCAAGACCGAGGAGGAAGGCCAGCGCCAGGAACATTATGCCGGCAGCCGGGAATATGCCGCCTATCGGGCAGAGCTGGGAAATACGCCCGAGCTCTGGTGCAAGTGGAGCGAGAAATACATCAACTGGCGCCAGCTGGAGATCCTGGGCCTGATGTCCAAGGGAAACTGGGCATGAGCGTGGGCTTCATCATGCTGTGCCATACCGCGCTGGACCGTGCGGCCGAGGTTGCGCGCCACTGGGCCGAACATGGCTGTCCGGTGGTCATCCATCTGGATCGCCGCGTGGCGCGCGGGAAATACGACCGGCTGGTCGCGGATCTGGGCGATCTGGCCAATGTGCGCTTTTCCGGCCGCCACGCCTGCGAATGGGGCACCTGGGGCCTTGTCGCCGCCACGCAGGAGGCGGCGACCATCATGCTTCGCGATTTTCCGCAGGTGCGGCATGTCTACCTTGCCTCGGGTTCCTGCCTGCCCTTGCGGCCGGTGTCGGAACTGGTCGCCTATCTGGATGCGCGCCCGCGCACCGATTTCATCGAATCTGTCACGACCGAGGATGTCGGCTGGACCGTGGGCGGGCTGAACATCGAACGGTTTACCCTGCGGTTCCCGTTTTCCTGGCGCAAGCGGCGGCGGCTGTTCGACTGGTATGTCGGCGTGCAGCGCCGCGCCGGGTTCCGTCGCCGCATTCCGCAGGGGCTGGTGCCGCATCTGGGCAGCCAGTGGTGGTGCCTGACCCGGCAGACGCTGTCGGCCATCCTGGACGATCCGCAGCGCCCTGCCTGCGACCGGTATTTCCGCAAGGTCTGGATTCCCGACGAAAGCTATTTCCAGACGCTGGTGCGCAAGGTGTCGTCGAATGTGGAAAGCCGGTCGCTTACCCTGTCCAAGTTCGATTTTCAGGGCAAGCCGCACATCTTCTATGACGACCACCTGCAACTGCTGCGGCGGTCCGACTGTTTTGTGGCGCGCAAGATCTGGCCCCATGCGGACCGGCTCTATCAGAATTTCCTGTCCGATGACCGCGGCGCCCAAGCGGCGGTGGAGCCCAATCCGGGCAAGATCGACCGGCTGTTCGCCAAGGCGGTGGAACGGCGCATCAAGGGCCGCCCCGGTCTTTACATGCAAAGCCGGTTCCCCAGTGCCGACCGGGGTATCGCGCGCACCGCCGCGCCCTATTCGATGTTCCAGGGCTTTTCCGACGTTTTCGAGAATTTCGAGACCTGGCTGGGAAAAACCGCCGGAACGCGGGTTCACGGGCATTTGTTCGCGCCCGATCGCGTGTATTACTCGGGCGGCGAGACGGTCTATAACGGCTGTCTTTCCGACAGTGCGGCGATGCGCGACTACAACCTCAAGGGCTTTCTGACCAGCCTGATCTGGAACACGCGGGGGGAAAGGCAGTGTTTCCAGTTCGGGCCGGGCGACATCCAGGACATCATCGGTTTCATTGCGGCCGATCCGAATGCGCAGATTTCGGTGATCACCGGGGCCTGGGCCATCCCCCTCTTCCGGTCGAACGCGAATTTCGGCGACATCCGAAGAGAGGCGGCCCGCCTGCAACGGATCGAGACTGCGGAAGTCGCCCTGTTGCGGGAACATGCCGTCAAGGCGCGGGTGCGGATCTGGTCGCTGTCCGAGTTCGTGGAAAATCCGATCGAACAGCTGCAATCCCTTGTGGACGAGATCAGCCCCCGGTCGCTGCGCCGGCTGACCGAGGCACCGCGCATGGTCGATCTGTCGGGGTTCGGCCAGTTCCTGCAAAACCTGCGCAATCAGGGGATGCAGCCTGTCCTGACCGGCGATTTCCCCGTTGGCGACGATCCCCAGCCAAATCCCATGCGGCGCGGCCGTCCCTATCTGGTGCAGTAAGGTGCGGTTCGACAGTTTTGTGATGTTCGCCGAAATGCGGACCGGCTCCAACTTTCTTGAGGCGAACCTGAATCTTTTGCCGGGCGTCACCTGCCATGGCGAATTGTTCAACCCGCATTTCATCGGCCGAAAGGACCAGCTTTCCCTGTTCGGCATGGGGATCGAGGCACGGCAGGCCGATCCCCTGCGGTTCTGGACCAGCGTGCGGGCGGAAACGCAGGGTCTGGCGGGGTTTCGCTATTTTCACGACCATGACGCGCGGATCTTTGGCCCGATGGTCGATGACGCCCGCTGTGCCAAGATCATCCTGACCCGCAATCCGCTGGACAGCTACGTCAGTTGGAAGATCGCGCGCGCGACAGGCCAGTGGAAGCTGACCCATGTCAAGAACCTGAAGACGGCCCGCATCCGCTTTGATGCGGCAGAGTTCGCCGCCCAGCTGGAGGCACAGCGGCACTTCCAGACCGGCCTTGCCCACAGGCTTCAGGTCACGGGGCAGACGGCGTTCCGGGTCGACTATGACGACCTTCAGGATCTGGAGGTTCTGAACGGCCTTGCGGCATTCCTGGGGACAGAGGCGCGGCTGGCGTCGGTTGATGGCACGCTGAAGAAGCAGAACCCCGAAACCCTTGCCGAAAAGGTCGAGAATCCCGAAGAGATGGAGGCCGCGCTGTCCCGGCTGGACCCGTTCGACCTGGCGCGCACCCCGTGGTTCGAGCAGCGGCGCCCGGCGGCGATCCCTTCGTTTCTGGCCGCCGGCGGGCTGCTTTGCCTGCCGATCCGCTCGGGGCCCGAGGCGCAGCTCTCGGGCTGGCTGTCGGCGCTTGGCCCGGTCGAGCGTGATTTCAACCAGAAATCCCTGCGTCAGTGGAAGCGCGCGCACCCCGGCCATCGCAGCTTTACGGTGGTGCGGCATCCGCTGTTGCGGGCGCACGCGGCCTTTTGCCGCCTGCTGGAGACGCCCGCGCCCGAATTGCGCAGCTTTATCGCGAGGGTGCAGAAGGTCGAGGTGCCCAGACCCGGACAGGGCTATCCCGACGCCGATGCCTTTCGCCGGGGCTTTCTGGACTTTCTGGGCTTTCTGAAACTGCATGTCACCGGGCAGACGGGCCTGAAACTCGATGCCCATCTGGCCACGCAGGCCGCGGCGATCGAAGGGTTTTCGCGATTTCAGACGCCCGATTTCATCCTGCGCGAGGATCGTCTGGCCGGGGGGCTGGCCTGGCTGGCGGCAGAGCGGGGCCTGACCTGCCCCCCCCTGCCGACCGCGGACGAATATGCCGTTCCGCTGGCGGCGATCCATGGCCCCGATCTGGAAGAGGCCGCGCGCGAGGCCTATGCGCGCGACTATCAGGGCTTCGGTTTTGGGGACTGGGCGGCTCAGGCCGCCTGAGTGCCGCGGGATTCGGTCAGGATGGCGTGCAGCTTGGCCGGATCGGTGTTGGCGCGCAGTTTCGACACCACCCCCTGATCGCGCATGGTGCGCGACACCAGCGCCAGCGCCTTCAGGTGGTCGACGCCCGAATCCTTTGGGGCGAACAGGCCAAACACCAGATCGACCGGCTGGCGGTCGACACTGTCATAGTCCAGCGGCTTTTCCAGCCGGATGAAGACGCCGACGATGCGGTCGATCTCTTCAAGCCGGGCATGGGGCAGGGCGATGCCATGTCCCACGCCGGTCGGCCCCAGGCTTTCACGTTCCTGCAATCCGTCGATGGCGATGGCCGCCGACAGGCCATAGGCCGAGGCGGCGATTTCGCCCAGCTCCTGAAACAGACGCTTCTTGCTGGTCATCTGACCGACGACTCGGACGGCCGCGGGAATGAGAAGTTTGGAAAGTTCCATGAGACCTTTTCGTTCCTTCGGCCGCCGGATCGGTGCCGGTCACTTGCTGTTGCGCGGGTCGATCCAGCCGATGTTGCCATCTTCGCGCCGGTAGACGACGTTCACCCCGCCATGTCCCTCGTTGCGGAACACGAGCATCTTCTGCCCCGCAAGCTCCAGCTGCATGACCGCCTCGCCCACGGTGATGGAGGGGATCTTCGTCTCCATCTCGGCGATCACGATCGGCTGAAGCTCGGCGGCGTCTGAATCCTCGGGCTCCTCGGTTGGCGCGAGGATATAGGACGTGCTTTCCCCGAATTCAACCGGAGAGGTGCGGTCGCGTTGATGGCTGCGCAGGCGGCGTTTGTAACGGCGCAGCTGCTTGTCCATCTTTTCGCGGCAGGATTCGAAGGCAGCATAAACCTCGGTCGCGTGGCCCTTGGCCGAGGCGTTCAGCCCGGTTGCCAGATGGATCGTGGCTTCGCAGACATATTCATGCGCGGAGCGGGAAAAGACGATCATCGCATCGGTGGGACGCTGGGCGTATTTTTCGATGACTTCGCCCAGTTCGGCCTTCACATGCGTCTGAAGCGCCTCGCCGATGTCGATCTGTTTTCCGCTGATCTGATACCGCATGATTCCTCCTTCGTGCAGTATGGCCCCCTGCCCGCTTACGCGGACAGGCAGGCCGGGAAATGGGTGAGGAAAGTCGGGCGTCCATCCCACCAAAGGCATCGGGGCCGGGAATCGGCCGCGCGGAGGCAGGCGGTATGGACAGGTTGTGCACGCATCACGGGTATTTGGCGCCCGTCTGCCGCAGCTTGTCAACCGAAACGTCGCGCGCGGAATGCCGCGGGCGGCGCACGGCCCGTAACGATCAGATGATGCGGAAGTTTTCGCCCAGATAGACGCGGCGCACCATTTCGTCGCGGACCACCTCGTCGGTGGTGCCGGACATCAGCACCGCCCCGCCATGCAGGATATAGGCGCGGTCGACGATTTCCAGCGTTTCGCGGACATTGTGGTCGGTGATCAGGACGCCGATGCCGCGCCCCTTCAGGTCGTGGACCAGATGCCGGATCTCGGCCACGGCGATCGGGTCCACCCCGGCAAAGGGTTCGTCCAGTAGCAGGTATTTCGGATCGGCCGCCAGGCAGCGCGCGATTTCCACCCGCCGGCGTTCGCCCCCCGACAGAGCCAGCGCCGGGGCGGCGCGCAGATGGGTGATGGAAAACTCGCTGAGCAGTTCCTCCAGCCGCTCGCGCCGCTTGTGCCGGTCGGCGACCGAGATTTCCAGCACCGAAAGGATGTTGTCCTCGACCGACAGGCCGCGGAAGATCGACACTTCTTGCGGGAGGTATCCGATGCCCATGCGCGCCCGGCGATACATCGGCAGGACGGTGACATCCTGCCCGTCGATGAGGACCTGCCCGCCCTCGGGCGTGACAAGGCCGGCGATGGAATAAAAGCAGGTGGTCTTGCCCGACCCGTTGGGGCCAAGCAGCGCCACCACCTCGCCCCGTTTCAGCTGCATCGACACGTCGCGGATGACGGGCCGCCGCTTGTAGCTTTTGCGCAGGTTGCGGATCACCAGACCGGCCTGCGGCGCCGCCGCCAGATCGGCCATCAGTTGCCGCCCTTCTGGCCCGGAAGGAAGGTGGTGGAGACGCGCCCCCCCATCGTGCCCAGCCCGGTTTTCAGGTTCACCACCAGCTTTTGCCCCGACATGGTGTTGGGGCCCTGCGTCAGCAGGACATTGCCGGTCATCACCACCTCGCCCGTGCCGATGGTATAGACCGCCTCGGCCGCCTGTGCGGCATCGGTGGCGCTGGCCAGGATCACGTTGCCGGTGGCGTGCAGGCGCTGGATCGACTTCTGGTCCTGCGCATATTCGACCTGCACCGTGTCGGCCGACAGTTTCATGTCGCCCTGCACCACGACCACCTTGCCGGTGAACACGGCGGTCCCGTCGCCCTGGTTGACCGACAGGTTGTCGGCATTGACCTGCACCGGCTGGCTCGGGTCGGCCTTCAGCCCGCCGAAGGCCACCTGCTGGGCTGCGGCAGGCAGGGCGAGTATCGACGAGAGCGCAAGCAGGCGAAGGGCTGGCCGGATCATGAATGCCTCAAATCACTTCGGCGGCTGGTATATCAGCCGCACGCCGCCATTGAAAACCAGAAGATAGCCGTTCTCGCCCTGCGTCAGCCGCATGTGATCGGCGCGCAGCTTGCCCAGGGGGCCGGTCGCCGTCACCTCGCCGCCCGCGCTTTCCACATCGGTCTGCCGCAGCGCGGTGGCGAGTTCGGGCATTTCGGCACGATAGCCGGTCGAGGTGGTGACGGTCACGCCGCCGCCCAACACCATCCGCCCGGCGGCACCGTCCATCCGCGCCGTGGCCGCCGTCATGTCGGCGCTGCGGCCGTCGGGGGTTTCCAGATGGCCGGTCACATCGGTCGCGGTTCCGGCGTTTTCCGTCCCCGCATCGCCCGGCCGCGCCTCGGCCGCCTGAATGGTCAGGGCCGCGCCGTCGTCGGTCATCCCCGACCATGTGGGCTGGGTCACGCGCGGTTCGCGCACCCGGTCCTCGACATCGACCTGGGCATAGGGGATCGCATCCTGGGGGTCGATGGTGCGGGCGACCAGAAACAGCGTCGACAGGATCGCCAGCGCCGTCAGCGGCAGGATCACCTTCAGCCAGCGGACAAGCCGGCTGTGCAGGTTTCCCGCCCGCGGCATCAGACGATGCCCGCGCGCAGGCAGTCGTGGATGTGCAGGATGCCCACGGCGTTGCGGCTGGCCTCGGGGTCGACGACGAACAGACAGGTGATCTTGCGGTCGTTCATGATCGCCACCGCCTTTTCCGCCAAGGCCTCGGGGCCGATGGTGCGGGGGGTCGCGGTCATCACCTCGCCCGCGGTGCGAGACAAAAGGCCATCCATGTGCCGCCTCAGGTCGCCGTCGGTCACGATGCCCAGAAGCTCGCCCCCCTGCCCGGTCACGCCGACGACGCCGAATCCCTTCTGGCTGATCACCAGCAACGTTTCGGACATCGGCGCATCCCGCGCCACCAGCGGCATGTCGCGGTGCATCAGGTCCGCCACCTTCATCAGCCTGGCGCCCAGCTTGCCGCCCGGATGAAAGACGCGGAAATGTTCCGGGGTGAACTGGCGGTGTTCCATCAGCGCGATGGCGATGGCATCGCCAAGCGCCAGCGTCATCGTGGTCGACGTGGTGGGAACGATGCCGGTGTCGCAAGCCTCGGGTGCGGCGGGCAGCACGATCGCCACATCCGCCTGTCGCAGCAGCGTCGATCCGGGCCGCGAGGCCACGCCGATCAGCGGAATGCCGAACCGACGGGTATGGGCGATCAGGTCGGCCAGTTCGGGCGTCTCGCCCGAATTCGACAGGACCAGCGCCACATCCGCCCGCGTCACCATGCCAAGGTCGCCGTGGCTCGCCTCGGCCGGGTGGACGAATTGCGCGGGCGTGCCGGTCGAAGCCAGCGTCGCCGCGATCTTGCGGGCGATGTGGCCGGATTTCCCCATGCCCGAGACGATGACGCGCCCCTTGCATTCCATGATCGTCTCGACGGCTTCGGCGAAACTGTCGTCCAGCGCCGCGCCCAGCAGGGTCAGGGCATCCGCCTCGCGCGCGATGACGCGGCGGCCGGTGGTCAGGAATTCAGTGGTGGAAGAGGTCATTCGGCTCGTCCCATCCCAGCAGGTCCAGCTCCGCCCGCGTCGGCAGGAAATCGAAACAGCGTTGTGCCAGGTCCATCCGCCCCTCGCGGATCAGGCGCTTTTCCAGCTCGTCCTTCAGGCGGTGCAGATACAGCACGTCCGACGCCGCATATTCCTTTTGCGCATCTGTCAGGTCGGCCGAGCCCCAGTCCGAGGTCTGCTGTTGCTTCGACACATCCACCCCCACCAGTTCCAGCAGCAGGTATTTCAGCCCGTGCCGGTCGGTAAAGGTGCGGATCAGCCGCGAGGCGATCTTGGTGCACCAGACCGGCGCGGTGGTCACGCCGAACGCCTTTTGCATGGCGGCGATGTCGAACCGGCCGAAGTGGAACAGCTTCAGCGTGGCGGGATCGGTCAGCAGCCGTTCCAGATTGGGCGCGCGGGTCTGGCCGCGGGCGATCTGCACCAGATGCGCATTGCCGTCGCCATCCGAAAGCTGCACCAGACACAGCCGGTCGCGGCGCGGGTCCAAGCCCATGGTTTCCGTGTCGATGGCCACCACCGGGCCAAAGGTCAGCCCGTCGGGCAGGTCGTTCTGGTAAAGATGGATGGCCAAGGGCGTAGTTTCCGTGATGCATCGGGTTGGACGGGACTTAGGCCCGCCGAAAGGCCGGGTCAATGACGGCAGCGCGGCCGGGCGGTTCCGGCGCCTCAGGCGGCGGGAACCCCGGCCTCTGCCGCGATTTCCGCCCGGCTCTTGCGCGCGCGCTCGGTCGCGGATTTCAGCTGGCCGCAGGCGGCCATGATGTCCTCGCCCCGTGGGGTGCGGATCGGGCTGGCGTAACCGGCATTGTGGATGATGTCGGCGAATGCGTGGATGCGGTTGTTCGACGACCGTTTATAGGGCGCGCCCGGCCATTCGTTGAACGGGATCAGGTTCACCTTGGCAGGAATGCCCCGCAACAGGTCGACCAGCCGATGGGCGTCTTCCTTGCTGTCGTTCACCCCGTCCAGCATCACATATTCAAAGGTGATGCGTTCGGAATTGGTCAGCCGCGGATAGTCGCGCAGCGCATCCAGCAGCGTCGCGATGTTCCATTTCTTGTTGATCGGCACCAGAACGTCGCGCACAGCATCGGTGGTGGCGTGAAAGCTGACCGCCAGCAGACAGCCGATTTCCTGCGCCGTGCGGGCGATTTCCGGCACGACACCGCTGGTCGAAAGCGTGATGCGGCGGCGGCCAAGAGCGATGCCCTCGTTGTCCATCACGACCTTCATCGCGTCGCGCACGTTGTCAAAGTTATACAGCGGCTCGCCCATGCCCATCAGCACGATGTTGGAAATCAGGCGCGTTTCATCCTTGGGCGCGCCCTGCACCGGCCACTCGCCCAGATCGTCACGCGCCAGCATCACCTGGCCGACGATTTCCCCGGCGGTCAGGTTGCGGACCAGTTTCTGCGTGCCGGTATGGCAGAAGGAACAGGTGAGCGTGCATCCCACCTGGGACGACACGCACAAGGTGCCGCGCCCTTCCTCGGGGATATAGACCACCTCGACCTCGTGCCCCCCGGCGATGCGCACCAAATATTTGCGCGTCCCGTCGTTGGAAATCTGGCGGGTCACGACCTCGGGTAATTCAATGGTGAAATGCTCGGCCAGAAAGGCGCGATAGTCCTTGGCCAGATTGGTCATCACGGCAAAGTCGCGCACGCCCCAGTGATAGACCCATTGCCAGATCTGCCCCAGCCGCATCTTCGCCTGCTTTTCCGGCGTGCCCGCCGCGATCAGCGCGGCGCGCAGCTGGTCGCGCGTCAGGCCGATCAGGTTGGTCTTGCCGCCTTCGGGCAGCTTGCGCGGAAGGGTCAGCACATCCTGGGTGATGGGCGCGGCAGAAAGATTCGCCGGGGCGATGACAGGGGCGTTCATGTGGCAGATCCTTGCGGTTTGGCCTTGCGACAGGCGATCTGGCTGCAATTCAGGGCGCTGATATAAGCGATTCCCCGCAAAAACGAAAGCGCCCCGTTGAAACGGGGCGCGCATGTCGGGCTTGACGCTGCCGCGTTATTTGCAGCGGCTTTCCGCCTCGGTCACGGCGGCCGAGAATCCGCGGAGCGAGAAGGTGTCCTTCGTCTGCGTGCCCTTGCCGGATTTCGCGGTCAGCACGGCATTGGTGCCCTTTTTCATCGCGGCCAGCAGCGCCGCATCCTCGTTCGCGCCGCCGGTCCAGGCCCATTCGCCATCGGTGAACATCTCGAACTTGGAGCCGTCGATGTCGACCGCGACGGTCGATCCCTTGGCAAACGGATAGCCGCCGGTGAACGAGATTTCCGCAGCCTTGCCGGGGCGGTAGGTCACGAAAAGCTGGATCGCGCTGCGCTGCACCTGGACGGATTTTCCATCCTTGGTGTTCACGCTTTCCTTGGGCACCGATACGCCCCAGCATTCCTTGGGGTTGGGTTCGGTGAACACGTTCCAGTCGGTCTTGACCGCGACGTTGTTGGAGGATTCCTGCGCCGAAACCGCGCCTGCCGCCATAACGGCCGCAACGCCCAAAGCGCGTGCGAGAGAGATTTTCATTGCCTGTCTCCGCTGCCCTTGCCTGCCCGGCCCCTGTGGCCGCCTTGGGTGCGGACCTTTTCCTGTAGCGCCGGACAATTCAACTCGATATCCCCCTTTAACGCGAAACTGCCGTTGCATGAAAGACCCGTGGGCAGAAAATCGCGCATTCTTGAGCCTGTTGAAGGGGAAAGCCGATGGCGGGACCGATTCCGATGGTCGAACTCTGGCGCGGCGGGATGCTGGAAAGCACCCATCTGGGTCATGCTGTGATCTGCGGCCCCGGTGGCCAGATCGTGGAAAGCTGGGGTGATCCGGCGACCATCATCTTTCCTCGGTCGTCCTGCAAGATGCTTCAGGCCCTGCCCATGGTGGAAAGCGGCGCTGCGGCGGGGTTGACCGAGGCGCAACTGGCGCTGTCCTGCGCCAGCCATCAGGGGGCGGCGCTGCACACAGGCATGGTCGCCCGCTGGCTGGAAGAGATGGATCTGCCCGAATCCGCCCTGCGCTGCGGGGCGCATGAACCGGGCGACCGCGACGAACGCGACCGGCTGATCATCGCGCATGAGGGCCCGTGCCAGTTGCACAACAACTGTTCCGGCAAGCACGCCGGTTTCCTGCACATGAACCGCCATATCGGCGGCGATGCGGAATATGTCGACATCGACCACCCGCTTCAGCGCCTGATCCGTCAGGGGTTTGAAGAGGTGACGGCCGAACCTTCGCCCGGCTATGGCATCGACGGCTGTTCGGCGCCGAATTTCGCCACCAGCGTTCATGGGCTGGCGCGGGCGATGGCGGCTTTTGCCAATGCGCGAGAGGACGGGGATTCGCGGGAACGCGCCATGCACCGGCTGACCCGCGCGATGGCAAGCTTCCCCGAGCTTGTCGCAGGCGAGGGGCGGGCCTGCACCGAACTGATGCGGGCCATGGGCGGGCGTGTGGCGATCAAGACCGGGGCCGAGGCGGTCTTCGTCGCCATCATCCCGGAAAAACGGCTGGGCATCGCGCTGAAGATCGCCGATGGCGGCACGCGGGCGTCCGAGGCGGCCATTGCCGCGCTTCTGGTGCGGCTGGGGGTGCTGGATCCCGACCATCCGGCCACGAAAAAGCGGCTGGACACCCCGCAGATCAACTGGCGCGGCATCCGCACGGGGGAATTGCGCCTGTCGCCGGGCTTTGCCGGCGCCTGAGCGAAGATCGGCCCCTGCCATGTCTGTGGCAAGGGCCGGGTCCGACGCGGCGGACTGGGTGGGGCTGAACGCCGCCCCGCCGGAAGACTGGTTACACCATCCTCTTGTAGGGGCAGATCGCGGCGCGGTTTCGCACAGCCCAAGGTCTTTTCGCGCGCTTTCGATGGCGTAAATCGGGCTGGCCGGCGGGACTTGATTTGAAGGCGCATCGGGATAACATCATTCCCATGACGGTGCAGACGCCGACCCCCTTTCCCCAGCCGCCGCGCCTGCCCGAGCAGGTGTTCTTCGACCGGCAGGAACTCTCCGCGATCCTGTCGCTTTACGGGCGGATGGTCGCGGCCGGGGAATGGCGCGACTATGGCATTTCGCAACTGCGCGATGCCGTTTGCTTTTCGGTCTTTCGCCGCACGGCGGAATATCCCCTTTACCGCATCGAGAAACGTCCGCGCCTGCGCAATCGCCAAGGCATGTATGCCGTCGTCGGGGCCGAAGGACAGGTGCTGCGCCGCGGCCACGACCTTCCGGCCGTGCTGCGGGTGCTGGAACAGAAACTGATCCGCCCCATCGACTGAGAAGGGGTCAGCCCGGCCGGCGGCGGGCGATGACGGGGTGGTTTTCCTGCGCCATGATCCGGGCGATGCAGGCCTCGATCCCTTCCCAGGTCACGGCCATGCGATGCCCGTTGGCATGGATCAGCCGTTCGCCATCGGCCACCATCGCCACATGCCCCTTCCAGAACAGCAGGTCGCCCGGGCGCAGTTGGTCCTCGGGCACTTCGGTGCCGATGGCCTGTTGCAGGTCGCTGTCGCCGGGACAGGCCAGGCCGCAGGCCGTCAGCGCCGCCTGCGCCATGCCGGAACAGTCGATCCCCGCGCGGCTGTTGCCGCCCCACAGATAGGGCGTACCCAGCAGGTCGGCCGCCACCGCCACCGGATCGTCGCGCCAGTCGCCAAGCGCGCACAGATGCACCGCGGGCACAAAGCCGTGCGGCGTGCGGGCGAACTTGCCGTCGAGGTCCAGCACCTGAAGGCGGCTGCCCAGGGTGATGCCCGCGATCTCGGGCGCCTGGACCTTGGGCGCGGTGTAAAGGTGGCTGCCGGGGGTGGCGACCCAATGGGTGGGCGCGGTGGGCGCGATCACCGCCGCCTCGGCCAGCCAGCCGCAATAGCCGTCCTTGGCCGCCTGCACGAAGGCATGGCCGTCGCGCCGGTCGATCACGGTCAGCGCCTCGCCCAGCAGCACCTGCCGGTCGCGATAGCTGCCCGGTGCGGGCAGCAGGTCGGCCACGGGCAGGGCGACCTCGGCCGCCTCGCCTGCGGCAAAGGCGGGGGCGTCCACCTGACCGCGCAGGGAGTCCAGCGCGACACGGCCGGAAAAGGGGGTGATCCGGCGGTCCATCACAGCCCCACCATCGCCGGAAGGGCGTTCAGGATGGCGCGCGCGCCCTGACCCACGCCGCCCTTGGGACGCGCGGGCAGGTCGGCGGGCGTATGGCCATAGATGTCGAAATGCATGTAGCGCGGGTTTTCCACGAACCGCTTCAGGAACAGCGCCGCCGTCACCGACCCGGCAAAGCTGCCGGGCGGGCAATTGTCCAGATCGGCGATGCCGGGTTCGATCATCGTCTCATACGGCGCCCAGAACGGCAGCCGCCAGACCGGATCGAAGCCCGCGACCGCGCCGCCTTCCAGTGCTGCGGCAAGGGTCGGATCGTCGGTGTAATAGGGGGCAAGGTCTGGCCCCACCGCCACCCGCGCCGATCCTGTCAGCGTGGCCATGCTGATGATGACATCCGCCGGTTCCTCATCCGCCCAGGCCAGCGCATCGCCCAGGATCAGCCGCCCCTCGGCATCGGTATCGTTGACCTCGACCGTCAGGCCCTTGCGGCTGGTCAGGATGTCGCGCGGACGCAGCGCCCGGCCGGAAATGGCGTTTTCCACCGCCGGAACGATCACCCGCAGCCGGACCGGCAGGGCCAGCCGCATGATCATCAGCGCAAGGCCCATGACGGTGGCGGCCCCGCCCATGTCCTTTTTCATCAGATGCATCCCGGCGGTCGGCTTGATGTTCAGCCCGCCGGTGTCGAAGCAGACACCCTTGCCCACCAGCGTGACCTGCGGCCCTTCGGTGCCCCAGTGCAGGTCCATGATCCGCGGCGCGCGGTCGCTGGCCCGGCCCACGGCATGGACCATGGGGAAATTCTGCGCCAGCAGGTCATCGCCGCGCACCACCCGCACCGTCGCCCCGAAATCCCCGGCCAGCCGGGCAAAGGCCGTCTCCAGTTCCTCTGGCCCCAGATCGGCGGCGGGGGTGTTGATCAGGTCGCGCGTCAGCCATTCGCCCTCGGCCATGGCCAGCAGGCGCGCGGTATCCGCCCCCTCGGGCGCGACCAGCCGGGCCTGCGGCCTGTCGGCCTTGGCCAGGCGATAGCGGTCAAAGCGGTATTGCGACAAAAGCCAGCCAAGCGCCGCCTCGTCCCGTTCGGCGGGGGTCAGATCGCCCTCCAGCCGCCAGTCGCCCGCAGGCAGGGCTGCCGCCGCCCTGGCCAGCCCAAAGCGCAGCCGCGCCCGCGCCCGGCGGTGCCCAGCCCGGCCACCGCGCCCGCAACCCCGGCAGGGCCGGGCAGCAGCCGCGTCTCGCCATAGCCCGCCTCGAATCCCGTCGCCTCCACCCAGGCGGCGGTGGCGGGATCGAGTCCCGCTTTCCATCCCGACAGCCCCTCGGGGCGCAGGACGACAAGCGGCAGAGTGGTGGCAGAGGCGGCGGCAAAGGCAGGCGTCATGGGAACCCTCGGGGCAGATCGACGGCACCTTATCCCATCCGCAACCGGCCACAAGCCGCCCCCTCAGTTCAGCGTGCGATCCAGCAGTTCCTTGTCCGGCGCCAGAGAGCGTTCGGCGACGCGCATCAGCCGCGCCCAGACGGCGGCAAAGCCGGTCGGGTCATCCCGGTCCAGGCAGGTGCGGGCATCGCCTGCCACCAGCCCCAGGCTGACCATTCCCAGATTTTCCGCCATGCGCTGCAATCGGCGCAATTGCCGGGCCAGATCGTCCAGCTCGTGCCGCCTGACCTGCTGGGCCAGCCCGGCCATGGTCAGCGCCAGTTCGCCCAGGGCGCGGCTGACCACACGTTCGGCGGCCGAAGTGCCAAGGTTGCGATAGATCGTTGCGATCGGTTCCGCATCCTGACGCACACGGTCGTTCGGCCGCAGGGCGACCAAGTTTTCATCCGTCATGACCCACACCATGATTTCACACCCGCCCCCAGCCTGCGCGCCGCTGCTGAAGAAAAGGTTGCCATGGTGGAAAGAAACCGCTCGAATTTTCTGCGATTGCAGCCTACCAAGGCGCAACCAAGACGGAGACAGCGATGGAAAAGGCCCGGCCCCTTCCCGGTTATCTCGTCCAGCGGTTCCACGGCTGGCGCGCGACTGCCTATCAGGACAACCGTGTCTGGTATCGCCGTCTGGCCGAATCGGGCCAGCATCCGCGGGCCATGGTGATTTCCTGCTGCGACAGCCGGGTGCATGTCACCTCGATCTTCGGCGCGGACGAGGGCGAGTTCTTCATCCACCGCAACATCGCGAACCTGGTGCCGCCCTACAAGCCCGACGGCCAGCAGCACGGCACCTCGGCCGCGGTCGAATATGCGGTGACCGCGCTGAAAGTCGCGCATCTGATCGTGCTGGGCCATGCCCAGTGCGGCGGCGTCAAGGGCTGCCACGACATGTGCGCGGGCCTTGCGCCCGAGCTGGAGGAGACCAGCAGCTTCGTCGGCCGCTGGATGGATATCCTGCGCCCCGGCTATGCCCGGATCGAGGGCCTGCCGCCCGAACTGCGCGTCCGCGCGCTGGAGAAAGAGGCGGTTCTGGTCAGTCTGGAAAACCTGATGACCTTCCCCTTTGTGCGCGAGGCGGTGGAAAACGATTTTCTGACGCTGCACGGCCTTTGGAACGACACGGGCGAGGGCGGGCTGGAGCAATATCTGCCCGCGACCGGCGGCTTCGTCCCGGTCTGATGAAGAAGGGCGCCCGAAGGCGCCCTTTTCTCAACCCATCCGTTCCGAGGCATAGCTGCCGGGCGAGGCCGGAAACACCACCGTCTTGTTGCCGTTCATGAACACGCGGTGGTGGATATGCGCATGGATGGCGCGCGACAGAACCGCGCTTTCCACATCGCGGCCCAGCGACACATAATCGTCCGCGCTTTGCGCATGGGTGATCCGCACGATGTCCTGTTCGATGATCGGGCCTTCGTCCAGGTCGGCAGTGACATAGTGGCTGGTCGCGCCGATCAGTTTCACCCCCCGCTCATAGGCCTGCTTGTAGGGGTTGGCGCCCTTGAAGCTGGGCAGGAAGGAATGGTGGATGTTGATGATCCGCCCCGACATCTTTTCGCAGAACGCATCCGACAGCACCTGCATGTAACGCGCCAGCACCACCAGTTCCGCCCCCGAATCCTCGACCAGATTCAGCAGGCGCTTTTCGGCCTCGGGCTTGTTCTCTTTCGTCACCTTGATGTGGTGAAAGGGGATGTCGTGGTTCACCACCACCTTCTGATAGGTCAGGTGGTTCGACACCACGCCCACGATGTCGATCGGCAGCGCCCCGATCCGCCAGCGATACAGCAGGTCGTTCAGGCAGTGGCCGAAATTCGACACCATCAGCAGCACCTTCATCCGGTGCGCGCCGTCATGGATGGCCCAGTCCATCTGGAACTGCTGCGCCACCGGCGCGAACCCCTCGCGCAGCGCGGGCAGCGTCGTCCCGGTTTCCGAGGCGAAAGAGATACGGGTGAAGAACTGCCCCGTCAGCGTGTCGTCGAACTGCGAGGCGTCCAGGATGTTGCACCCCTTTTCCGCCAGATAACCCGAGATTGCCGCGACGATCCCCCGGCGGGTGGGGCATTGAACGGTCAGGACATGGCGCTCGGTCATCTTGGCTCTCCCTTGGGGCAACGCGTCGGTTGCAAGCGGTAGCAGGCGGCCGACGCGACGGAAAGGCGGAAGACGACATGTGCCGTCGCAGATGCGTCAAGGGGGGCGATGATGCCTAGGGGCCTTGGCCTGCCTTCAGAACCTTCAGGCTCGTGGAGACAGGGCCGCTCCCCGTGTTTGCCGCTGGGACGCAAGGTCGGACGACCGCAGGCTTCCTGCCAGCCATCCCTTCAACCCCTGACCGATTTCGGAACGACCTGATCTGCGGCCTGCGCCCTGCGATGCCTCTTGCCGCCGTCGAGGCAGACCGCGGCGGTCGCCTGACTGCATGGGAATTCATCTGCATAATCCGGGCGACACAGCCGCTCAGGTTCTGTGGCCGGTCCCTCCCTCAGACGTTCTGGCCGAGCGGCTAGGCCGGCTTGACGCAATGGTAGGTCACGTCAAAGCCGAATGTCGTCCTTTGCTCCATCGCGGCGAACGCCGCGGTCCGGGCGAACCGGGCGCATTGCGCCTGTGCGATGGCGGCATAGCGTGGCGGCGGCTCCGTCCGGCTGGCGTCGATCAGCCCGCGCAGGACCACTGTGGTGCTGTCGGCGCGGACGATCTTTACCGGCTCGTCCGGCTGCGTCGTCACGCAGGCGCCCAGGGCCAGCAGCATCAGGACGGCGGGAAGGGATCTGATCGCTTGGGTCATATGCGGGGGCGCCTTATTCTGCTGGCTCGAAGACAAAGGGTTCGGCGGTGGTGAACTGGCCCGACACCTCGCCCGACCGGATTTTCGCCATGTCGATGCCCAGGTCCAGCACGCGCGCGCCCGACCCTTCCGCAAAGTCCACCTTTGTCAGATCCACCCAGAACGTATTGGGCGAGATCGCGGATTCCACATAATAGACAAGGCTCTTCTGGTCGGCCACCACGCGCCAGCGGGTCGTCGACAGGTTCGGGAAACCCGGAACGCTGATCCCGAACGGGGCCGAGGTGTTGCGGATCACGCTGAAGGTGGCCGCCACAGCGATACGGGGATCGGCGCTTTGCTCGACCATGTCGATATAGGTGCCGGCGCGGACGAAACGGTCGGCGGCACGGTTGGAACCTGGCAGCGTCTCGCGCGGGTTGGCGCCCTTCCAGTATTCGGCGATGGCCAGTTGCCGGTCATAGGGCGGGTCGTTCGTCATCACCCGATAGTCGCGCCCGTGATGGATCTGCAACCTGCCGCCGATCCATTCCAGGATGGCGCTGTCGCCGGTCGCATCGGACAGCGACAGATGCACCGTGGTCAGCTTGCCGGGCATGTCCGGCACGTCCTTGGTCGCCACGTCAAACGGGTGGGCATCCAGATAGGCGACCGCCTCGTCCACGGTGGCGAAATTGTCCAGAAAGAACTGCGCCCAGATCGCCAGCGACATGCGCGGGGTCTTGCCGTCCTCGGCGGGGTATTGCGATTCCATCAGCCAGAGGAGGTTTGCCACCAGCCCCTTTTCGTTCATCCCGTCGGTGGTGGCGATGTCATAGCCCGATACAATGACGCTGCCGTATTTCGACGTCCATTCCAGCGACTGCCCCCCGGCCGCGCCGTCGCGCTTCATCCCGCGCGGAAAGGCCCAGAGGTTCGAGAGCATCGGCATGCTCCAGTCCATCGAACGCCCGGTCAGCACCCGCCCTTCGGGGCCCAGATAGGTGACACGGGTGCAGGCTTCGGCCACGGGTGCCGAAAGGGCGGCGGTCAATGCGACCGCAGCGGCGAGTTTGCTGAACATCCTTGCCCCTTTTCAGAACTTCCACGTCACGCCGAACAGCGGCCCGGCCATGGTCACACCCAGATGCGTGCCGCCGGATGAGTAATCCACATCCAGACGGCGATAGCCGGCCGAGACGAACAGATTGTCGTTCACCTGATAATTGGCGGTGGCAAGCACCTGGAACGTGCTGTCCGACCCGACGCCGAACCCGCCCACGTCAAAGTAAAAGATCGCCGACCAGCGCGGGGCCAGCGCGAAATTCGCCCGTGCCGCGATGATCGGATCGACGAAGCTTTCCGTGGGCGAGGCGCTCATCGCGCCGCCCGCGACCGAGACATCGGCCTTGATCCGCCAGGCCCGCGCCCCGGCCAGCAGGTCCAGCGTCATGTCCCCGGTCTGCACGGCGCGATACCCGGCGGCCAGCGTCATCGACCTTTGCGTCAGCTTGGCCTCGGCTGGCAGGCCGGGCGGGACAAGGCCGTCCTTGGAACTGGACGACCAGCTCAGATCGCCCAGGAACACCAGCCTGTCACGCCGCGCATAGCCCGACAGGAAAAAGGCGCCGTCCACATCCTCCATCACATCGGAAAACGACTTGTCGAAGGACAGCGTGGGCGCGCCGGAAAAGGGCGTCACGCTGCCCCCCATCCCCGAGGCCCAGACATAGGGCGTGACCTGGACATTCCAGTCCTGCGCGGCGGCAGGCAGGGCGGTGGCGGCGAGGATGGCAAGGGCAAGGCGGTTCTGCATGGGATAGGGCCTTTCCCTAAAGGGTGGTCTTGTGGATGCGGCCATCCTTCATGATGAGCCGCAGGTTATTGGCGTCGGTCAGCCAGTCCAGCCCTTTTTCCGCATCGCCGTCGACGACCAGCAGGTCGGCAAAGGCCCCCTCGCGGAGGACGCCGAGCGGCCCGTCATAGGTCGACCGCGGCCCCGAGAGCGCCAGCAACTGCCCCGCCGCGCCGGTCGCGCGGTGCAATGCCTCCAGCGGGGTCATGTAGCGCGCGAGCTTCGTCAGATGCCGCGCCTGTTTGTCGGCGCCCGCATAGAGGATGTCGGTGCCGAAGGCCCAGTTCACCTTGTGCTTCTGCGCCAGATCAAAGGCGCGCACCGTCCCTTCGGCCACCATCTTCTGGGCGGCGACCGCCTTGGGATCGGTATACTGGTTCGCATCCTCATCGGCGAGAAAGGGCTGGATCGACCACCATGTGCCGGTGTCGGCCATCATCCTGACCGTATCCTCGTCGGCCAGCTGGCCATGTTCGATGGATTTCACCCCTGCCCGGATGCAGCGCTGGATGCCCTTCGATGTATAGACATGGGCGCAGACATAGGTGTTCCAGTCCGCTGCCGCCTCGACCGAGGCGCGCATCTCGTCCTCGGTATATTGCGTGGAATCGATGGGGTCGAACTGCGAGGCGACGCCGCCCCCGGCCATGATCTTGATCTGGCTGGCACCCTTCATCAACTGCTCGCGCGTGCGGCGCAGCACCTCGGCGCGGCCGTCGGCGATGGCGGTCATCCCGGCGCGGGTCGCATAATCGGCGGGGTCCGACGGCATCATCGGCAGGTCGTGGGCAAAGCGGAAATCCCCGTGCCCCGAGGTTTGCGAAACCATCGCGCCCGAAGGAAAGACCCGCGGCCCCTCGACCACGCCGCGGTCTATGGCGGCCTTCAGCCCGAAGGCGGGGCCGCCCACGTCGCGGATGGTCGTGAAGCCGCGTTGCAGCGTCGCGCCCGCCTCGCGCCCGGCCATCAGATGCACAAAGCCGATGTCCTGCGTCATGGCGGCGATCTGGCTGACGCCGGCAAGGGTTGCGTGCCAATGCGCGTCGATCAGGCCGGGGATGACCGTGCGCCCGCCGCAGTCGATCACATCGGCATCCTGCGGGCCCTGGCCTTTCGCGGGCAGGGCAGCGATGCGGCCCCCCTGCACCAGAATGTCGACACCATCGCGCAGCGACAGGGTTTCCCCATCGAAAAGCCGCAGGTTGGTCAGCAGCGTCGGCCGTCCCGGCGTCTGCGCCCGAAGCTCTCTGGGGGCAAGGCCAAAGCCCGCGAACATGCCCACCACAGCCGCCATGCCGCCCAGCATCTGACGGCGGGAAATATCGGCCTCGATCCGGCGCATGGCGGCCAATGTCTCGGGTGCGCCGCAAAGGCAGGAATGCAACTGGCCTGTGGCGGGTGCCGGCTGGAAACAGGCTTGGCACATCGGAGATCTCCAATAAAAAACGTCGGGCTTTCAAGGAATTGGAGCAGGCAGTTTCCGCCAGCCTCTGC
>JASGFG010000041.1:0-32227 GCA_047605605.1 Paracoccaceae bacterium | reverse complement strand
GCGTCGATCATCTGCCCCAGCGACAGAAACGGCTTCAACGCCGCCTCGTCCAGATCATGCTCGGCCTTGCGCCGTTTCTCGGAATAATAACGCCAGTCCCAGGCCTCCAGCGGGCCGGAAATGCCGTCGGCGTGCAGCGTCGCCTCCAGCACTTTCGCATCGGCCTCTGCCACTTTCTTTGCCGGGGTCCAGACCCGTATCAGCAGCTCGCGCACCGCCGCCGGGGTCTTGGCCATCTCGGGTTCCAGCTTGTAGGCGGCGAAATTCGCATAGCCCAGCAGATGCGCCCGCTCCTCCCGCAGCTTCAGGATTTCCGCCGCGACGCCCCGGTTGTCATTGGCATTGCCATTCGCCCCGCGCGCCACCCAGGCCTCATAGGCTCGCTGCCGCAAGGCCCGGCGCGGTGAGAATTGCAGGAACGGCACGATCAGCGACCGGGACAGGGTGACGAGCGGTCCGCCCTGCCCCTTTTCCTGCCCCGCCGCCCGCGCGGCCGCCACGACGAAATCGGGCAGCCCCTCCAGATCGCCCTCGGCCAGCGGCATGAACCACTCGCGTTCATCGGCCAGCAGGTTCTGGCTGAACTGCGTGCCCAGCACCGCCAGCCGCGACTTCACCGCCGTCAGCCGTTCCGCCGCCGCCCCTTCCAGCAGCGCGCCGGACCGGACGAACATCTGCCGGTAAAGGTGCAGCACCCGCGCCTGTTCGGGCGTCAGGTCCAGCGCCTCGCGCCCCTGCCACAGGGTTTCGATGCGCTGGAACAGCGGTTTGTTGTTGGTGACTTCGGACGAAAAGGCCGACATCTTCGGCGCCAGATCGCGCTGCAACGCCTCGCGCGCAGCGGTCGAATCCGCCCCCGCCAGATTGTAGAACACCCCCGACACCCGGTCGAGCGTGCCCTCGGCCAGTTCCATCGCCTCGATGGTATTGGCGAAGGTCGGCGCCTCGGGGTTGGCGGAAATCGCGGCGATGTTCGCCCGCGCCTCGGCCAGCGCGGCGTCGAAGGCAGGGGCGAAATCCTCGTCCCGGATGCGGTCGAAGGGCGGCAGGTCGAAGGGCGTATCCCACGCCGTCAGAAGCGGATTGGTCATCGGCAATCTCCTTTGACCGTCAAGCTATGCAGCCCGGTCCCAAAGGTCCAGTGGCGCGGCCGATCACGTCTGGTAAGGCCACATCGCCTGCGAAAAGACGCCGCCATCCACCATGATCGTCTGCCCGGTGACGAACCCCGCCGCGTCGGAGCACAGAAACAGCATCGGCCCGGCAATGTCCTCGGGCACGCCCACGCGGCGCAGGGGCGTGATCCCGGCCCAGGTGGCGGCATAGTCGCCCGCCTCGGACGCCGTCCGCTCGGTCGCGATCGCCCCCGGCGCAAGGCAATTCACCCGGATGCCATGCGGCCCCAGCTCCACGGCGGAGACCTTGGTGAACTGCTCGATCCCGCCCTTGGACGCGGTGTAATCCACCAGCCGGGGAAAGGCATGGCGGTTGCAGCCCGAGCCGATGTTGACGATCACGCCGCCCTGCCCCGCCGCCGCCATCGCCCGCCCCGCCGCGCGGGTGTTCAGGAAACAGCCGCGCAGATTGGTGCGGATCACCCGGTCCCAGTCGCCGGTTTCCAGATCCAGCAGCGGCGCCCAGGTCTGGATACCGGCGTTGTTCACCAGAACCGAAGGCGCGCAGCCCGCCCATTCGGCGGCACGGGCATGAAACGCCTCAACCGCAGACTCGTCACCCGCATCCGCCTCCATGGCAAGGCCCGCCCCGTCCAGCGCTGCGACCAGATCGGCCGCGGCCTCGTCGGCGCCCAGATGGGTAAATGCCACGCGATACCCGGCCCGGCAAAGCGCCGAAACCAGCGTCCGCCCGATGGCCGAAGTGCCCGCCGTCACCAACGCCAGCCGCATCGCCCCCATTCCCCCCCTTTTTGACCCCCTCTTTCTGGATGAAAATATCCCACAGGGGTCCGGGGGTGTGAAACCCCCGGCGCGTTCCGCAAGCATGACTTCTCAGAACTCGAAGGCCTCGACCTGCACCCGCCGCCCCAGCGTCAGCGCGTCCGAGACATGGATCATCGGCGCCAGATCCACCTCGGACTGCCCCGCGCGCACCAGCCCGGCCATCCGGGCATAAAGCGCGGGATATTCGCCCATGATCGTGTTCTCGCCGCCCGCCGGATGGCCGTCGATCTCCAACACATTGCCACCCATACGCAGGGCCAGATGCCCGTGATGGGTCAGCACCTCGATGTCCCAGGTCTGCGGCCCCTCTTGCCGCCAGTCGAAATCGGCCGAGACGCCGCCGGAAAAGGCGATCTGCGCGGCAATCGGCGTCTGGCGGTTGGCGGGATAGTCCAGCGTCGCCGCCGTCACATGCACCGGCGCGGGCAGGATTTCCGTCAGGATCGACAGCGCGTTGATGCCGGGATCGAACACCCCCATCCCGCCCGGCTCGAACACCCAGTCCTGACCGGGGTGCCATTTGCGCACATCCTCGCGCCAGGTGATGTTCGCCCGCTCCACCGTCTTGCCGGCCAGCCAAGCCTTTGCGGGTGCTACCGCATGGGCCATCCGGCTGTGCCATGTGGTGTAAAGCGTCAGCCCCCGTTCCGCCGCCATGTCCTGCAAGGCCAGCACCTCGGCCAGCGTGGCGCCCGGCGGCTTTTCCAGCATCACATGCCGCCCCGCCCGCAGCGCGGCTTCGGCATAGTCGAACCGCGGCACCGGCGGCAGGGCCAGCGAGACGACCTTCACATCCGGCCGCGCCGCCAGAAAGGCGTCGAAGTCGGTAAACGCCTCCACTCCCTGAACCGTGCCATGGCGCGAGACGGTCGCGGCCAGTTCCCAGTCGGGGCTGGCGTTGATCGCCGGAACATGCTGGTCCACGGCGATCTTACCGATGCCGACCAGCGCGACTTTCATCGGTTCGGCCATCAGTGCGAATCCTTGCCCACGGCCGCACCCCGGCAGCCTTTCAGGAAATCGAGGTCGGCCCCGGTATCGGCGCCCTCAACATGTTGTTGGTGCAGCCAGGCGTAACCGCTGGCGGGCAGGTCATGGTTCGGCCGCCATTCCGCCAGCCGCAAAGCCAGCTCATTGTCGGAAATATCCAAGTGAAGGCGCCGGTTCGGCACGTCCAGCTCGATGAAATCCCCGGATTTCACAACGGCCAGCGGGCCGCCAGCCGCCGCCTCGGGGGACGTGTGCAGCACCACGGTGCCATAGGCGGTGCCCGACATGCGCGCGTCGGAAATGCGCACCATATCGGTGATGCCCTTTTTCAGAACCTTGGGCGGCAGGCCCATGTTGCCCACCTCGGCCATGCCGGGATAGCCCTTTGGCCCGCAGTTCTTCAGGACCATCACGCAGGTCTCGTCGATGTCCAGCGCGTCGTCGTTGATCTTGGCCTTGTAGTCGTCGATGTCCTCGAACACCACGGCCCGACCGCGATGCACCATCAGTTCGGGCGTGGCGGCGGATGGTTTCAGCACGGCCCCCTTGGGCGCGAGGTTGCCCTTCAGCACCACAATGCCGCCGGATTGGGTCAGCGCCTTTTCCTTGGGCAGGATCACATCCTCGTTCCAGTTGACGACATCCTTGACCTCATCCCAGATCGCGGTGCCGGAGACGGTCAGCGCATCCTTGTGCAGCACCCCCGCCTCGCCCAACCGCTTGATGACCACAGGCAGGCCACCGGCATAGAAGAATTCTTCCATCAGGTATTTGCCCGAGGGCATCAGGTTCACGATGGTCGGAATGTCGCGCCCGCACCGGTCCCAGTCGTCCAGCGTCAGGTCAACGCCCACACGCCCCGCCATGGCCAGCAGGTGAATGACGGCATTTGTGGAACCGCCGATGGCGGCATTGGTGCGGATCGCATTCTCGAACGCGTTTTTCGTCATGATGTCAGAGGGTTTCAGGTCGTCCTTCACCATCTGCACGATCCGCCGCCCGGTCAGCTGCGCCATGGTCTTGCGGCGGGAATCCACGCCCGGAATGGCCGCATTGCCCGACAGCGCCATGCCCAAAGCCTCGGCCATCGAGGCCATGGTCGATGCCGTGCCCATGGTGTTGCAGGTGCCCGACGACCGGCTCATCGAGGCCTCGGCCTCCAGAAACTCCTCCTGCGTCATCTCGCCCGCCTTGACGGCTTCGGAGAATTTCCACAGATGGGTGCCGGACCCGACCCGTTCCCCCCGGAACCAGCCATTCAGCATCGGCCCGCCGGTCACGACGATCGACGGGATGTCGGTCGAGGCCGCCGCCATCAGCAGGCTGGGCGTGGTCTTGTCGCAGCCGACCAGCAGCACCGCGCCGTCGATGGGCTGGCCCCGCATCGCCTCCTCCACCGCCAGGGCGGCGAGGTTGCGATACATCATCGCCGTGGGGCGAAAGGTGTTCTCGGATGCCGAAAACACCGGCACCTCGACCGGGAAACCACCGGCTTCCCACACACCCGCCTTTACCTTTTCGGCCAGTTCGCGCAGATGCCCGTTGCAGGGCGTCAGGTCCGACCAGGTGTTCAGAATGCCGATAACGGGCCGCCCGTCGAACAGGTCATGCGGATAGCCTTGGTTCTTGAGCCAACCGCGATGATAGATCGTGTCGCGGGAATTGCCGCCATACCAGTGCTGCGAACGCAGTTTGCGGGGCCATGGGGCGGGAGTGAAGGTCATTTTCGTCTCACAAGGCTGCGACCGCCACCGCGCCTTCGCGCGCCGGGGCCTTGGCAAGGGGGTTGATCAGCGGCAGGCCAAAGGCGGCGACCTCGATCTCGAACTGGTCGCCGGGTTCGGTGCGGATGTTGTCGGCAAAGGACAGCGTGGCGGTGCCAAAGAAATGCACATGCACATCGCCGGGCTGGCGGAAGAGGTCATATTTGAAATGGTGGTGTTCCAGATTGGCAATCGTATGCGACATGTTCGCCTCGCCCGACAGGAACGGCTTTTCCCAGATCACCTTGCCGTCGCGGCGGATGCGGCTGGTGCCGCGCACATCGGCGGGCAGATCGCCCACCAGGATCTCCGGCCCGAAGGACGCCTGCCGCAGCTTGGAATGCGCCAGGAACAGATAGTTCACCCGTTCGGTCACATGATCGGAAAACTCGTTGCCAAGCGCCCAGCCGATACGGTTCGGCGTGCCATCCGGCCCGATCAGATAGATACCCGCCAGTTCCGGCTCCTCGCCCCCATCTTCGGCGAAACCGGGCGAGGTCAGCGGCTGGCCCGGCGCCACGGCGGCGAACCCGTTGCCCTTGTAGAACCATTCGGGCTGCGCGCCGACCTGGCCCGCGGCGGGGCGGCCGCCTTCCAGCCCCATGCGGAACATCTTCATCGAATCTGACAGTTCGGCCGATTGCAGCTTGGTATGCATCGCATCGCGCGCCGCAGCCGACCCAAGGTGCGTCAGCCCGGTGCCGGTCAGGTGCATATGCGCAAGGTCGGGGTGCGTGACGGGCAGCGTCACCCGCCCCTCGGCGGCCAAGGCGGGCAGATCGACCGCCTCGCCCAGACCATGCGCGGCGATGACGGCGGCCAGCGGTTTGCGGGCCGCGATCGCCTCGGAGGCCAGCGCATAGGTCGAGGCCGCCCCCCGCACCACCGCCGCCTCGGACCCGTCGCGGGCGACGACGGCGATGCTGCCATCGGGGCGAATGATTTGCGAAATCAGCATGATGGCCTCACTTGTTCTTGTTGTAGACATCGAAGATCACGGCGGCCAGCAGAACCAGCCCCTTGATCACCTGTTGATAGTCGATGCCGATGCCCAGCATGGACATGCCGTTGTTCATCACCCCCATGATCAGCGCGCCGACCACGACCCCGATGATCTTGCCCGACCCGCCGGTCATCGAGGCCCCGCCGATAAAGACGGCGGCGATCACGTCCAACTCGAACCCGACGCCGGCCTTGGGCGTGGCGCTGTTCAGCCGCGCCGTCACGATCATACCGGCCAGCGAGGCCAGAACCCCCATGTTCACGAAGGTCAGGAACACCAGCCGGTCGGTCTTGATACCCGACAGTTTCGCGGCCTTTTCATTACCGCCAAGCGCATAGATCCGCCGCCCCGTCGTGGTGGATTCGGTGAAGAACGCATACAGCACGATCAGCACCGACATGATCAGCAGCACGTTCGGCAGGCCGCGGAAACTGGCCAGCTTCCAGCCGACGAACATCAGCGCCGCGACGACGACGATGTTGCGCGCCCAGAAGAACCCCGCCGGTTCGGAGGTGATGCCGAATTCCGCATCCCTCTGCCGCGACCGCAGGCCCGACCAGACGATGGCGGCGGCGGCGACCGCGATCAGCACCAGCGCGGTGATATTCGGCGGCTGCGCCCCGAACAGGTCGGGAATGAATCCGGTCGACAGCCCCTGGAACGATTTGGCGAAAGGCCCGATGTTCTGCCCGCCCAACAGCCACAGGGTCAGCCCGCGGAACACCAGCATCCCCGCCAGCGTCACGATAAAGGACGGAATGCGCCAATAGGCGATCCAGTAGCCCTGCGCCGCGCCGATCAACCCGCCCACGCAGAGAACGAAGGGAATGACCAGAAACACCGGCCATTGCAGTTTCACCAGCAGCATCGCCGCCACCGCCCCGGTAAAGGCCGCGACAGATCCGACCGACAGGTCGATATGTCCCGCCACGATCACCAACAGCATCCCCAGTGCCATGATGATGACGTAGGAGTTTTGCAGGAACAGGTTGGTGATGTTCTGCGCCGACAGGAAGTCGGCCCCGGATTCGAACCGCACCAGAAAGACAAAGAACACGACGATGGCGATCAGCGCCAGCATCATACCGTTTTCGCGCAGATGGCTGCCCAGATGGGCGCCGATGCCTGATTTTTTCTGCTCGGCGCTCATGCAGCCTGCCCCCCCTTCATTCCATCTTTCAGGATCAGTTCCATGATCCGTTCCTGACTGGCCTCGGCCTTGGTCAGTTCACCGGCGATCCGGCCTTCGTTCATCACATAGATGCGGTCGCACATGCCCAGAAGTTCCGGCATTTCCGAGCTGATCATGACCACCCCCCGCCCCTGCGCAGCCAGATCGTTCATGATGTTGTAGATCTCGAACTTGGCGCCCACGTCGATGCCGCGCGTCGGTTCATCGAGGATCAGCACCTGCGGATCGGTGAACAGCCATTTCGACAGCACGACCTTCTGCTGGTTGCCGCCCGACAGGTTCACCACGCGCTGGAACACGCTGGGGGTGCGGATGTTCATGGCCTTGCGGTATTTCTCGGCCACCTGCTGCTCGCGGCCGCGCGACAGGACGAACTTCTTGGCGATCCCTTCCAGATTGGCCAGCGAGACGTTCTTCAGGATCGGCTCGTCCAGGATCAGGCCCAGGGCCTTGCGGTCCTCGGTCACATAGGCCAGGCCTGCGTCGATGGCGCGCGAGACGCTGGACAGGTCGGGCTTTTTACCGGCCAAAGTCACCTCGCCGGTAATGTCGCGGCCATAGCTGCGGCCGAACAGGCTCATGGCAAATTCGGTGCGGCCAGACCCCATCAGGCCCGCGATGCCGACGATCTCGCCCCGGCGCACGGTGATCGAGGCGTTGCGGATTACCTGCCGCTGCTGGTCGGGGTGCATGACCGACCAGTTCCTGACCTCCATCAGCACCTCGCCGATGTCGGGGGTGCGATCGGGATAGCGGTTGGCCATGTCGCGGCCCACCATGTCGCGGATGATCCGTTCCTCGGTGATGTCGGCGCGGTCCATGGTGGAGACGGTCGATCCATCGCGGATCACCGTCACGCGGTCGGCCACGCGGCGGATCTCGTTCAGCTTGTGGGAAATGATGATCTGGGTGACGCCCTGCGCCTTCAGCTCCAGCATCAGGTCCAGCAGCTTCTGGCTGTCGTTTTCCTGAAGCGCCGCGGTCGGCTCGTCCAGGATCAGCAGGCGCACGTTTTTCGCCAGCGCCTTGGCGATCTCGATCAGTTGCTGCTTGCCGACGCCCAGCTTTTCCACGCGGGTGGTCGGCGCCTCGGACAGGCCGACCTTGTTCAGCAGGTCTTCGGTCTTCTGATAGGCCAGCGGCCAGTTGATGACGCCGCCCTTTGCCACCTCGTTGCCCAGAAACAGGTTCTCGGCAATGGACAGCAGCGGCACCAGCGCCAGTTCCTGATGGATGATGACGATGCCCGCATGTTCGCTGTCGCGGATGTCGCGGTATTCGGCGGGCTTGCCCTCGAACAGGATCTCGCCCTCGTAGGTGCCATGGGGATAGACGCCCGAAAGCACCTTCATCAGCGTCGATTTTCCGGCGCCGTTCTCGCCGCAGATCGCGTGGATCTCGCCCGGCTCGACCGACAGGTTGACCTGATCCAGCGCGCGCACGCCGGGAAAGGACTTGCCGATCCCCCGCATCTCAAGAATGGGTGCCATCATCTTCCCCCCGGAAATGGCCCGCCGCGGGTTGCGCCGCGGCGGGCCGGTCGTGTCACTTCAACTGATCGGCGGTGTAGTAGCCCGACCCGACGAGAACCGATTCATAGTTGTTCACGTCGACGGAAACCGGCTCCAGCAGGTAGGACGGAACGATCTTGACGCCGTTGTCATAGGTCTTGGTGTCGTTCACTTCCGGCTCTTTGCCCTGCATCAGCGCATCGACCATCTTGACCGTCACGCCGGCCAGGGCGCGGGTGTCCTTGAAGATCGTCGAATACTGCTCGCCCGCGATCATCGACTTGACCGAGGGAACTTCGGCATCCTGCCCGGTGACGATCGGCATCTTCAGATCGCCCGAGCCATATCCCACGCCCTTGACCGACGACAGGATGCCGATCGACAGCCCGTCATAGGGCGACAACACGCCGTTCAGCTGCTTGTCGCCGTAGTGGGCCGACAGCAGGTTGTCCATGCGCGACTGCGCGGTCGCCGGGTCCCAACGCAGGGTGCCGACCACGTCCATGCCCTGCTGGCCCGAGGGAATCGCGATCTCGCCCGAGTCGATCATCGGTTGCAGGACGCTCATCGCGCCGTTGTAGAAGAAGAAGGCGTTGTTGTCGTCGGGGCTGCCGCCGAACAGTTCCACATTCCACGGCTTCACGTCGGGGAAACGCTCTTTCAGGCCTTTCACAAGCGATTCAGCCTGTTGCACGCCGACCTTGAAGTTGTCGAAGGTCGCGTAATAGTCGACCGCATCGCTTTCGCGGATCAGCCGGTCATAGGCGATGACCTTGATCCCCGAGGCCTTGGCGTTTTCCAGCGCGTTCGACAGCGTGGTGCCGTCGATGGACGCGATGACCAGAACCTTGACCCCTTTGGTGATCATGTTCTCGATCTGCGACAGCTGGTTCGGGATGTCATCCTCGGCATATTGCAGGTCGGTGTCATAACCCGCGGCCTTGAACTGTTCGACCATCGAATTGCCGTCGGTGATCCAGCGGGCCGACGATTTGGTCGGCATCGCGATCCCGACCGTGCCCTTGCTTTGCGCGAAGGCCGCGCCGCCCGTCAACGTGGCGGCAACCGCCAGCGCCGAAAGCGCCCTGTTGAGAAGTTTCATATGGTTTCTCCCTGAGGCCGCGGCAGGCGCGGCGAAGACCCGGTTCCATCGCCGTCCCCCCTCCGGGATCGGCAACTCCGTGCGCGGAGGGTTGCAATATCGCGTCATACCCGTCAATTCATGTTGCATGATGACGATATGGCAAATCTGGTATGTCTGAACTTCTCCGCCGCGGCCTGAAGCTGACGCATCTGCGGCTGATGCAGGCGCTTGGCGATACCGGACAACTGGGGGCGGCGGCCGACCGCATCGGCATCGCGCAGCCCGCCGCCTCGCGCCTGCTGGCCGAGGTGGAGCGGATCGTGGGCCGCCCGGTCCACGAACGCACCGGCCGGGGTGTCGCGCTGACCGAGGTCGGAACCGCCTTGTCGCGCCGCGCCGCCCGCGTGCTGACCGAACTGGCCGATGCCGGACGCGAGCTGGACGAGATTGCGGGCGGGGCCGCAGGCCGGGTGCGGATCGGATCGGTCACGGGGCCGGCGCTGGACCGGGTGCTGCCCGCGCTCCGCGCCGCGCGGCTGGCGCTGCCCGGCGTGACGGCCGAGGTGACGGTCGCCCCCTCGGACCTGCTGAACACGCAGTTGCTGGACGGGCGGCTGGATTTCGCCATCGGCCGCCTGCCCTCGGACGAGACGCGCCACCTGCTGGAAACCCGCCTGATCGAGGCCGAGCCGGTGGAACTGATGGTCCGCCGCGGCCATCGCCTGGCCGAGGCGCCGGTGCGGGCCGAGGATCTGATGGCCTATGACTGGGTGATGCCCGGCACCGATGCGATCCTGTGGCGGGCCGTGACGGCGCGGCTGCACGCCCTGGGCCTGCCCAACCCGCCGCAGCGGCTGTCCACCGCGTCCTTTCTGCTGACGCTGGCGATGGTGCAGCATTCTAATGCCGTGGCCCCCCTGGCCCGCGCAGTTGCCGACACCTTCGCGCGGGGCGCGGGGGCCCCTTTCGCCGTCGTCCCGATCGACTTGGGGATCGAGGTCGAGCCCTTCGGCCTTGTCACCCGCGCCGACACCACCCTGCCCCCCGCCGCGCGGCGTCTGGCCGAGATGATCCTGGCGAATTCGGCCGCGGCCCCCGGCGAATGACCTGCCGCGCCCGGCTGCGGCAAATCCCGAAGGCGTGATTTTTGCCCCTTGCACGCCCTGCCGATTGCGTCTAATCACCCGCCACGCAAGGCAACCCGCCTCGCCCCGGCGCTGCAGTAGCTCAGTGGTAGAGCACTCCCTTGGTAAGGGAGAGGTCGAGAGTTCAATCCTCTCTTGCAGCACCATTTTTCTATTAAAACCAGAAACTTGGCTGTTATCAAGAGCTTGATTCGCTTCGGTTCTACACCATGGCCTTGCAGATGGCTCGTCCGCAGAAGAACAAGAAATCTGGCGTCTACTATTTCCGGCAACGCGTTCCGACCGATCTTCGGCGGATTCTTGGCGACAAAATCGTCAGCCGATCTCTACGGACCAAAGACCCGGAAACAGCCAAGCTGCGGAATGTCGAAGAGGTCAGGAAACAAGCGGTCATCTGCCCGGACAGCGCCAAGGCCTCCGCTGCTGCCAACTTGTCCGCAACCATCGCGCGCGCGATGGCAAAGAGAGCCAGTGTGGGTTGCAGGGTCGCGGATCAGATCGATTGCCCTTAAGCTTTCCTGCGTCTTTTTGTATAGGCTCGACCGATGAGCGTTCTCCCAAAGCCCCCTCTGCCTTTGCGGCTGTCGCGTGTCCATGAGGCCTATGGCCCGGGCGCGATCGGCTTTGCTGCTGTTGCGGTCAGAACGGGCAACGGGCCGGCGCTCTGGATCGGCGAGGGGTGGCAGGGCGCTTCTCCCCATCCCGATGGTCTGGCCGCGATATGCGATCCCGGACAGATCCTGATGGCGCGAACCCGGAGCCAGACGGATACGCTGGCCGTCGCGGAAGAGGCGCTGAGGGATGGCGCGGTCGGGTTAGTGGTGATCGAGCTGACGCATCCGCTTGATCTGCGCGAGGGGCGGCGGCTGCAACTGGCGGCGAAGGCTGGTGCGACGACCGGGCTGTGCCTGATCCCCGAGGGGATGGGCAGTCCGGCGGCCGAGACGCGGTGGTCTTGCACGCCGGTATTCGATGAGGGCGGGCGGTGCGGGAACAGGACGACGGACTCGACACTGATGCGATGGGAAATTAAAAAGAACAAATCAGGAACAATTGGGGCCTGGCATGTTCGATGGAATAGGGCGGCGCATCGTCTCGATGTGGTTTCCCCGGTTGGCTTCGGACCGGATGCTGCGGGTGCGTCCGGTTGACGGCCCCTTTGCCGTCACGCTGACGCTGGGCAATGCGCGGCGCATCCATTGCCTGAATCGGCAGGCCGAGGCGCAGGGATTGAGCCGCGGCATGCCCCTGGCCGAGGCACGGGCCTTCTGCCCCCGCCTGCACAGCAAGCCGGGCGATCCGGCGGCCGAGGCACGGATGCTGGAAACCCTGCGTCGTTGGGCGCAACGCTATTGCCCATGGGTGGGGATCGAAGGCCCGGACGGGCTGGTGCTGGACATCACCGGATCGACCCATCTGCAGGGGGGTGAGGCGGCGATACTGGCCGATATGCGCGGGCGTCTACGCCGCGGCGGTATCGAGGTGCGGTTGGGATTGGGCGACAGCCGTGGCGCGGCCTGGGCCCTGGCACGCTATGGCGAGGGGATTGCGGCGCCGAATGCGGGTCTGGCGGCGCTGGAAGGCCTTCCCGTTGCCGGGCTGCGGCTGGAGGAAGAGACGGTCGTTGCCCTGCAACGACTGGGGCTGCGGACCATCGGTGCGCTTGCGGGCGCCCCCCGCGCCCCGCTTGCGCGCCGTTTCGGGCCCGGATTGTTGCTGCGCCTCGATCAGGCCTTGGGCCGGCAGCCCGAGGCGATCACGCCGCAGGCCGATCCGCCGCATTACGCCGTGGGCCTGACGCTGCCAGAGCCGATCGGTCTGGTCAGCGATGTCATGGCCGGGGTCGCGCGGCTGCTCGACCGGCTTTGCGCAAAGCTCAAAGAGCACGAGGCCGGTGCGCGCAGCCTTGTGCTGGAATTGCGGCGGGTGGATCGCGGTGGCGAGGCGGTGACGCTGCGGCTGGCCACGGCGATGCGCGATCCGGCGCGGATCCTGCCCTTGTTCCAGCGCGGGGTGGAGGGGGTCGATGCAGGGTTCGGCATCGACCGGCTGCGGCTGGAGGCGCGGGTGGTCGAGCCTATGCCGATCCGCCAGATCGGGGCTGCGGCCGAAAGCTCCGACCGGCTGGACGACCTGATCACCCGGATCGGCACCCGAATCGGGCTGGACAATATCCAGCGCTTCCTGCCCGCCGACAGCCATATTCCCGAGCGTGGCTTCGTCATGCGCCCTGCCGCCACGACAAAGCCCGCCCAAGGCTGGCCTGTCCGCCGTCCGCGGCCTCTGCTGCTGTTTCCGCCCGAGCCCATCGGCGCCGAGGGCGCAGCCCCGCCCGAACGCTTTCGCTGGCGGCGGATGCACCTGACCACCGGCCGGGTGCTGGGGCCTGAACGGATCGCCCCGGAATGGTGGGCCGATACCGAAACACGGCCATCCGGCCTGCGCGACTATTGGCGTGTCGAGACGCGGCAGGGCCGTCGGCTGTGGATGTTCCATACGCCGCAAAACCCGGGCTGGTTCGTGCAGGGGGAGTTCATGTGAACCGTCCGGTCCCCGATGCCTATGCCGAGTTGTGCATCACGACGAATTTCAGCTTTCTGCGTGGCGCCTCGCATCCCGAGGAACTGGTGCTGCGGGCCGCCGAACTGGGGTTGGCGGCCATCGCCATTACCGACCGCAATTCGGTTGCGGGGGTTGTGCGCGCCTGGTCGGCACTGAAGACGCTGCGGCAGGATATGGAAAAGACCCTGCCCATCCGCTCGACCCACCGGATCGACAGCTGTTCGCGACAGGAGATCGGTCACCCGCAGGATCTGCCCGCCCCTTCGGTGCCGCATCTTCCGCAACTGATCGTCGGTGCCCGGCTGGTGCTGACCGACAGCCCGGTCGAATGGCTGGCCCTGCCGACCGATCGGACCGCCTGGCACCGGCTGTCTCGGCTTTTGACCCTGGGCAAGCGCCGGGCCGCCAAGGCCGAATGTGATCTGACACAGGCCGATCTGGTGGCTGGGGGCCGGGGCATGATCCTGATCGCACTGCCGTCTGTGGAGGAGACGTCACCAGAGCCGATAAGCCTGATGGCGCGCGCGCATCCGGGCCAGGTCTTTCTGGGCGCGGCCCCGCGCTATGATGGCACCGATCAGGCCTGGTTCGACACCTGCGCCGATCTGGCCTGTCGGGCCGGGGTTCCGATGGTCGCGGTGGGGGACGTGATGATGCATCGCGCCGCCCGGCGCCCGCTGGCCGATGTGCTGACCTGCCTGCGCGAGGGGATCACCATCGACCAGATCGGCACCCGTGCGCTCCTGAATGCCGAGCACCGTCTGAAAGGGGCGGGCGACATGGCGCGGCTTTACCACCGCCATCCCGCCGCCATCAATCTCACACTGGAGATAGCCGCGCGCTGCCGCTTCGATCTGTCGGAACTGAGCTATGAGTATCCCGACGAGATTGCGGGGGGCGAGCCTGCCCAGAAGCGGCTGGAACGGCTGACCCGCGCCGGGCTGGCGCGGCGCTGCACCGGGCCGATCCCGGACCGCTATAATGACCTGCTCGACAAGGAACTGAGTATCGTCGGCGATCTGGGCTATGCCGCTTATTTCCTGACGGTGCATGACATCGTGGGCTTTGCCCGGTCGCAGGGAATTTTGTGCCAGGGGCGCGGCTCGGCGGCCAATTCGATCATCTGCTGGGCGCTTGGCATCACCGATGTCAGCCCGGACATGATCGGCATGGTGTTCGAGCGTTTCGTCTCGCGCCACCGGGGCGAGCCGCCCGACATCGACGTGGATTTCGAACATGAGCGGCGCGAAGAGGTGATCCAGTGGATCTATCAGAAATATGGCCGCCACCGTGCCGGGCTTTGCGCCACGGTGATCCATTTCCGCTCGCGCGCCGCGATCCGCGAGGTGGGCAAGGTCATGGGGCTGGGCGCCGATGTGACGGCAAACCTGTCGTCGCAGGTCTGGGGCATCTCGAACGGCGGGGCCGACCCGGATCGCATACGCGAAGCGGGGCTGGACCCGGACGACCGGCGGCTGGCGCAGACCATCCGGTTGATCGGTGAGATCATCGGCTTTCCCCGCCACCTGTCCCAGCATGTCGGCGGCTTCGTCATTACCCGCGACCGGCTGGACGAACTTTGCCCCATCGGCAATGCCGCGATGGAGGATCGCACCTGCATCGAATGGGACAAGGACGACATCGACGCCTTGCGCATCCTGAAGGTCGATGTGCTGGGCCTTGGCATGTTGACCTGCCTGCGCAAGATTTTCGGCTTGCTGGGTACACATGAGGGCATAGCGCACAACCTGGCCTCTGTCCCGCAGGAGGACGGGCCGACCTATGCCATGCTGCAAAAGGCCGATGCGGTCGGGGTGTTTCAGGTCGAAAGCCGGGCACAGATGAACTTTCTGCCGCGTATGAAGCCTGCGACCTTTTACGATCTGGTGATCGAGGTGGCCATCGTCCGCCCCGGCCCGATTCAGGGCGGCATGGTCAAACCCTATATCCGGCGCCGGATGGGGCTGGAGGAGCCCGAACCCTTCGGCCCCGCGTTGGCCGAGGTCACGCGCAAGACGCTTGGCGTGCCGCTGTTCCAGGAACAGGCGATGCAGATCGCCATTGTCGGCGCAGGCTATTCCGCCGAAGAGGCCGATCAGTTGCGCCGCTCGCTGGCCTCGTTCCGCCGCATGGGAACCATCGGCGAACATCGCGACCGCTTCATCGCGGGAATGCTGGCGAATGGCTACACCTCCGAGGTGGCGACGCGTTGTTTTGGCCAGATCGAAGGCTTTGCCGATTACGGCTTTCCCGAAAGCCATGCCGCGGCCTTTGCGATGCTGACCTATGTGTCGTCCTGGCTGAAATGCCATCACCCGGCGATTTTCGCCTGTGGCCTGCTGAACGCCCAGCCGATGGGATTTTACGCCCCCGCCCAGATCGTGCGCGACGCGCGCGACCACGGGATCGAGGTGCGCCCGGTCTGCGTCAACCATTCGCTGTGGGACAACAGCCTGGAGCGGCGGGCGGATGGCGCGCTGGCTCTGCGGCTCGGCTTCCGCCAGATCAAGGGGTTCCGCGAGGAAGATGCCGGCTGGATCGCGGCGGCGCGCGGCAACGGCTATCCCGACCCGGAAAGCCTGTGGCTGCGGGCCGGCCTTGCCCCCGCCGTGCTGGAGCGGTTGGCCGAGGCGGACGCTTTCACAGGGCTGGGGCTGACCCGGCGCCAGGCGCTCTGGGCGGTGCGGGCAATCCGCGCGCCGGCGCCGTTGCCGCTGTTTTCCGACCCCGTGGATGGCGAGGGGCTGCGCGAGCCGACGGTCAACCTGCCGGTGATGCAGGAAGGCGAGGAGGTCGTCGAAGATTACGTCGCCCTGCGCCTGACCCTGCGCGCCCATCCGATGGCGCTGCTGCGCCCCGGGATCGCCGGGTTGACGCCGCATGGGGAACTTGCGCGCATTCCCCCGCGCCGGTTGTCGGTCTGCGGTCTGGTGATCATCCGCCAGCGCCCCGGCACCGCCTCGGGGGTGATCTTTCTGACGCTCGAGGATGAGACTGGCGTGGCGAATATCGTCGTCTGGCCAAAGGTCTATGACCGGTTCCGGCGCATCGTCATGGGCGGACGGCTCTTGCGCGTCACCGGGCGGCTGCAGCGCGAGGGGATCGTCACCCATCTGATTGCCGAGATGATCGAGGATCTCTCGCCCCGTCTTTCCGATCTGGGTCATCCACTGGAACGGGCCGTCGGCCTGACCCAGCCGCAGGCCGACGACGCCCCGCGGCCTCCACGAACATTGCCGCGTGCCATGCATCCGCGGGAACAGGCCAAGCGCCTGTTCCCCAGCCGCGATTTCCATTGAGAATATGGCCCGATCGTTTGCCGACCGGGGAAAGTCTCGAAGGATGCAAGCGCAACAAGGGTCGTCGATGCCGGAAAGACGCGGAAATATTTGTTCGTGACCATCGAAAGGTCACAGGAAAAACTCCGAAGGCAGAAAGAGTTTGTTCTGGCGCCGGGCTCATCCAGCGGCTTTTATGGACTTATGGGGATATAGAGGGTGCTGCCCTCCCTTCCCCAGCACGCTTTCTACAGCATGTCAGGGATGCTTGCGCGCGAAGGCGACTGCCTTGCTGGCTCGCGCTTCCCAGACGTCTCGGAGATATCCACGAGGATGCCATAGACGCGGCCCTTAACCGGCTTGCCCGTCACTTTCCCAGATGCAAAAGCGGTGCCCTGGGCGCGGCTTACAACGCTAGCAGTGGCTTGATCCCGGCCTCGGCACATTTGAAACAAGATGTCACAGGCGCAGACGTTAAAGACTGTACTGACGGAGCGGTGTAGGACAGCGTCATGAAGCTTTTGCAGATCCCCTTTCCGTCCAGCTTGATGGCGCGTTTTGTGATGTTTGCTGGCAGTGTGCTTTTCGCGGGTATGATCGGCACGGCGATCTGGGTCAGCACGCAGGTGGAGCGGATCGTCACGGCGAATGCGGGGGCGACGACCGCGCTTTATGTGGACTCGATGGTTTCCCCCGCCATTCAGGATGTTCAAGGCAACGATCCGCTTGGACCGGACGCAACCGAGCGGCTGGCCGCAATTCTGGATCAGGGCGCGCTGAGCAAGGAAATCTTCGCGTTCAAACTGTGGAACCCCGATGGCACGGTCATCTACAGCAATCGTGCCGATCTTGTCGGGCGCGTATTTCCCGAAAACAGACGCCTCGCCGTGGCATTGACCGGCACCGTCAATGCCGAACTCAGGGATGTCGACGATCCGGACGGGAACGGGTCGCGGCAGGTGATGGAGGTTTACAGCCCCGTCCGGTCCACCGCGACTGGCGACATCATCGCCGTTGCGGAGTTCTATACGACGACCGATGCGCTGCGAACCGATTTGCTGAACAGCCGGTTGAAAAGCTGGGCTGTGGTCGGCGCGGTCACCTTCGCAATGTTCCTGGCGCTTTATGCAATGTTCGCCCAGGGCAACAGGACGATCCGGCAACAACGTCAGGCGCTGGATGTGCAGATTGCGGAACTGTCCAGCCTGCTGAGACAGAACGAGGCGCTCGGCGCCAGGGTCGCGCAGGCAAATCGCCGTATCGCCGAGTTGAACGAAAAGACGCTTCGCCGGCTTTCGGCCGATATCCACGACGGGCCAGCGCAGCTGATCGCATTCGCGGCCATGCGGCTGGATGGGGAAAGAGGGCAGGAACAGGTGGCAGCCGCCATCAACGAGGCGCTTCAGGATCTGCGGCTGATCTGCCGTGGCATGGTTTTGCCAGAACTGAACAACTGGTCTGTCGCCACCATCGTGCGCAGGTTGATCGGCGTGCATGAAACAAGGATGGGGACAAGCATTCTACTCGATATCGAGGAACCTCTTGCGGACCTTCCCGTCGCAAAGAAAAACTGCATCTACCGCTTTCTGCAGGAAACACTGAACAACAGCGCACGGCACGCGGCGGGCGCGGGGCAAAGTGTTGTCATCCGGCAGCGTCTGGGCACGGTTCAGGTAGAGGTCAGTGACACAGGGCCGGGCTTTGATCCCGATCAGGAAAACCAGGGTCTCGGGCTTGCAGGTCTGCGCGAACGCATTGTAGGACTTGGCGGAACCTTTGACGTGCATGCGCATAAGGGACGGGGCACCTGCATTATCCTGCGGCTGCCCATCGAAAGCGACGAAGCATGATACGGATACTGGTAGTCGACGACCATCCGATCTTTCGCAAGGGGCTGAGCCTGTCGTTGCAGGAAGCCGAAGATTTTATCGTATGCGGCGAAGGCGCATCCGGGTCGGAGGCGTTGACCTTGGCCGAGGAATTACGGCCGGACGTCCTGCTGCTGGACCTGTCGATGCCGGAAGGCGGTCTGACCGTGCTGCCCAGGCTTTGCGAACGAAACCCAGATATGAAAGTCGCGATCCTGACCGCATCCGAGGATGGCGAGGATCTGATGGCCGCGATGGTGGCAGGGGCGGCGGGGTATATCGTCAAGGGGATCGGAACGCGCGCCCTGATCGACGCCGTGCGCGCCATTGCGCAGGGCGAGGGCTATGTCGCCCCCGGGCTTGCCGCGCGAGTGCTGGGCGAAAAGCGCCGCGAAGCAAATGCGATGGCCGAACGGGGCTTGGATCAGTTGACGGCGCGGGAGGACGAGATTCTGCGCCTTGTGGCCGAGGGCCATTCCAACAAGGAAGTCGCGCGTCGAACCGGGCTTCAGGAAAAGACCGTAAAGCATCACATGACCCGGGTTCTGCAAAAGCTGAACGCCCGCAACCGGACCGAGGCCGCGATGATCCTGCGCGGGCGCGATCAGACTTAAGTCCCATGGCGGATCGCATAGGTCCGGGGCCGATTTCACCAAGTATAATAGTCAACTAAGTCATCGCCATCGGTTCACTTGACCGGGGACGCAATGTCACCCGCAGCCATGCCCATCGGCACAGCCGCAAGAAGACCGGTTTTCATCGTCTGTGCGCAAACCGCAGGCAGAAACAACCTGCCCGGAACTGTCCGGGTCATCGGATGGATATGCATCATGAAAACCACTTTTCTTTCCGGCTTTGCCCTTATGGCCTTTGCGTCCGCTGCCGCCGCCGATCCGCTGACGATCTATTCAGGACGGGGAGAGGCGCTGATCGCCCCCTTGATCGCCCAGTTCGAGGCGGAAACCGGCATCGACACCGAGGTCCGCTATGGCAGCACGTCGGAAATGGCGACACTGTTGATGGAAGAGGGCGCGAACACGCCCGCCGACCTGTTCTGGGCACAGGATGCGGGCGCGCTGGGCGCATTGTCGAAAAGCTTTGCCGAACTGCCCGCCGCAACGAACGAAACCGTGCTTGCGGTGTTCCGCAACCCGGAAAACAAATGGGTCGCAACCTCGGGTCGGACACGCGTTCTGGTCTATTCGACCGAGCGGGCGGCCGATGATCTGCCCAAAACCATTACCGATCTTGCCGATGCGAAATACAAGGGGCGGGTTGCATGGGCGCCGACCAATGGATCGTTCCAGGCCTTTGTGACCGCGCTTCGTCTGACCAAGGGCGATGAGGCGGCAAAGGCATGGATCGACGCGATGGTCGCCAACGATACCAAGGTCTACAAGAACAACGGCACCCAGATTGAAGCCATCGCCAATGGCGAGGTCGATTTCGGGCTGGTGAACAACTATTACCTTGGCCGGTATACCGCGAAAGATGCGGAGTTCCCGGTTGCCCAGACGCATTTCGCGGCAGGTGACATCGGAAACCTGGTGCTGGTCGCAGGTGCAGGTATCGTCGAGGCGAGCGACAACAAGGAAAGCGCCCAAGCCTTCATCGACTTCCTGCTGTCGCCCGCGGCGCAACAGTTCATCACGCTGCAAGGCAACGAATATCCGGTCCGCAACGGCATCATTCCGCATGCCACGCTTGAGCCTCTGGCAACGGTCAGCGAGATCAGCCCATCTGTCGACACGAACACGCTGGGTGATCTGGAAGGCACGCTGAAACTGCTGCGCGACGCAGGGCTGCTCTGATCTTGACGGCACGAAACGGGGCGGCGCGCAGGCGCGGCCCGTCTGCCGCCTTGGTGTTGTCCGCGCTGCTGGTCTGCGCGGGCACCTGCATGCCGGCGGCATGGCTTTTGCTGCGCGCCCTGGATGCGGATCCGGCCGACCTGGTCGGGATCGTCTTTCGCGCCCGCAACGCCATGCTTTTGGCAAATACGCTGAAACTGGTGGCGGCAACCCTGGCAATCGGCACGGCCATAGCCCTGCCCCTGGCATGGCTGCTGACCCGCAGCGATATCGGGCACAAGCGGGTGCTGTCCTATCTTGCGGTGCTGCCGCTGGCGGTGCCGGGCTATGTCATGGCCTATGCGTTGATCGGGCTGTCGGGCTATTACGGCTTTCTGAAGCACTGGTTTGGTGTGTCGATGCCGCCGCTATACGGGTTATGGGGGGCGGCACTGGCGCTGGCTTCATATACATTTCCCTATATTTTCCTGCATCTTCGCGCGGCATTTCTGGGGATGGACCCGGCGCTGGAAGAAACGGCCCGAAGCCTTGGCAAGTCGCCTTGGGCGATATTCCGGCATGTCACCTTGCCGCAGATATGGCCCGCCCTGGCGTCAGGCTGGCTGATCGTCGGCCTTTATGTGATCGGCGATTTCGGCGCCATCGCCCTGATGCGGTATGAGGTCTTCAGCTACGCGATCTACACCCAATACAGCGGCGCATTTGACCGCACCTATGCCGCCTGGCTTTCGCTGATGCTGCTGGGTGTGACTGTCGTCGCGCTGCGGATGCAGCGGGCGGTTCTGCGCGGACGGCACGCCCGCACCGGAACGGGCGCTGCGCGTCTGGCCCGGCCTGTGGCACTTGGCCCTTGGCGGTGGCTGGCATTGACCGGCATTGCGCTGCTGATGCTGTGCACGATTGGCCTGCCCTTGGCGGTTCTGGCCCATTGGATGCGCTTTGGGCTGGAGGCGGTGGATTGGCCTGCCGTGGCCGAGGCCGCAATGGGCACCGCACTGATTGCGGGTCCGGTCGCGGCACTGGCGGCGGGGCTGGCGCTGCCGGTCGTGCTGCTGTCGTTGCGGCACGACGGACGCTTTTCCAGAACGGTGGAACGGTTGGCCTATCTGGGCTATGCGACCCCGCCTTTGGCCTTCGCGCTGGCCATGGTATTCTTTTCGCTGAACGCGGCGCCGATCTTGTATCAGAGCTTTGCGCTGTTGATCTTCGCCTATGTGATGAGCTTTCTGGCACTGGCAATCGGACCAATCCGCCTTGCTTTGGCACAGATCGGCACCCGGCAGGAAGAGGCGGCGCGTGCATTGGGCGCAACGCCGTGGCGAGCCTTCGCGCACATCGTGTTGCCCCGTCTGCGCCGGCCCATGGCGGCGGGGGGCATCCTTGTCTTTATCATGGTTGCCAAGGAATTGCCGATGGCGTTGATCCTTGCACCCACCGGCTTCCGGACCATGTCGATGAATGTCTTTGCCCGCACCGTCGAGGGCATGATGGCCGAGGCAGCGCCCTATGCGCTGGCGATCATCCTGTTCTCCAGCATCTTTATCGGGTTGATCTTGAAATACGAAACCAAAGGCGAAAGGTCATGACCATGAACGCGCCCCTTTTGTCGGTTCGTGGCCTTGGCAAGCGGTTCGGCGCCCATGCTGCGGTTTCTGATGTCAGTTTTGACGTTGCGGCGGGCGAGATACTTGCACTGATCGGACCTTCGGGCTGTGGCAAGACCACCACGCTGCGGATGATCGCAGGGTTTGAGGTGCCCGACGCGGGCGAGATCGTCCTGAATGGCCGGACCGTGACGTCCCTTGTGCCCGAGCGACGTGGTATCGGGATGGTGTTTCAGGATTATGCGCTGTTTCCGCATATGACCGCTGCCGAAAACGTGCGGTTCGGTGTCAGCGACGGTCAGGCGGAAACGGCCGTTCGGATGCTGGATCTGGTCGGCCTTTCCCACCTTGGGGGACGGTATCCTGACGAACTGTCGGGCGGGCAACAGCAACGCATCGCGCTTGCCCGCAGTTTCGCGGCCAGACCCGGCCTGATCCTGTTGGACGAGCCATTTTCCAACCTTGATCCGATCTTGCGCGCGGCGACGCGGCGTGAAATCCGCCAACTGCTGAAATCCTCCGGCCTCGGGATCGTCATGGTCACGCATGATCAGGAAGAGGCGCTGAGTTTTGCAGATCGCATCGCGGTCATGGACGGCGGGCGTGTCCTGCAATGCGGCGCCGCGCGCGAGGTTTATGACCTGCCGGCCGACCGGGTTGTGGCGGGCTTTCTGGGCCGGACGAACCTGATCGAAGGCATTGCCGACGGGATGTTTTGCGCCACTGAACTGGGGCGGCTTGACCTTGCAAGACCTGCGACGGGGCCCGTCACTCTGTCGATCCGGCCGGAAAGAATTACGTTGACCCCGTCGGAACGGCCGGATGCGGGGCGAATTGCCGCGGTGGAGTTCAAGGGACATGACGTGACCTATTGGACCCAATGGCGGGGCCTGGCGTTGCAGGTCGATGCCCCGTCGCCACCCCGCTTTTATGAGGGGATGGGCGTTATTCCGCATGTGACCGGATTGTCGGTGCCGCTTGGATGAAGCGTTTATACGCTGCGCGGTAAACCTTTGCGAAAATCCAACTCACCCCGAGCGGCTCCGGACAGATGTGGTGGTGCCGAAGCGAAGTTCAGGAACGACGCTTCTAATGCGCCTTGCCCTGCCCCTGAACGTTCTGCCAACGGCGACCGGAGCGAGTTGATTTACGCCGTTCGGCGTGGGTTGAGCAATCGTCCGACACGCGGAGATTTCACCGCGTGCAGCGGGTCGGGCGACTGCGATGGTAAGGAGCAGGGCAAAGCCTGCCGGGGTCGGGTATCCGAGGGACGAATGGGGCCTCGCGGTCTGGGAGCAGGTCAGGCCGCGGTCCGTTCGCGAGCCTCCGCAAGGTAGCGGAACAGGGTTCCGTTCAGGAACTCGTCCCGCATCCCGCCGTGGAAGCTTTCGGCAGAGCCATTCTGCATCGGCTAACCCGGAGCGATGGAGTGGCGGCAACGCGGCCACCATCCGGCGCATCATCAACGGCGAAATCACCAGCACCGACACCATCACGGGCACCGCTCCGAACCCCACGAACGTCCGTATGGACCTCCTCTCCGCGCTCAAGCCGCTGCAACCTCTGGACCCTGCCGAACCGCTGCCGATATTCCTGCGCTCGGTCACCCGCGCCTCGTCGCCGCCCCGGACATGCGATGCAGGCCAGAAAACCGCTGCTACCCCCAACTAATCCGGGACGGCGTGCTCGGGTCGCCGCAGGACCATAGGCCCTGCCCCCTCGCCCGCCCGCATCCAGATGCGATGTCCTCGGCGCGTGGGGGCAAGGATCAATCCCCCCTCTCCAGCCGACAGGGCGATGGGTCCGGTCCGGCGCAAGGCCGGGGGACCGATGACATGGCAGCCTGCCTTGCCGTCTCCGACGGGCGCGGCGGCGGAGGGGTCGCCTGTCGGTTCAGGCGGCGAACCGACGATCACAAGGTCGAATGTGGTGCACGCCCGTCCTGCCTCTGCGGCGGCGCTCTTGCCCGAAAGGATCACCCCGCGCCAGCCTGCCAGTACAAAGCTGCGCGCGCCCCTGGGGCCGTCAAAGCCGGGGCGGGCAGCCGCCTCTTCCTGCGAGGCCAGGTCGCCGTCGTTCTCAAGCCAGCTTTCGGCGGTGAACCCCGCGCCTTTCGCCGCTGAAAGCGCCCGCCCCTGCGGGCCGAGAAGGCCGGCCAGAGTGCCATCCCCGCTGACCAGCAACAGCGGGCGCGACGGAATGGCCGACCACAGCGCCACCGCCGCCGCCATCGGCAGAACACCGGCCCAGCGAAGCCGCCCGGCCGTCAGCACGACCCACAGGCCGCCCAGCGTCAGAACCGGCAGGATCCCCGGCGCCGGGGCGGGGATGCCCGTCACCGCCCCTTCGACCGCGGCAACACGATGGGCGATGAACAGGATCCAGCGTGCCCCCAGTTCCATCACCCAGAGGGCCGGCGCCGCAAGGCCGAACGGCGCCAGCAGCGCCGCCACCGCCCCCCCCGGCATCACCAGCACCCCCATTGCCGGAACGGTCAGCAGATTGCCGACAAAGCCCAGATCGGCGAACCTGTTGAAATGCGCCGCCGCATAGGGTGCCGTCGCCGCCCCCGCCAGCGCCGAGGAAAGAACCAGCGTATAGACCGGCAGCAACCACCGCGGCAGACGCCGCCGCATCACCCCGCCCTCAACCCCGCCGAACCCGGCGACCAGCGCGATGGTTGCGGCAAAGGACATCTGGAACCCCGGCTCCAGCAGGCTTTCGGGTTGCCACAGCAACAGGATCAGCGCCGAAATCGCGACCGACCGCAGCGACAGCGCCCGGCGGTCCGACAGCACCGCCCCCAGCATCACCGCCACCATCAGGAACGCCCGCTCGGTCGCGACATTCGCCCCCGACAGAAGCAGGTAGAACAACGCGACGCCCAGCGAGATTGCCGCCGCCAGCTTTTTCGTGTTCACCCGCAGAGCCAGCGGCGGGATCAGGGCCAGCCCATAGCGCACCAGCGCGAAGACGAAGCCGACCAGAAAGGCCATGTTCATCCCCGAAATCGCCAGCAGATGCGCCAGCGACGAATCCCGCAGCGCCTGCGCGGTCTCCTGCGTGATCGCCGACCTGTCGCCCGTCATCGACCCAGTGGCGAAGGCCCCCGCCTGCCCCGGCATGGCCTCCAGCATCGCCCGGCTCAACCAGTTGCGCAGGCGGTTGACGATCTGTGTGCCCGGTTCGGCCTCGGCCCAGAGCAGAACGGGCGAGGAGGTATAGCCGACCGCCCCCAGCCCGTCGAAGAACGCCATCCGGCGAAAGTCGAATCCCCCCGGCTCGGCCGGACCCTCGGGGGCGGACAGGGTCGCGGTCATCATCACCATTTGCCCCGGCTGCGGCAGGAACCAGTGCTGGTCGCCATGCAGCGACACCCGCACCCGCAGCGGCGTGCTCGCCGGATCCGTCCGGTTCAGCACCACCTGGTCCAGCGTCACCCGCAGCGCATCGGATTGCGAACGGTCGACCTCGACCACGCGGCCCGTCACCGGCCCGTAATAGCGGAAATCAAGCATCGGCCCCGCAACCAGATGCGCCCGCGCGCCCGCCGCCAGCAGCCCGAGCGCCAGGCAAAGCACCGCCACCGCAGGGGCATGGGCCATCTCGGGCCCGCAGAGCCAGACCCCTCCCGCCAGCAGCGCCACCGTCGCGGCGATTGCGTAGAAGGAGGCCTCCGGCTCCCACGGCAGGGCGAACCACAGGCCGATCCCGAAGGCGACGAAGACCGGCGTCCAGGGGAAAAGCCGACCGCGCGCCGCCGCCAACGACCGCAGCGGCCAGAGCGCGAGCCGCGACCAGCCCCTGCGTGGGCATCCCGACTCCGCCACCCCCTGCACCTTGTCTTGCCCCCCCGGAAGCCGTAAATCCTGCCCCGGCAGACTAGCGGCGACATGGTTTCCGAAAGGTTAACCTGCCCGCGAGCCAGCCCTCGCGCTTCCCTCCCGCCGATCCGGCGGCCCGTCCGAAAGGCCCATCCATGTCCGAACAGGTCGTCACCCGCTTTGCGCCCTCGCCCACCGGGTATCTGCACATCGGCGGCGCGCGGACGGCGCTGTTCAACTGGCTGTTCGCGCGCGGGCGGGGCGGGAAATTCCTGCTGCGGATCGAGGATACCGACCGTGAACGCTCGACGCCGCAGGCGACGGCCGCGATCCTGAAAGGGCTGGAGTGGCTGGGCCTGGACTGGGACGGCGATGTCGTCAGCCAGTTCGCCCGCAAGGACCGCCATGCCGAGGTCGCGCATGAGATGCTTGCGCGAGGAACGGCCTACAAGTGCTTCTCTACACAGGCAGAAATCGAATCCTTCCGCGAGGCGGAAAAGGCCCGCGGCGTCAGCTATCCGGTGTTCCTGTCGCCCTGGCGCGACGCCGATCCCTCGTCTTACCCGGATGCGCCCTATGTCATCCGCATGAAGGCCCCCCGCAGCGGCGAGACGGTGATCCGCGACCAGGTGCAGGGCGACGTGACCATCCGCAACGAGACGCTGGACGACATGATCGTGTTACGCTCGGATGGCACACCGACCTATATGCTGGCCGTCGTCGTGGACGACCATGACATGGGCGTGACCCATGTGATCCGGGGGGACGACCACCTGAACAATGCCGCGCGCCAGCAGATGGTCTATGACGCGATGGACTGGCGGGTGCCGGTCTGGGCGCATATCCCGCTGATCCACGGGCCGGACGGCAAGAAGCTGTCGAAACGCCACGGCGCCACGGGGCTGGAGGAATATCAGGCCATGGGCTATCCCTCCGCGGGGATGCGCAACTATCTGACCCGGCTGGGCTGGGCGCATGGCGACATGGAGATTTTCACCAGCGAAGAGGCGATGAAGGTCTTTTCACTGGACGGCATCGGGCGAGCACCGGCGCGACTCGATTTCAAGAAGCTGGAAAACACCTGCGGGCATCACATCGCCATGGCCGACGATGCCGCGCTGCTGCATGAGGTCGAGGGCTATCTGGCCGCTGCCGGTCAACCTGCCCTGATGGACAGTCAGCGCGCGCTGCTGCACAGGGCGATGTATTGCGTCAAGGATCGCGCGAAGACATTCCCGGAACTGCTTGAAAAGGCGACATTTGCGCTGATCTCGCGCCCCGTGGTGGCGGATGAGGCGGCGGCGAAGGCGCTTGATCTGGTATCCCGTGGTATACTGAAGGACTTGACGCCGCGACTGCAAAATGCTGACTGGACGAAAGAGGCGCTGGAGCCCATCCTGACGGAAACCGCCACGGCCCACGGCATCGGATTCGGCAAGCTCGCGGCCCCGCTGCGCGCCGCGCTTGCAGGCAGGACCGTGACGCCGAGCGTTTACGACATGATGCTGGTCCTGGGCCAGGACGAGTCGGTTTCCCGGCTGAAGGATGCCGCAGGTTAAGGCGGCTTTCTTCGCCATGCCCGTCATGGGCCCCATCTACCCGCCCCTCCGGGGCAAGAAAGGGATGTGAAGAATGGCTGAAAGCAAATCCGCGACGCTTACGCTGGACGGCAAGTCCTATGACCTGCCCGTCCTGAGCCCGACCCTGGGGCCGGACGTTCTGGACATCCGCAAGCTCTATGCCCAGGCCGATGTCTTCACCTATGACCCCGGCTTTACCTCGACCGCCTCCTGCGACAGCGAGATCACCTATATCGACGGCGACAAGGGCGAGCTGTTGTATCGCGGCTATCCGATCGAACAGCTGGCCGAACAGTCGCATTTCCTTGAAGTCTGCTATCTGCTGCTGAACGGCGAACTGCCGAACAAGGAACAGCTGGAAAAGTTCGAGACCACCGTGACCCGCCACACGATGGTGCATGAACAGATGCACAACTTCTTTCGCGGGTTCCGCCGCGACGCGCATCCGATGGCGACCATGGTGGGCGTGGTGGGTGCCATGTCGGCCTTCTATCACGACTCGACCGACATCAACGACCCGTGGCAGCGCGAGGTGGCGGCGTTCCGGCTGATCGCAAAGCTGCCGACCATCGCGGCGATGGCCTATAAATATTCCATCGGCCAGCCCTTCGTCTATCCGAAGAACTCGCTGTCCTATGCGGGGAACTTCCTGAACATGTGCTTCTCGGTCCCGGCCGAGGACTATCATGTGAACCCGGTGCTGGAACGGGCGATGGACCTGATCATGACGCTGCACGCGGATCATGAACAGAACGCCTCGACCTCGACCGTGCGGCTGGCGGGGTCATCGGGGGCAAACCCGTTCGCCTGCATCGCGGCCGGCATCGCCTGCCTCTGGGGGCCGGCGCATGGCGGGGCGAACCAGGCCTGCCTTGAAATGCTGCGCGAGATCGGGACCGTCGACCGCATTCCCGAATATGTCGAAAAGGCCAAGGACAAGACCTCGGGCTTCCGGCTGATGGGGTTCGGCCACCGCGTCTACAAGAACTTCGACCCGCGGGCCAAGGTGATGAAAAAGGCCGCCGACGACGTGCTGGACCTGCTGGGCGTCCACAACAACCCGCTGTTGCAGGTGGCCAAAGAACTGGAACGGATCGCGCTGTCGGACGAATACTTCATCTCGAAGAAGCTGTATCCGAACGTCGACTTCTATTCCGGCATCATCCTTGAGGCGATGGGGTTCCCCACCTCGATGTTCACGCCGATCTTCGCGCTGTCGCGGACCGTCGGCTGGATCAGCCAGTGGAAGGAAATGATCGCCGACCCGACGCAAAAGATCGGCCGTCCGCGTCAGCTTTACATCGGGCCGGTGCAGCGCGATTACGTTCCGGTCGACAAACGCTGACAAAGGCGATTGTCGCGAATGGTGTCAGGGCCGCCCTTCGGGGCGGCCTTTCCAATTCCTGCACCGCAGATTCCGGGTTCACCTTCCGGCATCATTCGCTATAAGGGCGCCAAACCAGACAAAAAGAGTCGGAGATGATGGCACGATCCCTTTCGTTCACCGGAGCCAGCCGCGCGACTGCCCTTGCCGCGATCCTGTTGACCGCGCTGCCGCAACTCGCCCTGCCGGTGATCGCACAGGAACAGCCCGCCGCCCCGCCGGTGATCGAGGCCCCCGCCCAGCCCGGCACGGCGCTGCCGGCGGCCGAGGCCGTGCCGACGCTGCCTGCCGCCGAGGAAACGCCCCCCGCGCTGAACGCCCCCGCCGAGGCGCAGGAAAGCGAGCCAGCCGCCCCTGCGGCCGCGGCTGCCACGCCGGTGACACCGCCCGCGGTGGCAGATACCGCCGCCCCCACCGCGGCGGCCGAACCCGGCATCCAGGGCGGACAGGGCACGGTCGCCCCGCGCGCGGGCGCGCCGCTTCCGCACGAGCTGTCGCCGTGGGGCATGTTCATGGCGGCGGATTATGTGGTCAAGACGGTGATGATCGGCCTGGCCTTTGCCACCTTCGTCACCCTGACCGTCCTGCTTTACAAGCTGGTCGAGGTTGCGCTGGCAAAGCTGGCCCTGCGCCGGGCCACCCGCGTCATCCGCAACGCCGAAAGCCTGCCGGCCGCCGCCACCGCACTGAAGGGCCGCCGCGACCCGGCCGCCTTCATGACGCAGGCCGCGCTGGAGGAGCTGACGAAATCCGCCCCCGCGCTGGACGTGGCCGGGGTGGATGGCGTCAAGGAACGCACCCGGTCGATCCTGGAACGGACCGAGGCGCAGGCCGGCCGTCACCTGATGCGCGGCACCGGCCTTCTGGCGACCATCGGGTCGACCGCGCCCTTTGTGGGCCTGTTCGGCACGGTCTGGGGCATCATGAACAGCTTCATCGGCATTTCCAAATCGCAGACCACGAACCTGGCGGTCGTCGCCCCCGGCATCGCCGAGGCGCTGCTGGCCACCGCGATCGGCCTTGTCGCGGCCATTCCGGCGGTCGTCGTCTACAACCACTTCGCGCGGCAGATCTCGGGCTACAAGCTGGCGCTTGGCGATGCGGGCGCAGGGGTCGAACGGCTGCTGAGCCGCGATCTGGACTTCCGGCGGGTGTAAGGGGGCGATCATGGCAGGCGGCATCCGCGAAAACGGCGACGATCTGGGCGAAAACCACGAGATCAACGTCACGCCCTTTATCGACGTGATGCTGGTCCTGCTGATCATCTTCATGGTGGCGGCGCCGCTGGCGACGGTGGACGTGCCGGTGAACCTGCCGGCCTCGACCGCGGCGGCGCAGCAAAAGCCCGACGATCCGGTCTATCTGACCGTCCAGCAGGATTTGACTCTGTCGGTCGATGATGCGACCGTTTCCCCCGAAGGGCTGGCCGCGGCGCTGGATGCAAAGACCGGCGGCGACCGGACGAAGGCGATCTTCCTCAGGGCCGACAAGACGGTCCCCTATGGCGAGATCATGGTGGCGATGAACCATCTTCGCGCCGCCGGATACCTGAAAGTCGCGCTGGTGGGCCTTGAACTCGTGCCCGGCGCACCGGCGCCCGCAGCCGAGGGAACTGCCCCATGACCGATTGGGCCGCACATCTGGGCCGGACACGGCGGATGATGGAAAGCCTGGCCTGGCTGGGGTCGGCTGCGCTGATTTTTCTTTTGGCAACAGCGGCTTGGGCCATGTGGCCCGCAGGCGGTGCAGGCGCGGGCGCGGGGCAAACAGTGATTGTGGAACTGCCACCCTTGCCGGTCGAGGCCGTCCCGGAAGATCCGGGTCCTGCTCCAGAAGCGCAATCCTTCTCTCCCGATGCGCCTGACGCCCCGGATCTGAACGACGATCCTCCGCAGGCCGAAACCACGACCGAAGAGGCCCCCCAGTTCGAGCAGCCTGATCTCCTCCCCCCGGAGGACGTGGCCGAGCAGATGCCGGATACCACGCCGCCCCCACCGGTGGCACAAAAGGCCGCGGTCGAGCTTCCGCAGAAAATGCAGAAGAAAGAAGCGCCGAAGAAAAAAGCCAAGAAAGCCGAAAAGACTGACGAGGCTCAGGGCAAGAAGTCCGAACTTCGAGAACAGGTGAGCGCCGGCAAGGTATCCAATGCCGGCAGCAACGCGATGGTGACAGCCGAGGCACGGTGGAAATCCAAGGCGAACTCTATCGTAGCCAGGCACATGAAGAAAAGAACCTTCACTGGGAACAATGGGGTGGTGGTGCTCGCGATTAATATCACGGCAGCCGGCGCCATTGTCTCGGTGTCGATGTCAGGATCTACGGGCAATGCGGCACTGGACGCGAAAATTCTGAACCATGCTCAGAGAATTCCCCAATTGCCCCCAACCCCCAGCGGTCAGGGTCGCCCTCTTTCGGTGAGGATAGTCGTCGACTAACCACAAACGCAAAAGGCCCCCGGAAAACCGGGGGCCTTTGTCATTGCGGGGCAACGATCAAAGCTTCTGCGACAGAACCGTTTCCAGCCGCAGGTCGCCGAACCCGTTGAACCGGGTATTCGTCACGGTCGAATAGGCGCCCATGCCGTGAAAGACGACATAGTCGCCCTCCTCGATGTCGCTGGCCAGATGCACCTCGCCCGGCAGGCGGTCGACGGAATCGCAGGTCGGGCCAAAGACGATCCGCGGCTCGGCCTCGCCATGGCGTTTCAGCCCGCCGGGGGTCAGCACCGAAACCCGGTCGATCACCCCGATCAGCGGCAGTTCCGCGAAAGAGCCGTAGACCCCGTCGTTCAGGAACACATGGCCACCGTCGCGCACCGCCTTGACCTGCGCCGCCGTGGTGAAGGCATCGCCGCAAAGACCGCGCCCCGGCTCGCAGACCAGCAGCGGGCGGCTCTCGCCAAAGGCCTCGCCGGTCACGCGGCCGATCAGTTCAAAGATCGCCTCCAGCTGCGGCAGCACGCCTTCCAGACGGTGCGAGGGGAATCCGCCGCCCACGTTCAGCCGGGCGATGGTCACGCCCGCATCCCGCGCAATCTCGGCCGCGGTGCGGATATAGGCATCCCAGGCCATCGGGTCGGTGCATTGCGTGCCGGGGTGGAAGGTGATCGACGGGATGAACCCCGCCGCCGCCACGGTGCGCAGCAGATCCACCGCCAGATCCGCCGTCGCCCCGAACTTGGCGCCGAAGTTGTAGGCCGCACCGGCCACCGGCAGCTTGAACCTCACGGAAATCTCGGTTCCTTCGGCCGGGACCAGTTCGATCAGCTTGGCCAGTTCGCTGGCGGAATCGACCGACCAGGACTTCACCCCCCGCTCGACCGCGTGGCGGATTTCCGACCGCGACCGCACCGGGTTGTTGTAGTGGATGGCCGCATCGGGGGCGAGGCGACGGATCAGGTCGATCTCGAAGGCCGAGGCACAGTCATAGCCGCGCACGCCGGCCGCGGCCAGGTTCTCGATCACCGGCTCGATCGGGTTGGATTTCACCGCATAGGTGACCATGCCCGGAAAGCCGTCGATGAACCGGCGCGCCGCGGCTTGCAGGGCCGAGGGGGCGAAAAACAGGACGGGATGCTCCGGCTGCTGCGAGCGGAGAAATTCGGTCGGGTTGGTCCAGATCGTTTTGGACAGTCCCATCGGCGTGATCCTTTCTGCCAACAAGACGC
>JASGFG010000040.1:0-34015 GCA_047605605.1 Paracoccaceae bacterium | reverse complement strand
AACTGCCTGAAGAACGACAACATCGTCTATATCGGCGACCTGATCCAGAAGACCGAAGCCGAGATGTTGCGCACCCCGAACTTCGGCCGCAAGTCCTTGAACGAGATCAAGGAAGTGCTGTCGGGTATGGGTCTGCACCTGGGCATGGAAGTCGAGGACTGGCCGCCGGAAAACATCGAGGATCTGGCCAAGCGCTTCGAGGACCAGTTCTGAGAACCAGGGGGGCGGTAACGCCCCCCGAAAATGCCCGGACTGCCGGGGAAAGCATGGGCAATTCCGCCCCAACGACGCAGGGTCAACGCAACCCTGCAACACAAAGCAAAACACGCGATAGGAGACCATCATGCGTCACGCCCGCGGCTACCGCCGCCTGAACCGCACCCATGAACACCGCAAGGCGCTGTTCGCCAACATGTCCGGCTCGCTGATCGAGCACGAGCAGATCAAGACCACCTTGCCGAAAGCCAAGGAACTGCGCCCGATCATCGAAAAGCTGATCACGCTGGCCAAGCGCGGCGACCTGCACGCCCGCCGTCAGGCCGCGGCGCAGTTGAAAGAGGACAAGCATGTCGAACGTCTGTTCGCCATCCTTGGCCCGCGCTATCAGTCGCGTCAGGGCGGCTATGTGCGCGTTATGAAGGCCGGTTTCCGTTATGGCGACATGGCGCCGATGGCGATCATCGAATTCGTCGACCGCGATCCGTCGGCCAAAGGCGCCGCCGACCGCGCCCGGCTTGAAGCCGAAGAAGCCGCCGAGGATTGATCTTCGCCGATCACTACCTGAAGGCCCGCCCCTTGGCGGGCCTTTTGCATTTTGCGCCGCGAATCGTCTGCCTCGTGTTTGGGCCGAGGGGCGACACATTTTTGCCGCAATCATTAACGCGCTTTGGGGTGGAGTTCGCGGGCATCGGCCTTGTCCGAAAGGAAAGAAGGAAATCCGCACATTAACTCTTTCCCCTATGGTGCAGAATTTCGACACAATTTACAGTTGTCAGGGAATCGTTGCCTGTCGAAATGGTCATGTCTGTAAAGTTGGGTCTTGATGTCGAGTTGCACCAGCTGTCGCTTTTGGCGCCGGCGGGGTATTTTGTCGGTCTGCATATACGGTTTACCGCACCGCTTTTTACTTACCAGACTTATGATCAGGCCTGGATCGACCACTATACCGAGAACGGGTATGTGCTGCGTGATCCGATGACGGCCTGGGGTTTTTCCACCACCGGCGCCATCCGCTGGAGCGATCCGAAACTGCTTGATCCGTTCAAGCTATTCGAGGAATGCGCCAGCTATGGCCTGCGCTACGGATGCACCGTTGCCTGCGGGCCGATCAAATCCAGAACCATCGCCTCCTTTGCCCGCGCCGACCGCGAGTTCGAGGATCGTGAGATTGCAGCCGTCCAGACCATCGTGCATCGGCTGCATGACATGACCGAACCGCCGGAAGAGCTGACGAAGGCTCAGATCGAGGCGCTGAAGTGCATTGCGGGGGGCGACCGCCACGCGGCCGCCGCGGCCAAGCTCGGCATCTCGGAAAGCGCGTTGAAGGCACGGGTGACTTCGGCGCGAATCCGGCTGATGGCGCGCACAACGGCCGAGGCGATCCAGCGGGCGAAAGACTATCGGCTGATCTGAACGAAACCCTCCGCAAGGTTACCACCACCCTCAACCCTGCAGGAGGCAACTATGCAGACCACCACTCTCTCTTTTGCCAACCTCCACAACCATGGCGAGTTGTTCGCGAACATGCTGCGTGCACGACGCGAACTGTTCATCGTCCACAACAAGTGGAATCTGCCCGAAGCCATGGGCATGGAATATGATCAGTATGACACCCCGGCATCCCGCTGGGTCGTCGTGCATGACGAGCGCGGCAATGTCCTTGCCGGCAACCGCCTGACGCCCACCACCACCAGATGCGGCATCTATACCTACATGATCCGTGACGCGCAGCGGGGGCTGCTGGACACGATCCCGGCGCATCTGCTTTTCGAGGAAGCACCCGTCGCGGATCACATCTGGGAAAGCTCGCGCCTGTTCGTCAGCCATGACGTTCCCGCCTCCATCCGTCGCCGCGTCCATGCACAGCTGATCTCGCAACTGGGGGCGACGGTGCGGTCCCTGGGTGCCAGCCATTGCCTGACGCTGCTGTCGGCGACCTGGCCGCGGTGGGCCGACCGGGTGGGCGTCAAGATGAAGGCCATGGGTCCGGTCATGGCAATCGACGGCGTGGACAACCAGGTCGTGATGATGGACTTTACCCAAGCCCTTCACTGATCCCTTCTGACGATGGCTTCCCAGCAAACCGCCCCCGGAATCTGCTCCGGGGGCGGATGCTTTTCCGGTTCCCCTTTCCCCCGGCGGCGGGGGCGCCTATCTTCGGCGCATGGCCGATCTGTTCGACTCTCCCCCCTCTCGCGCGCCTGCCGCCGAAAGTCCGCGTCCGCTGGCTGACCGGCTGCGCCCGCGCGCGCTGGCCGAGGTGATCGGGCAGGAAAAGGTGCTGTCGCCCGAAGGCCCGCTGGGCGCGATGCTGGCGGCGGGCAGCCTGTCGTCGCTGGTCCTGTGGGGGCCGCCGGGGGTGGGCAAGACCACCATCGCGCGGCTGCTGGCGCAGGAAACCGATCTGGCCTTCGTGCAGATCAGCGCGATCTTCACCGGCGTGCCGGACCTGCGCAAGGTGTTCGAGGCCGCGAAGATCCGTCGGCAGAACGGGCAGGGGACGTTGCTGTTCGTGGACGAGATCCACCGCTTCAACAAGGCTCAGCAGGACGGGTTCCTGCCGTATATGGAGGATGGGACGATCCTTCTGGTCGGGGCCACGACCGAAAACCCCAGCTTCGAGTTGAATGCCGCGCTTCTGTCGCGCGCGCAGGTGATCGTGCTGGACCGGCTGACGCCGGCCGATCTGGAGCGCATGGTCCAGCGCGCGGAAAAGGAACTGGGCCGGGCGCTGCCGCTGGACGGCCCGGCGCGCGAGGCGCTGATCGATATGGCCGACGGCGACGGGCGGGCGCTTCTGAACCTGGTCGAACAGGTTACTGCGTGGCGGCTGGACAAGCCGCTGACACCCGATCAGCTGGCGCAGCGGCTGATGCGGCGGGCGGCGAAATACGACAAGTCGGGGGAAGAGCACTACAACCTGATTTCCGCCCTGCACAAATCGGTGCGCGGCAGCGACCCGGATGCCGCACTTTACTGGTTCGCGCGGATGCTGGAGGGCGGCGAAGACCCGCGTTTCCTTGCCCGTCGCATCACCCGCATGTCGGTAGAGGACATCGGCCTGGCCGATCCGCAGGCGCAGGGGATCTGCCTGGATGCCTGGAACACCTATGAACGGCTGGGCAGCCCCGAGGGCGAACTGGCGATCGCCAATGCCCTAGTCTACCTGGCGCTGGCGCCAAAGTCGAATGGCGCCTATGTCGCCTACAAGGCGGCACGGGCCAGCGCGCGGGAAACCGGCAGCCATCCGCCGCCAAAGCATATCCTGAACGCGCCGACGCGGCTGATGAAGGACATCGGCTATGGCGCGGGCTATGCCTATGACCACGATGCCGAAGACGGCTTTTCGGGGCAGGACTATTTCCCGGACGGCATGAAACGGCCGGTGTTCTACAATCCGCCCGAGCGCGGATTCGAGCGGGAACTGCGCAAACGCATCGACTATTTCGCCAAGCTGCGCGCCAAGCGGCGGGGCGAGTGACATTGACAAACCCCGCCTGCGCCCGCAAGGAACGCCGATGATCTATACCATTCTTCAGGTTGCAGCGGGCGGCGCCTTCGGCTCGGTCCTGCGATACCTCACCAATGTGGGGGCGATGCGGGTGTTCGGGCCGGGCTTTCCCATGGGGACGCTGACGGTGAATGTCGTCGGCTCCTTCGTCATGGGGGCGCTGGTCGTGCTTTTGGGGAAGAACAACGCCAACCATCTGGCGCCGCTGCTGATGACGGGTGTTCTGGGCGGGTTCACCACCTTTTCGGCCTTTTCGCTGGATACGATCACGCTGTGGACGCGGGGGCAAACCGGGGCGGCGCTGCTCTATGTCGGCCTGTCGCTGATCGTCTCGCTGGCGGCCATCGCGCTTGGGATGGCGCTTTTTCGGGGGATCGCGGCATGAGCGGCGTTCAGACACTGACCGTTTCCGCGGATGAGGGCGAACAGCGGCTCGACCGCTGGCTGAAACGCCGCTTTCCGCAGGTCACGCAAGGCGCCGTTGAAAAGATGTGCCGCACGGGCCAACTGCGCGTCGACGGCGCGCGGGCCAAGGCGTCTGACCGGGTGGAGCCGGGCATGACCATCCGCGTGCCGCCCCTGCCGGATGCGGATGCCCCGGCCCCGGTGCGGCCCGAGGGGATTTCGGCTGCGGATGCCAGGATGATCCAGAATGCCGTGCTGTGGAAGGACGAGCATATGATCGTCCTGAACAAGCCCGCTGGACTGGCGAGCCAGGGCGGTTCGGGTCAGGGCGAACGGCATGTCGACGGTCTGGCCGAGGCGCTGAAGTTCGGCTACAAGGAAAAGCCCAAGCTGGTGCATCGGCTGGACAAGGACACCTCGGGCCTGCTGCTTCTGGCGCGGACGGACCGGGTGGCGCGCGCGCTGTCCGAAACGCTGCGGCATCGCAATGCGCGCAAGATCTATTGGGCGGTCGTCGCCGGTGTGCCCAACCCGCGCCAGGGGTCGATCAAGTTCGGGCTGATGAAGGCGCCCGGCCATGGCCGGGGGGGCGAGGGCGAAAAGATGGTCGCCGTCCATCCCGCCAAGATGGCCGATTTCCCCGATGCCAAGCGCGCACATACCGATTATTTCACCCTCTGGTTCCTTGGCGGCCGCCTCGCCTGGATGGCGCTGGAGCCGATCACCGGCCGCACCCACCAGCTGCGCGCCCATATGGCCGAGATCGGGCATCCGATCTTGGGCGACGGCAAATATGGCGGGTCCGAGCAGGAAAACCTGGGCGATGGCTGGGGCGCCTCGGTCGGCGGCGACATCTCGAAAAAGCTGCATCTGCACGCGCGCAGCCTGACCGTCGAACATCCGATCACCAAGGCCGAGATGACCTTTACCGCGCCCCTGCCGGATCATATGGCGCGGACGTGGAAGACGCTCGACTGGAAAGAGGATGACGTGCCTGCCGATCCCTTTGCCAAGCTGCACAAATGACCGCCTGGGCCCCGAAACGGTTCTGGCAGGCCGCCACGGTCGAGCCGGCAGAGGCTGGCTTTACCGTTCGTCTTGACGGGCGGCCGGTCAAGACGCCTGCCAAGACGCTGCTGGTCGTGCCGACCCAGGCCATGGCGCAGGCCATCGCCGCCGAATGGGATGCGCAACAGGGGCTTGTCCGCCCCGAGACCATGCCGATGACCCGGATGGCCAATTCCGCGCTGGACAAGGTGGGGCCGCTGCATCCCGCCGTGGTGGACGAGGTGGCGGGTTTCGGCGGGTCTGACCTGCTGTGCTATCGGGCCGACGCGCCCGAGGAACTGGCCGCGCGCCAGCGGCAGGGGTGGGATCCGCTGCTGGACTGGGCGGCGACGCGACTGGGCGCGCCGCTGGTGCAGACAGTGGGGGTGATCCATGTCGCGCAAAGCCCGGAAAGCCTTGCGCGCCTGCGTGGCCATGTGGCGGGGCAGGGGGCGTTCCCTCTGGTTGCGCTGCATGATCTGGTGGCGATCACCGGATCTCTGATCCTTGGGCTTGCCGTTGCGGAAGGTCGGCTGACCCCGGAACAGGCCTGGGCGCTGGCCCGGATCGACGAAGACTGGCAGGCGGAACAATGGGGTATCGACGACGAGGCGGCCGAACATGCCGCGCTGCGCCGGGCCGCCCTGATGGATGCCGCCCGATTCTATGGATTGTGCGGGTGACAATCCCGCCCATTTTTCGGGCAATGACCGCATAAATCATGCGCTGTGATCTGCAACATCATGAAATATCATGATGTTTCTGTCGGATCGTGCTTGGTCTTGACGTTTCAAACCGCTTCGGCCGAAAGTAGCCGGACTGGGAGGATGCTCCGACAGTTGCAGCCCGCGCTTGACGCGGGCGATAAAAAAGCACCGCCCCGCACCACCGGGCGGAAACTCAGGAAGAGGTAAGCATGAAGAACTCCGTATTCCTCGCCGTCCTCGCGACCAGCACGGCGCTGGCGGGGGCTGCGTTCGCGGCCGATGGCGACACGCTGAAGGCGATCAAGGCGCGCGACCAGTTGATCTGCGGCGTGAACGTCGGCCTGACCGGCTTTGGCGCACCCGATGCCAACGGAAATTATCAGGGCTTTGACGCCGCGTTGTGCAAGGCCGTCGCCGCGGCCGTTCTGGGCGATGCCAGCAAGGTGAAATACGTCCCCACCACCGGCGAGACGCGCTTTACCGTTCTGGCCTCGGGCGAGGTCGACCTGCTGGTCCGCAACTCGACCTGGACCTATTCGCGCGACACCGACCTGAAGTTCGATTTCGTCGCCGTGAACTACTATGACGGCCAGGGCTTCATGGTGAAGAAGGACCTGGGCGTGTCTTCGGCCAAGGAACTGGATGGCGCCACCGTCTGCATCCAGACCGGCACCACGACCGAGCTGAACCTGGCCGACTTCTTCAAGTCGAACAACATGAAGTATACGCCGGTCACTGTCGCCGATGACTCGGAAGGCCAGCGCCAGTATCTCGCCGGCGCCTGCGATGCCTATACCACCGACGCCTCGGGTCTGGCCGCCAGCCGGGCAACCATGCCCGATCCGGCGAACCATATCATCCTGCCGGAAATCATCTCGAAAGAGCCGCTCGGCCCGCTGGTCCGCCATGGCGACAACAACTGGGGCGACATCGTCCGCTGGACGTTCAACGCGCTGGTGACGGCCGAGGAAAAGGGCATCACCTCGAAGAACGTCGAGGAAATCGGCGGCACCACCACCGACCCGGAAGTCAAGCGCCTGCTGGGGCTTGAAGGGGAACTGGGCGCGATGATGGGTCTGGACAAGGAATGGGCCAAACGCGCCATCGCCGCGAATGGCAACTATGGCGAAATCTTTGCCGCCAACATCGGCGAGGGCACCCCGATCGGTCTGGCGCGCGGCCTGAACGCGCAATGGACCCAAGGTGGCCTGCTCTACTCGCCGCCCTTCCGCTGATCCCATACCGGGCGCGCCTTCGGGCGCGCCCTTCCTTCTTCACAAGAACGAAAACCTGAACCGCCGGGACAACCCGGAACACACCGGCAAAAGCCGGGGCAAGGTCAGGAACAGGGGAAAATCGAATGACCACAGCTGTGGCGCCGCAGAAGGATTCCTTCCGGCTCTCGATGCTCATCTACGATACGCGGTTCCGGTCGCTGACGATCCAGGTCGTCGTGCTGATCCTGTTCCTGCTGTTCGTGGCCTGGCTGGTGAACAACACGATCACCAACCTGAACAACATGGGCCGGACCTTCGACTTCGGGTTCCTGTGGAACCGGGCGGGCTATGACATCAACCAGCGACTGATCCCCTATACCAACGACAGCACGCATTTCCGCGCGGCGCTGGTCGGGCTGGTCAATACGCTGCTGGTGGCCTTTGTCGGCTGCATCTGCGCCACGGTCGTCGGCATCGTCATGGGGGTGCTGCGGCTGTCGAACAACTGGCTCGTCTCGCGGATGGCGACCGTCTATGTCGAGGTGTTCCGCAACGTCCCCGTGCTGCTGTGGATCCTGCTGACCTTCGTGATCCTGTCGGAAACCATGCCCGAGGCCAAGGATTTCCGCGTCACCCCGGAAATGACGGCGCAGGGCATCGCGCCCAAGGCCTCGATGCTGCTGGACGGATCGCTGGCGCTGACCAAGAACGGCGCCTATATCCCCGCGCCGCTGCTGGAGCGGGGGCTGGGCTCGCCCTGGCTGACCTTCATCGTCATCGTGGCGGTTCTGGCCGCCAGCTTTCTGGCCGACCGCGCCCTGCGCCGCAACGCCCGTCAGGTGCAGGAACAGACCGGCATCCGCCCGAAGACGTGGTGGAAGTCGATCCTGATCCTGCTGGGGCCGATCGCGCTGCTGCTCTGGGCGCTGGGGCTGCACTGGGAATTTCCGACGATGACCCGCTTCAACTTTTCCGGCGGCATCCTGGTCGGCCATCCGTTCACGGCGCTGACGCTGGCGCTGACGCTTTATACCGGGGCCTTCATCGCGGAAATCGTGCGGGCCGGGATCATGGCGATCTCGCGCGGGCAGACCGAGGCGGCCTTTGCACTGGGCTTTCGGCCGGGGCGGACGATGCGGCTGATCATCCTGCCGCAGGCGCTGCGGGTGATCATCCCGCCGCTGATCAGCCAGTATCTGAACCTGACCAAGAACACCTCTCTTGCCATCGCCGTGTCCTACATGGACCTGCGCGGCACGCTGGGCGGCATCACCATGAACCAGACCGGGAAAGAACTGGAATGCATGTTGCTGATGATGGCCACCTATCTGACCATCAGCCTGATCATCTCGACGGTGATGAACATGTTCAACCGCGCCGTCCGCCTGAAGGAGCGTTGAGATGAGCGATACCCACGCCCAGACCGTGCCCTTCGTCCGCGGCACCATGCTGCCGCCCGAACCGCCGCCCGCCGCCGAAACCGGCGCAGTGAAATGGCTGCGGCAGAACCTGTTCTCCTCGCCGCTGAACATCGCGCTGACGGTGCTGGGGGTCCTGATCGTATTCATGGTCCTGCGCGCCGCGCTGCCCTGGCTGATGAACAGCGTGTGGAACGCAGACTCGCTGGGCCAGTGCCGGCAGATCGTGGCGGAAATGTCTGGCCCCGAGGCCACCGGCGCCTGCTGGGCGGTGATCAAGGCGCGCTGGCATCAGTTCGTCTTCGGCTTCTATCCGCAGGACCTCTACTGGCGTCCGATCCTGGCCTTTGGCCTGCTGCTGGTCGCGCTGACGCCGGTGCTGTTCATCGGGCAGGCACGCAAGGGGCTATGGATGCTGGTCGGCGTCGCGGTGTTCCTCGCCGTCACGCTGGCCGGGATCGGGCCGGGGGCGACGGTGCTGGTCGTGGTGGCGCTGATCGTCGTGGGTCTGATGGCGGTGCAGGCCTATGCGCCCGAACGGCTGTTCTGGTTCACGCTGCTGTTCCCCTTCCTCGGCTTCTGGCTCTTGTGGGGCGGGTCGGTCTGGCGGCCCATCGTGGCGCTGCTGGGCTTCGTGGTGCTGGGCGGCGTCTACCGCCTGCTGAACGCGCAAATCGGCGTGGTGCTGGCCACCACGGCCGGGGTCGTGGCGGCCTGCCTCTGGTGGATGCTTTTGCAGGACCCGGTGGCGAATGCGCTGAACGCGGTGATCCCCCTTGGCATCCAGGGCGTCGATTCCGACAGGTTCGGCGGCTTTCTTCTGGCCATCACCATCGGCATCGCCGCTATCGCCTGCTCGTTGCCCATGGGCATCCTGCTGGCGCTTGGCCGGCAGTCCGACATGTTTCTGGTGAAAACCCTGTCGGTCGGCTTCATCGAGTTCATCCGGGGCGTGCCGCTGATCACCCTGCTGTTCACCGCCTCGCTGCTGCTGAAATACTTCCTGCCGCCCAACACCAACTTTGACGCGATCCTGCGGGTGATCATCATGGTCACGCTGTTCGCCGCCGCCTATCTGGCCGAGGTTATCCGAGGCGGCCTTGCCGCGTTGCCCCGCGGGCAATACGAGGCGGCGGATGCGCTTGGCCTCGATTACTGGAAGGCGCAGCAGCTGATCATCATGCCCCAGGCGCTGAAGATCGCCATTCCGGGGATCGTGTCGACTTTCATCGGGCTGTTCAAGGATACGACGCTGGTGTCGTTCGTGGGGCTGCTGGACCCGCTGAAAGGCATTACCCAGATCGTGCGCGCCGACATCAACTGGAAGGGCATCTACTGGGAGCCGTATATCTTTGTAGGCCTCATCTTCTTCATCATCTGCTTCGGGATGTCGCGTTATTCCATGTATCTGGAACGCCGCCTGAAAACCGACCATCGCTAAGGGAACATCATGGAAAGCACCGCAACGAAACCGGCGATGAACGTGTCTGACGAGGTTGCCGTCCAGATCACCAACATGAACAAGTGGTATGGGCAGTTCCACGTCCTGCGCGACATCAACCTGACGGTGAACAAGGGCGAACGGATCGTCATCGCCGGGCCTTCGGGTTCGGGCAAGTCGACGCTGATCCGCTGCATCAACCGGCTGGAGGAACATCAGTCGGGCCAGATCGTTGTCGACGGAACCGAACTGACCAACGACCTGAAGAACATCGACAAGGTGCGGTCCGAGGTCGGGATGGTGTTCCAGCACTTCAACCTGTTCCCGCATCTGACCATTCTGGAAAACTGCACGCTCGCCCCGATCTGGGTCCGCAAGGTTCCCAAGCGCGAGGCCGAGGAAACGGCGATGCATTTCCTGACCAAGGTGAAGATCCCCGATCAGGCGCACAAATACCCCGGCCAGCTGTCCGGGGGCCAGCAGCAGCGGGTGGCCATCGCCCGGTCGCTGTGCATGAAACCCCGCATCATGCTGTTCGACGAACCGACATCGGCCCTTGACCCCGAGATGATCAAGGAGGTGCTGGATACCATGATCCAGCTGGCGCAAGAAGGGATGACCATGCTTTGCGTCACGCATGAGATGGGCTTTGCCCAGGCGGTGGCGAACCGGGTGATCTTCATGGCAGACGGCCAGATCGTCGAACAGAACAACCCGCACGACTTTTTCCACAACCCGCAAAGCGAGCGGACGAAACAGTTCCTGAGCCAGATCCTGGGGCATTGAGGGCTGCGAGGGCGCTCTGCGGGGCGTCTTTCGATCGTGCCGCAGGCATGTCCAAAGGCCGGTCGTCAGACCGTGCCGAGACCATCGCGCCGCGCAGGCATCCCGGCAGCCCCGGCTTGCGGCGGTTTTCGCCGCTGGCCAATCGTCAGCCCGGTTGAAGCACGCACCCCCTTTGCCTTATGCTGCCGCTCAACGAGGGCGAAATGCCCCGGGCAGCACACAGGCACATCATGGCATCAGGGATCAAACTGTTGCGGTCCATCCTTATGCTGGCCACCCTGGGGCCGGTTCTGTCGGGATGCGGGCTGTTCCACCACCAGACCGAAGAGGAATGCATGGAGCGCGCCATGTATTTCGAATCCAACAGGTCCAGCCGCGACGGGCTGGTCGCTGTGGGCAGCGTGGTGATGAACCGGGTGCAGTCGGGCCAGTATCCGCGCAGCGTCTGCGGTGTCGTCGGGCAAAAGCGGCAGTTCGCCCCGGGCGTGCTGTCGCGCCGGATGCCCGCCAATGCGGGCGTGCGCGAGGCGGCGCGGTCGGTGTTGCAGGGCGAGCGGCATCCGATGATCGGCAACGCGATGTTCTTTCACACCGCCGGGCGCAGCTATCCCTATGACAACATGCATTATGTGCTGGTTGCGGGGGGCAATGCCTTTTACGAAAGGCGCCCCCGCGTGGATGTCACCCAGCCCGTGCCCCCGCCGCCCGTCGAAGGAGTGACGCGCCCCTGAGGGGCGCGCGCGCTAGGTGCGGGAAAGCGGCGGCTATTTCTTGCGCGCCTCGGCCGCGGCTTTCATCCGGGCCAGCAGCTCTTCCTTGGGGGTGCGGCCCTCGGCGGTCTCGGTCGCCTTCTTGCCATGAAAGACGGGGCGGGGTTCCTTGCGGCCGGTCTTGGGGTTGCCGGATTTGCCATAGTCCATGGGGTTTCCTTTCGCTCAGGCGATTTCGCGCGGGATGATGAAATCGTCGGCGACACCCTGGCCGAAGGCGGCTGCCTCCCAGCTGTCCACCTCGAAATCGACGACCAGGGTCGCCCCGGTGGGATAGCGGCCGAATTCGGCGTTGGCCGGCGCGCGCGCCACCAGACGCGCGGCGAATTCCGCGATGCCGGGGTTGTGGCCGATCATCGCCACCACATCCGCCGTCGCATGGCGCAGCACCGCCAGCATCACATCCGGGCCCGCATGGTAAAGCGCGGGCTTCAGTTTCAGCGCCGCGCCGGATTGCAGAACGGCGTCGATGCCGCTCCACGTCTCCCAGGTGCGCAGGGCGTCGGAACACAGCACTTCTGCCGGGACATAGCCGCGCGAGGCGAGCCATTGCCCCAGATCGGCAGCCGCCGCCTTGCCCCGGTCGTTCAGCGGGCGGTCGTGGTCGGCCATGGCCGGGTCGTCCCAGCTGGATTTCGCGTGGCGCGTAAGGATCAGGCGTTTCATCGGTGGAACTGGCTCATGTGATAGGCGGAATGTTCTGCCACCCTGCCATGAGATTGCGAGACGGGGCAAGCACGCCGCACGATGCAGCCCCCGGACAGGCAATCCGCCCCTTCGGGCCGGTTCAGCCAGTCATGGCATTTCGGCACGTCATAGCCCGCCCCGGTCAGTGCCCCCGCCGGGCAGGCGGTCAGGCAGGGTTGTTCGCCGCAGGTCAGGCAGGGCTTGTCCCCGCCCCGCGGCAGCACAACCGCCTCGCGCAGCGCCAGCGCCCCCCGATACGAGGTCCACAGGCCGGCCCGATCATGCACCAAAAGCCGCACCGGGCTGTCCCACGCCCACCCCGACCGAAGCGCCCAAGCGTAGAACGGGTGCCAGGGCGGACCGCCAAAGGGGAACAGCGCCTTGCCTCGCAGGGCACAGGCGATGCGCCCGATCACCCGGCGAGACCAGCGGTCCACCGGATCTGGCTGCCCGTCCAGCCATTCCGGCTGCGCGATCAGATGCGCCCAGTATCCCGGTTCGGCCGGACCGATCAGCAGCAGCGTTCGCATCCCGCGCGGCAGGCCGTCCTCGGGCGCAACGCAAAAGCCCCCCATCACCGTCAGGCGATGGGGGGCGCAAAGGGCTTCGATCTCCTCCAGCGTCACCGCCGGATGCGGGGTTTCACCCGCGGCTCGGTCGAACGGATCATCGTGCCCAGGCCCTGATCGGTGAACAGTTCCAGCAGGCAGGCATTCGGCACGCGGCCATCCAGGATGACGGCGGCGCGGACGCCTTCATCGACCGCCTTCAATGCGGTTTCGGTCTTGGGGATCATCCCGCCCGAGATCACGCCCTTGTCGGTCAGCCCGCGCACCTCGTCGGGGGTCAGCTGGGTCAGCACCGCGCCATCCTCGCCCTTCACCCCGGCCACATCGGTCAGCAGCAGCAGCCGGTCCGCCTTCAGCGCGCCGGCGATGGCCCCGGCGGCGGTGTCGCCGTTGACGTTGAAGGTTTCGTTGTCGGCCATGCCGGTGGCGACGGGGGCGACCACCGGGATGATCCCGGCGGTGTAAAGATCGCGCAGCACCTCGACGTTCATTTCCACCGGCTTGCCGACAAAGCCAAGTTCGGGGTCGTCGGCGACGCAGACCATCAGGTCGTCGTCCTTGCCGGAAATGCCGACCGCCCGCCCGCCCTGATCGTTGATCGCCTGCACGATGCGCTTGTTCACAAGGCCGGACAGGATCATCTCGACCACCTCGACCGTGGCCTTGTCGGTTACACGCTTGCCCCGCACGAATTCCGACTTGATGCCCAGCTTGGCCAGCATCTCGTTGATCATCGGGCCGCCGCCGTGGACGACGACCGGATGGATGCCCACCTGTTTCATCAGCACGACATCGCGGGCGAATTCGGCCATGGCCGTGTCGTCGCCCATGGCATTGCCGCCGAATTTCACCACCACCACCGCCTCGGAATAGCGTTGCAGATGGGGCAGCGCTTCGGACAGCGTCTTGGCGGTGGCGGCGGGATCGTTCATGGCGGTCTGCTTTTTCATTGGAGCCTCGTCAGGGGCGTGCGGCCGGGATGCGCGCCTTTCGTAAGGCCATTGCGCGCCCCTGCCAAGTAACTTGGCATTTCAGTCGCCTTTCCTTTCGCCGCGCGGCGGCATAGGTTGGGGCCAGTGCAGGAGGCCCGAATGTCGGAGCAGAAAACCCTTGTCCTGACCGGAGCCAGCCGCGGAATCGGACATGCCACCGTCAAGCGTTTCGGACGCGAAGGGTGGCGGGTTCTGACCTGTTCGCGCCAGCCCTTCGATCCGCGCTGTCCCTGGCCGGGCGGCGAGGAGAATCATATCCAGATCGACCTTGCCAGCCCCGATGCCACCATTGCCGCAATCGCCACCATCAAGGAGCGGATCGGCGGGCGGCTGGACGCGCTGGTCAACAACGCGGGCATTTCCCCGAAAGGACCGGGAGGCAGACGTCTGAACACGCTGGACACCGACCTTCGGACCTGGGGGCAGGTGTTCCATGTGAACTTCTTTGCCTCGATCGTGTTGGCGCGGGGCCTGAAGGATGAACTGTCGGCCGCCAAGGGGTCGATCGTCAACGTCACCTCCATCGCCGGCGCGCGCGTCCATCCCTTTGCCGGGGCGGCCTATGCCACGTCCAAGGCGGCGCTGGCGGCGTTGACGCGGGAAATGGCGCATGATTTCGGCCCGCTGGGCGTGCGCGTCAACGCCATTGCGCCGGGCGAGATCGAGACCTCGATCCTGTCCCCCGGCACCGAGAAGATCGTCGAGAACCTGCCGATGCAACGTCTGGGCCAGCCGTCCGAAGTGGCCGATGTGATCTGGTTCCTGTGTTCGCCGCAGTCGTCCTATATCTCTGGCGCCGAGATCGAGGTGAACGGCGCGCAGCACGTCTGAGCCGTCAGGCCCACAGCACCCCCGGCCCGATCGCGTCAAGGGTCCGGCAGCCGGTCAGGGCCATCGCCACCTCAAGTTCGGCCCGCAGGATGGTCAGCATATGGGCAACGCCCGGCGCCCCGCCGACGGCCAGCGCGTGCAGTTGCGGGCGGCCGATCAGCACGGCCGAGGCGCCAAGCGCCAGCGCCTTCAGCACATCGGTGCCGCGCCGGATGCCGCCGTCGCACAGGATCGGCACGCGGCCCGCTACCTGCGCGACCACCCGCGGCAGGATGTCCGCCGTGGCGGGCAGCGTGTCCAGCACCCGCCCGCCGTGGTTCGACACGATCAGCCCGTCGATGCCGGCCGCAAGCGCGCGCTCCACATCCTCGGGGTGCATCACGCCTTTCAGCAGCAGCGGCAGCCGGGTTTCGGCGCGCAGCCAGTCCAGATCGGCCCAGCCGGGGGCATGATCCAGCAGCCCCCGGAACACCGGGCTTTCCCCCGGCGCGGCGCGGCTGACGGGTTGGGCAAAGCCCCGCAGGTTCACCGGCGAAAGGCCGGGGGGCAGGGCGAAGCCGGCCCGCTGTTCGTCATTGCGGATGCCGTTCACCGCGGCATCCACCGTGACGACCAGCGCCAGACAGCCCGCCGCCTCGGCCCGGCGAACAAGCGCCAGCGTATCCTCGCGCCGCAACTGGAAATAAAGCTGGAACCACTTCGGCCCCGGCGTTTCGGCAATGGCTTCAAGGCTTTGGCCGGCCTGGGTCGAAACCGTCATCAGCGTGCCGGTGGCCGCGGCCCCAAGCGCGGTTTCGCATTCGCCCCCCGGATTGACCAACCCGTGCCAGGCGCAGGGCGCCAGCAGGATCGGGTGGTCCAGCGCGCATCCGACCAGCGAAAGCCGCGTATGCGCCCCCACCATGTCGGCCAGACCGCGCCCGAGAAGCCGCAGCCCCGCCCAGGCGGCAAGGTTCGCTTCGCGAGTGATCCCGTCCGCCCCCGCCCCCTGGATATAGGCGCGGGTGCCCGGCGTCATCCGCGCCAGGGCGTGGCGTTCGTAATCGGCCAGCGACAGGCAATCCGCCGGAATCGGGTCGCGCAGCGGTGTCAGATCTCGGACCATTGCCGGATCAGGTTGTGATAGTGGTTTGTAACCCCCTGCGCCGCCGGATCTTCGTCGCCCACGATCGAGCGGATGCGCATGATCGACATGTCGAGGTCATAGAGCATGTGTCGCTGCCAGTCGTCGCGCACCATCGACTGCGCCCAGAAGAACGACCCCCACCGCGACCCGCGCGTCACCGGCCTGACCGAATGCAGGCTGGTCGCCGGATAGAGCACGGCATGACCGGCCGGCAGCTTGACCGCATGGTCGCCATAGGTGTCATGCACGATCAGCTCGCCCCCGTCGTAATCCTCGGGCGGGGTCAGGAAGATGGTGGTCGAAACATCGGTGCGGATACGCTGTGCCGTGCCGGGGATCACCCGGATCGAGCCGTCGACATGCGCGCCGAAGGTCATCCCCTCGTCATAGCGGTTGAACATCGGCGGCAGGACATGCAGCGGCAGCGCGGCCGAAGAATAGGTGGCATTCCGCCCCAGGGCGCGCAGGACGATATTGCCCAGCTCTCGCGCCTCGGCGCTGTCGACCGGCACTTGCAGGTTGTTCTTGACCTTGGCCGCCTGATCGCCCGCGGTCTTGCGCCCGTCGATCCAGTTGGTGCCCTCCAGCACCTGGCGGATATAGGCGACCTCTTCGGGGGTCAGCAGGTCGGGAATGGTGACAAGCATGGACTTCTCCGCAAAAGCGCGCGCGTTCGGCCCGCACAATAGGCGGCAGGAAGGGGGAAGTTAAGTATTTTTGTCGGAAAATAGACGCGGCAGAATGGAAAAGGGCGCCCCAGATCGGGCGCCCTTTCCTGTCTGGCGCCATGCGCGTCAGAACGTGTGCTTCAGCGTCAGCACGAAGTTGCGCCCCGGCTCGGTATAGACGTGCTGGGTGCTGTGCGAGTCGCCGTAGATCTGTTCGTCAAAGATGTTGTTGACGTTCAGCTGAACGCTGGTTTCGGGCGTGAACTTGTAGGACGCCATCAGGTCGAACCGCCACGACGACGGCAGCACGGCCGAGGCATAGGCATTGCCGGTGATCGCATCGGTCGTATAGGCTGCGACCCGCTTGTCGTAATAGGTCGCGCCGCCGCCGATGCTCAGCTGCTCGTTGACCGCATAGGTGCTCCAGATCGAGAAGCTGTTGCGCGGGATCTTGGCCAGTTGCTTGCCTTCCTGCGCGATGGCGTTGGCCGACGAGCCGCCGTCCAGCGAGACCACATCCTGATAGACATAGCCGCCCGAGATGCCCCACTTTTCATTGATCTGCCCGGCAAAGCCAAGCTCGACCCCGCGCGACCGCGTCTTGCCGACGTTGTCATAGTTCACCAGGTCGTCGCTGAGGACGCGCATGTTCTTCTTGTCGATCTGGAATACGTTGGCGGTCAGCATCAGCTGGTTGTCGAACACCATCCATTTCGTGCCCAGCTCATAGCTGGTGCTGGTCTCGGGGTCGAGGTCCGAGCTGTTGGCCGAGGTGGTGCCGCCATTGCTGGGGGTAGAGCCCAGGCCCACCGGGTTGGAGGCCGTCGCGATCGAGGCATAGATCCGCCCGTTTTCGGTGGGCTTGTAGACGATGCCGACCGAGCCGTTGCTGATGTCGGTCTTCTTGGAGCCTTCGGTCCGGCCGCCGCGCCCCACGCTCCAGCCTGAAACGTCATAGCTGGTAAAGCCGACGCCGAACGAAGCTTCCCATTTCGGGTCGAGGTCGACCACGTCAAAGGCATAAAGCGAAGTGCTGCGGACGGTATTCTGGCCTGTCTTGTCGCCGGTGGTGATATCCCAAGGCCAATAACCGAGATCCGGGTTTTCATAGGAAACCTCGGTCGGTTCGGTCCCGACTGCGGTCCAGGCGAAGGTATCGGTGTCGGCCTTGCTGATGTCGACGCCGATCCCGAAACGATGGCGCAGGCCGTAAAGTTCCGCCTCGCCCGTCAGCTGCGTGTTGAACGACAGGGTATCCGTCCGGCGATTCGAGGATTTGTTGCCCCGCGTCACGCCGGTGGCCGAAATGCCGGGCTGGGTGACGTAATACTGCTGGATGTCATGGTTCTTGCGCAGCGTGGCCGAAACTTTCAGCGTGTCCGAGAAGTCGTGATCGACGCGGACATAGCCGCTGGCCGACTTGTTGTTGGTAAAGTCGCGGCCCGGCGTTCCATAGAAGGTGTCCGTGGGAACGTCGATCGGCTGCCACGGGTCGGCCGCAGTGCCGGACCCCACGCAATAGGGCAGGCCCGCGCAGGCGGTGCCCGACATGCGGATGCCGTAGTCGGGCATGTCCTCGTTCTTGTAGTAGTAAAGACCGGCCGTCACCTTGGTCGCATCGCTGAACGCATAGCTGAAGCTGGGGGCCAGACCGTAGCGCTTGGAGGTCTTGCCCTTCTTGCCGCCCATATCGTCGGCATCCTGATACATCAGGTTCAGACGCGCGCCGAAGGCCCCGAACTCGCGGTTCGAATCCAGCGTCGCCCGCTTGAAGTTGCCCGTGCCATAGGACAGTTGCACCGTGTCGAACCTGCCCGCCATGGGAACCTTGGTGTTCAGGTTGACCGAACCGCCCTCGGCACCGGCGCCTGCCTCGGCGCCGTCGGAACCGCGGGTGATTTCCACCGATTCAAGGTTGAACGCCTCATAGCTGGTGCGCGAGGTGTTGCGCACGCCGTCGATCAGGGTCTCGGACGAGGAATCGAAGCCGCGGATATAGATGTTGTCGCCGGCCTGTGTGCCGCCTTCGCCGGCACGGATCGTGATGCCGGGGGTGGTCATCATGATGTCCGACAGCGAGGTGGCCGCGCGTTCCTGGATCTGCCGCTGGGTCACGGTGGTTGTGGATCTTGGCGTGTCGATCACCGGCGTCACGCGTTTTTCGTTTGCGCTGTCCGCAGGCGCATAGGTCTTGGACGTATCCTTGGGGGTGCCGCTTTGCAGGATGATCGGGTCCAGTTGCACGGCGTCATCGGTCTGCTGCGCATAGGCGGGAACCGCCATGCCGGTCGAGATCGCCAGAACGGGCAAAAGGCCAAGCGTCGTGCGGATGGGGGCCGCAGACGGCCTTGCGCTTGCGGGGGCGGAGGGGGGAAGTTGTCTGGTCATGCGGTCTCCTGTGGCAGATGGGCGCGCGCCGCATCCCCGGAGGCGGGGGCGGCGAAGGGCGTTTCTGCTGGCAGGAAGGGCTGGCGTCAGTCGCGAACATTTGAATTGCGGCACCGTTTGTCGCAATCTGTTGTGAAGTCAACTGAAATAGTCATCTTTTGACGACATTGCTGCAAAGGCGCCACAAACGCATCGCAGCCTTGGCGATCAGGGCGTTTTCGGCCGTTCGATGATCGGCATGTCATCGCGGGCGGGCACGCTTTCCCGCTCGATCATCCGGTGGACGCGGGGGGCGCCGGGGCCGCGGTGCAGCGGGCGCAGGCGGTCCATCACCCCGGCATCGGCATGGGTGCGGCGCTGGTTGTGACGGATGTATTCCGTCCAGGTGGCGACGTGATAGCTTTCCACCCAGATGTCGGGATTCTCCAGATCGCGCAGCAGCACCCATTGCCGCGCCCCGTCGCGCCGCCGGACCTGCCGCAGGGCCGACATCTCGGCCAGGAAGGCGGCGGTATTCTCGGGCGGGATGTCCCAGTCGATCATGATCATGATCGGCCCCGACCGCGCCTTCAGGTCCAGCCGCAGCGCCGGTTCGTGAAAGCGGTTGGCGGGGTCGAGGTTCACCTCGACGAAATCGGGCATCCGCCAGAACCGGCCAAGGACCGCACCGCCCACCATCAGCGCGGCCGAGATCAGCAGCGCGGCCTCGGTGCTCCACATCTCGGACACCAGGCCCCAGAACCAAGATCCGAATGCCATGCCACCGAAGGTCGCCGTCTGATAGATCGACAGCGCCCGCCCCACCACCCAGCGGGGGGTGGCAAGCTGGGTCGAGACGTTGAAGAGCGACAGCGCCGAAACCCAGCACGCGCCGCAGATGAGCAGGCCGGGAAGGGTCAGCATCATCGAAGGGGACAGGGCGATGATCGTCGCGCCAACGGCAAACAGCAGAAAGGCGGACGCCACGATGGTTTCGATGTTCAGCCTGCGGCGCAGAAGCGGGCTGCCAAGCGCCCCGCCGATCGCGCCAAGGCCGAATGCGCCCAGCAGGATGCCATAGGTCGTCGCCCCGCCTTGCAACGTGTCGCGGGTGACGATGGGCAGCAGCGCCAGCACCACCACCGCCGTCATGCCGAAAACCGATCCGCGCGTGATGACCCGCATCAGGTTCGGCGACAGCGCCACATAGCGCAGCCCCGCGGTGATCGCACTGCCCAGCCGTTCGGCCGGCAGGCTGCGCGCCTCGGGCTCTCGCTGCCAGCGGAAAAGCGCATATATGACGGCCAGATAGCTGACGGCGTTCAGGGCAAAGGCGACGGGCGCCCCGGCGGCGGCGACGATGATGCCGCCAAGCGCAGGTCCGACCGACCGCATCAGGTTGAAGCTCATCGAGTTCAGAGTGACAGCGGCGGGCAGGTCGCCGCGCGGCACCAGATCGCGCATCGAGGCCTGCCAGGACGGCAGATGCATGGCCGATCCGCAGCCCAGCAGGAAGGTAAAGGCCAAAAGGCTCCACGGTCCCAGCCAGCCCATGAAGCCGACGGTCGCCAGCAGGGCCGAGATGACGGCCATGAACCCCTGGGCGGCCAGCATCACCTTGCGCCGGTCGAAATTGTCGGCCACGGCGCCCGCCGCCACCGCCAGCACCATGATCGGCAAGGTGGTCGAGGCCTGAACCAGCGCCACCATGTTCTCGGACGGGGTCAGTTCCGCCATCATCCAGCCCGCGCCGACGTTCTGGATCAGCGAGCCGAGGTTGGCGACCAGCGTTGCCGTCCAGATCAGGCGGAACGCAGGATGGCGCAGCGGGGCGAGGGGCGAGGTCTGTGTCGTATCCGGCATGGCTGCGGCAGGATGACGCAAGCCGGCGGGCGATGCCAGCCCCCGCGTGCCGTTCCCCGCGGGGGGGGGGCGCCTCAGGCCAGCGTGGCCACGATGGCGCGCAGGGTTTCCAGCCCCTCGCCCTTTTCGGAACTGGTCACGACGATCTCGGGGAAGGCGGCTGGGTGTTTCGCCAGCACGGCGCGGGTCTTCTCGATATTCGCCTCGCGCTCGGCCTTGTTCACCTTGTCGGCCTTGGTCATCACCACCTGAAAGGTCACCGCCGATTTGTCGAGAAGGGTCATGATCTCCTCGTCCACCGCCTTTGCCCCGTGCCGCGTGTCGATCAGCACGAAGGCCCGGCGCAGCGTCTGGCGGCCGGCCAGATAGGACCGCAGCAGCGCCTGCCATTTGGCCACGACCGCCACCGGCGCCTCGGCATAGCCATAGCCCGGCAGGTCGACCAGATAGCGGTCCGGTCCAAGCGCGAAATAGTTGATCTCTTGCGTGCGGCCGGGGGTATTCGAGGCCCGCGCCAGGCTCTTGCGCCCGGTCAGCGCGTTGATCAGGCTGGATTTCCCGACGTTCGACCGGCCGGCGAAACAGACCTCGGGCCGGTCGGCGGGGGGCAGGCCGGGCATGGCGACCACGCCTTTGACGAAATCGACCGGGCCTGCGAACAGCAGCCGGCCGGTTTCGCGGGCCAGATCATCGGGTTCGGGGGCGATCGGAAAGGAAAGTGCCATCAGATCACCTTTACCCTGTCGCCGGGGGTGACGGGGCCGCCCTGGACCACCACGCCGAACACGCCGAAATCCTGTTCGCCCACCACCTCGCGCAGCGCCTTCAGCGTATCGGCATCGACGATGCCGGTCGCCGGGTTGGCGGTGGTGGCCTTGCACCGGCCGACCCGCTCGCGGATTTCCAGCACGGTCTCGCCGATGCGCAGCCGCTTGCCGATCCAGTCGAACTCCGCCCAGGGGGCAAAGCCATCGACCCACAGATTCCCGCGCCAGCGGTGGATCGACAGATCCACCCCCATATGTTCGGAAAGTGCAGCATTCGAGGCCAGACTCTTGATCGAAACGGTCGGATAGTCGGAATCTGTCATGGCGATGCCGGGCGCCTTTACCAGAGCGACGGGTCGGAACCTTTCCTTCGGGCTGATCGGGGCGATCCATTCGATCAGCCGCGCGCCTTCGGTTTCGGGCCGGAAGGTCAGGGGCGGCAGGTCGGGATGGGTCAGGGTCATCACACCCGTTCCTTCGTCGAAATCCGCCGCGATGGCCATGACCTCGGGCGTGCGCGCCCCGCGCTGGAAATTGGGGCAGGGGGTCCAGGCCGGGGCGGCGGGGTCGAATTTCGACAGATCATGCGCCACCGCCCAGTGCCGGTCCCAGGGCAGGGCCGCCCCCGCCGAAAGCACAACGGACGCGAGTTCCTCGCGTCCGTGGGCCTTGATCGGGTGGCGGAAGATATGCGCCAGATGCCCGGTCATTTCTTCTTGCCCTTGTCCGGTATGGCGGGTGCGGGCTTTTTCCTGAAGCTCGACTTGATGTTGCCAAAGATGTCGGGCCGGTGGCCATGGCTGCGCATGATCAGGAACTGCTGGGTGAAGGTGATCAGGTTGTTGGTGATCCAGTAGACCACCAGCCCCGAGGCAAAGCCCCCCAGCATGAACATGAAGATCCAGGGCATCCAGGCGAAGACCGCCTGCTGCGCCGGATCGGCGGGCGCGGGGTTCAGCTTTTGCTGCAACCACATGGTGATGCCTAGCAGGATCGGCAGCGCCCCGATGAAGATGGTGGCCAGCAGCGTGCCATGCGCCGGCGCGGCCCAGGGCAGCAGCCCGAACAGGTTGTAAAGCGACGAGGGGTCGGGCGCCGAAAGGTCCTTGATCCAGCCGAAGAAGGGCGCGTGACGCAGTTCGATCGTGACGAAGATCACCTTGTAGAGACTGAAGAAGATCGGGATCTGGATCAGCACCGGCAGACATCCCGCCGCCGGGTTCACCTTCTTGTCCTTGTAAAGCTGCATCATTTCCTTTTGCAGCTTCTGGCGGTCATCGCCCGCGCGCTCCTTCAGCGCCTCCATCTCGGGCTGAAGCTCCTTCATCCGCGCCATCGAGACGTAGGATTTATAGGCCAGCGGCAGCACCAGAAGCTTCAGGATGAAGGTCAGCGCGATGATCGACAGACCCATGTTGCCGATCAGCCCGTGAACAAAGTGCAGGACGTGGAAGATCGGCTTCGTCAGGAAGAAGAACCAGCCCCAGTCGATGGAATCGATGAATCCGGGGATGTTCTGATCCTTTTCATAGGCGCGGATGGTTTCCCATTCCTTCGCACCCGAAAACACCCGCGTCGCCGTTTCGGCCGATGCGCCGGGCGCCACCGTGATGGCCGGTTGGCGCGTCTCGGTCTGGTAGATGTTCGGGCCGGGGACGAATTTCGTCACCGCGGTAAAGGGCTTGCCCTGTTCGGGCACAAGGATCGTCATCCAGTAGTGGTCGGTAAAGCCGATCCAGCCGTCCTTCGTGCCCTCGCGCGCCTCGCCATGCACGCCTTCAAAGGTGGGCAGGCCCGCGATCTTGTCGTATTTGATTTCTTCCAGATTGCCGTCGACGCGGCCGATGGCGCCTTCGTGGACGACGAAGAAGTTCTTGAGGTTGGTGGGCTTGCCGTGCCGCGCCACCACGCCATAGGGGGCCAGCGTCTGCGCCTCGGTCCCGGTGTTCGTCACCTTGTCGGTAACGGTGAACATGAACTTGTCGTCGACGGCGATGGTGCGGGTGAAGGTCAGGCCCTTGGGGCTGTCCCATTCCAGCGTCACCGGCTTGCCCGGCGCCAGCGTATCGCCCGAGGCGAGGCGCCATTCGGTCGTGGCGCCCGGCACATCGGCAAAGTCCAGGCTGCCGCCCGGCGCCCAGCCGAACAGCGCATAATAGGGGGCGGTCTCGCCCACCGGCTCCAGCAGGCGGACATTGGGCGAGCTGTCGTCCAGCGTCTCGTGATAGGTGGTCAGCAACAGGTCGTCGATCCGCCCGCCCGCCAGCGAGATCGAGCCTTTCAGTTCGGGCGTCTCGATGGCGACGCGGGGCGCCTGCACGACCGGATCGGTCGAGGGCGCGGCCGTCGCGGGGGCGGTGGTGCCGGTCGCCGCGGGGGGCGTGGCCGTCTCCGCCGTCTGGGTCGCGGCGGGGGCGTTCGGATCGGCCGGCGCCGTCTTGGGTGGCGGGAACAGGACGAACCATACGACGATGACGATGGCGCTCAGCACCGTCGCCAGGATGAGGTTCTTGTTCTGGTCTTCCATGGAACGCGCCTGCCCCGCCTTTGAATCAGGCGTGGTTCAACAGAAGGGGGGGGCAAAGGTCAAGCAGATTCACCCCTCGATCTCTCCCGCGCGGAAAACTCGCGCGTTGTTGAAGGGCCGGGGCAAAGGCAGCGGCCCCGATCCCCCCCTCTTTCTGGACCCAAATATCCCACGGGGGTGATGAGCGATCAGAAATCGTCCAGTGGACGATTTCCGCGAAGAACGCCCGGCCCGTGGCCGGGCCGGGACAGGGGGTGTGAAACCCCCGGCGGCCAGACACAGGCCTATTCGCCGCGGGGAAAGCGCTTGGACTCCTCCAGCACGTTCAGATCCATGTGGTTGCGCATGTAGCGTTCGGACGCGGCGCGCAGCGGCTGGTAGTCCCAAGGGAAATAGGCGCCGTTGCGCAGGGCCTCATAGACCACCCACCGGCGGGCCTGGCTTTGGCGCACCTCGCCGTCGAACGCCGCCAGATCCCAGCGGGCCTCGGCCATCGCCCGCAGCCGGGCCAGCGTTCCGGCATGGGCCGGGTTGGCGGCAAGGTTGGCCCGTTCTTCCGGGTCGGCCGCCACGTCGAACAGCATCTCGGGGTCGGCTTTGCAGCGGATGTATTTCCACCGCCCCTCGCGCAGGGCGACCAGCGGCGTGATCGACCCTTCGGCGGCATATTCCATCGCCACGGGGCTGGTCCGCGCGGTGCCGCCCGCCAGCGGCACAAGGCTTTCGCCATCGGTCCAGGGCATGACTTCGGCCATGGAAATTCCCGCCAGATCGCAGAGCGTTGGCGTCACGTCGATGGTGCAGACCGGCGTTTCCACCAGTCCCGGCGTCAGACCCGGCGCCGAAACCATCAGCGGCACCCGCGCCGAGCCTTCGAAAAAGTTCATCTTGAACCACAGGCCGCGCCGCCCCAGCATCTCGCCATGGTCGGAGACGAAGATCACGATCGCCTCTTGCCGCGTCGCCTCCAGCACCGCCAGTATCTCGCCGATCTTGTCGTCGACATAAGAGATATTGGCGAAATAGCCCTGCCGGGCGCGGCGGATGTGGTCGGGCGTAACCTCCAGCCCGCGCCAGTCGCAGGCATCCATCAGGCGCTGCGAATGGGGGTCCATCTCCTCGTAGGGAATGGCCGCGGGCGGCTCCAGTTCCGGGGCGCCTTCATACAGGTCCCAGTATTTGCGCCGCGCGACAAAGGGGTCGTGCGGGTGGGTAAAGCTGGCGCACAGGCACCACGGCCGGTCGTCACCGCCGCGCGACAGGTCATAGATCTTCTGCACCGCCTGGAACGCCACGTCATCGTCGTATTCCAGCTGGTTGGTGATTTCCGCCACCCCCGCGCCCGTCACCGAGCCGAGGTTGTGATACCACCAGTCGATCCGCTCGCCCGGTTTGCGATAGTCGGGGGTCCAGCCGAAATCGGCGGGATAGATGTCGGTCGTCAGCCGCTCCTCGAACCCGTGCAGCTGGTCGGGGCCGACGAAGTGCATCTTGCCCGACAGCGCGGTCTGGTATCCGGCACGGCGCAGGTGGTGGGCAAAGGTCGGGATGTCCGAGGTGAATTCCGCCGCATTGTCATAGACCCGCGTCCGGCGCGGCAATTGCCCCGACATGAACGACGCCCGCGCGGGCGCGCACAGGGGCGAGGCGGTATAGGCATTTGCGAACCGCACCGACCGCGCCGCCAGCGCCCGCAGGTTCGGCGCATGAAGGAAGGGCGCGGGACCATCGGGAAACAGCGTTCCGGTCAGCTGATCGACCATCACGATCAGGATATTCGGTTTCCGTGTCATGTCCCTGCCCATCCTTTCGGCATCTTGCCCCCCTTGCGGGCACCCGTCGCCGCGATCCTTGCCGGATCATTCCGGGCGTCTGGTCCGCTAGCGACATGGGCTGCGGCGGAAACGGCGGTTCTTCGGACCATGTCGGAAATGCGAGCCAATGCGCCGGTTTCCACCCGTCGAATCCTGCGCCTCCGATGCCTCATTGCGCCACTCACGGAAGGCCAGCCATGAAGCACGTCACCGAATTTCCTCGCAAGATCGTCGAGACGCCGGACATGGGCATCCCCCTGCCGGACGGCTGCCGGTTGTCTGCCCGCGTCTGGATGCCCGAGGACGCCGCGACGAATCCCGTTCCCGCGGTGCTGGAATACATCCCCTATCGCAAGCGCGACGGCACTCTGGACCGTGACGAGTTGATGCACCCTTACGTCGCGGGTCATGGCTATGCCTCTGTCCGCGTCGACATGCGCGGCAACGGCGACAGCCAGGGCCTGATGACCGATGAATATTCCGAACAGGAACTGGCCGATGCGGTCGAGGTCATCGCATGGCTGGCGGCCCAGCCGTGGTGCACCGGCACCGTGGGAATGATGGGCAAGAGCTGGGGCGGCTTCAACTGCCTTCAGACGGCATTCCTGCGCCCCCCGGCGCTGAAGGCGGTGGTTTCGGTCTGCTCCACCACCGACCGTTTCGCCGATGACATCCATTTCAAGGGCGGCTGCCTTCTGGGCGAAAACATGGGCTGGGGCAGCGTGATGCTGGCCTATTCCAGCCGCCCGGCCGACCCCGAACTGCGCCCCGACTGGCGCGAAGACTGGCTGACCCGGCTGGAGAACGAGCCGTTCCTTGCACCCCACTGGGCGCGTCACCAGGCGCGCGATACCTATTGGAAGCATGGCTCGGTGTGCGAGGACTGGTCGGCCATCCAGGCGGCGGTGCTGTCTGTCGGGGGCTGGGCCGACAATTACATGAACACCTGCGGCCATCTGGTGCGCAACCTCAAGGCCCCCGCGCAGGGGATCGTCGGACCCTGGGTCCACCAGTATCCGCATACCGCGGTGCCGGGGCCCGCCATCGGTTTCCTTCAGGTCATGGTCCGCTGGTGGGACCATTGGCTGAAAGGCATCGACAACGGGGCCGAGCGCGATCCCGCCTGGCGGGTCTGGATGCTGGACAGTGCCGCCCCCGATGCCTCGGCCGCCTTCCGGCCCGGCCGCTGGGTGGCGACCGATGCGCCCGAGGCGGGGGTGGACTGGCGGGATCTGGGCCTTGGCCCCGGCACGCTTGGCGCCGCCGCCCCGTTCAGCGCACGGATCGCCACGCCGCAGGATCTGGGCATGGCGACGGGAGAGTTTTTTCCCATGGGCCTGAACGCCGAAATGCCCGGCGATCAGGTGGTGGACGATGCGCGCGCGGTCTGCTTCGACGGTGCGGCTTTGGACGCGCCGCTGCAACTGATGGGGCAGGGGGTGGTCCGTCTGCGTCTGTCTTCGGACAAACCGCTGGGCTTTGTGGCGGCGCGGCTGTGCGATGTGGCGCCCGACGGATCTTCCGTGCGCATTGCCCATGGGATGCTGAACCTTTGCCATCGCAGCTCGATGGAGCGGCCCGCGCACATGGTGCCAGGCCAGGTCGAGGAGATCGAGTTTCCGCTGGATCTTTGCGCATACCGCCTTGCGGCCGGGCACCGGCTGCGCCTGTCGCTGTCCAACACCTATTGGCCGTTCCTCTGGCCCTCGCCCCAGGCCGGGACGCTGACCCTGACCGCGGGCAGCCTGCGCCTGCCGGTCCTGACCGGGCCCGCGGCAGGCTGGACCCCGCCTGAGCCCGAGGCCGCCCGCCCCTCGCGCCGGGTGCGCAACGGCGACCGGTCCATCCGCCGCATCGACCGCGATCTGATCGGCGGCACGGTGACGATGGTGGTCGAGGACGATCTGGGTCGCGTGGAAAACCCCGATACCGGCCTGATCAATACCGAGAAGATGACCGAAATCTGGGAAATCCGTCCCGATGATCCGCTTTCGGCACGGATGCACACCGTCTGGCATCAGGGCATCGCGCGCGGGGACTGGTCGGTGCGCACCCTGGCCGAAACGGAAATGACCGCGACGGCCGCCCATCTGGTGATGAAGGCCACCCTGACCGCATGGGAAGGCGAGGCGCAGGTCTTTCACCGCGAATGGAAGGACGAGGTGCCGCGCGACTTCGTTTGACCCTTTGGACAAACTTGTCCGCCTGCGGCGAAATGTCTTGGCGGAAAGGAGATTCGGGGGTTATTGATTCGATAATCAACAAAAACTGGCCCATCCAAACAATCAACCGGGGCCGCAGGGAGACGACAATGGATGAAATGAAAGACCTTCTGATCCGCACGGCGCGCGGCACCTACAGCCGACGGGATTTCCTTGGCCGCTGCGGTGCGCTGGGAATCTCGGCCGCGGTGGCCAACACGCTGCTGGCCCGCGCGGTTCGTGCCGAAGGGCCGAAGAAGGGCGGGCTGATCCGCGCCGGCGTGGCGGGTGGCGAAAGCACGAACTCGCTGGACCCGGCACTGGCGGCCTCGGAAGTGCCGTTCATGACCAACGTGACCTGGGGCGAAACGCTGGTCACCGAGGGCGCGAAAGGCGGCGTCGAGATGCGCCTGGCCGAGGAGGTTTCATCCTCGCCCGACGCGAAGGTCTGGACCTTCAAGATGCGCAAGGGCGTGGAATTCCACAACGGCCAGCCCGTCACCGCCGAGGATGTGGTCGCGACCCTGAAACGCCATACCGATGAAAAGGCCCAGTCCGGTGCGCTTGGGGTGGTAAAGGGCATTTCGGAGATGAAGGCCGAGGGGGACAAGGTCGTCCTGACCTTGGGGGCGGCCAATGCCGACCTGCCGTTCCTCATGGCGGACTATCACCTGATCATCCAGCCGGGCGGCGGCGTCGACAAACCCACCGCCGGCATCGGCGCCGGCCCCTACAAACTTGAGGTATTCGAGCCCGGCGTGCGCATCGGTTTCACCAAGAACCCTAACTATTTCGATCCGAATACTGGCCATGCCGACCAGATCGAGATCCTGATCATCAACGACAACACCGCCCGGACCGCCGCGCTGCAATCGGGGCAGGTTCATATGATGAACCGGGTCGATCCCAAGATCGCCGAGCTGCTGAAGCGGGGCAAGGGTGTGCAGGTCAAGGCGGTCGCGGGTCGCGGGCATTATGTCTTCATCATGCACTGCGACAAGGCGCCTTTCGACAACAACGACATGCGCATGGCGCTGAAGCTGGCGATCAAGCGCGACGAGATGGTGCAGAAGATCCTGGGCGGCCTGGGGTCGATGGGGAACGACTTCCCGATCAACTCGGCCTATCCGCTGTTCGACGATACCATCCCGCAGCGCGAATACGATGCGGCCAAGGCCAAGGAATACTACGACAAGACTGGCCACGACGGCAGCCCGATCATCCTGCGCACCGCCCCCGGCGCCTTCCCGGGCGCGGTTGATGCGGCCAACCTGTTCGCCGCCAGCGCGCAGGCGGCGGGCATCCCGCTGCAAGTCAAGCTGGAACCCGATGACGGCTACTGGTCGAACGTCTGGAACGTCGAGCCCTTCTGCGCATCCTATTGGGGCGGGCGTCCGGTGCAGGACCAGATGTATTCGACCGCCTATCTGTCGACCGCCGACTGGAACGACACCAAGTTCAAGAACGCCACCTTCGACGATCTGCTGATGGCGGCGCGGGGTGAGCTGGACGAGGCCAAGCGCAAGGAGGAATACTCCAAGATGGCGCATATCGTTCGCGATGAGGGCGGCCTGATCTGTCCGATGTTCAACGATTTCGTCGACGGTGTGCGCGACGAAATCCAGGGCTGGTATGAAGACCCGAACGGCGAACTGATGAACGGACGCGCCATGTCCCGTTGCTGGCTGGCCTGAGGCGCGGGCGGTGCATCCGATCCTGAAACTGGTGATCCAGCGCGTTGCGCTGGGTCTCCTGCTGTTGCTGGTCGTGTCCGCGGTGATCTTCCTGGGGGTCGAGGCCCTGCCGGGGGATACCGCCCAGGCGATCCTGGGCCAGTCGGCGACGCCGCAGGCGCTGGCCAACCTGCGCGCGCAGATGGGCCTCGATCAGCCGCCGCTGGTGCGGTATTTCCACTGGCTCGGCGGTGTTCTGACCGGCGATCTGGGCAAGTCGCTGACCAATGGCACCGACATCGCGCAGGCGATCGGGCAACGTCTTGGCAATACGCTGTTCCTTGCCGTCTGCGCCGCCGTCATCGCGGTGCCTCTGGCGCTGATCCTGGGGCTGATCGCGGCGCGCTATGCCGGGCGCTGGCCCGACAAGGTGATTTCCGGGGTGACGCTGACCACGATCAGCCTGCCGGAATTCGTGGCCGCCTATTTCGTCATCTTTCTTCTGACCCAGGTGTTCCCGATATTCCAGCCGGTCGCCATGGTGTTCCCCGGGATGGGATTCTGGGCCAAGTTGCAGGCCGTCGCCCTGCCAGTGATCGTGCTGGTCATGGTGGTTCTGGCCCACATGATGCGGATGACCCGCGCGGCTATCCTGAACGTCATGCAGTCGGCCTATATCGAAACGGCCGAGCTGAAGGGCCTGACCCCGATGCAGGTGATCTGGCGCCATGCCTTTCCGAACGCCATCGCGCCCATCGTCTCGGTCGTGGTGCTGAACCTGGCGTATCTGGTGGTCGGCGTCGTCGTGGTCGAGGTGGTGTTCAGCTATAACGCCCTTGGCCAATACCTTGTCGACCATGTGACCAAGCGCGACCTGCCGGTGGTGCAGGCGGTGGGGCTGGTCTTTGCCGCCGTCTATATCGGGCTGAACATCCTTGCCGACGTGGTTTCCATCGTCGCCAACCCACGGCTGAGGCATCCGAAATGAAACTGACCGTTTCGGCCGCCATCGGCCTGTTCTTCACCGGGCTGTTCCTGTTCATAGCGATCTTCGCGCAATGGATCGCGCCCTATCCGCTGGATGCCGCGGTGGGGGGCGTGTGGGAACCGCCCTCGTCGCAATACTGGCTGGGCACCGATACCATCGGACGGGATATCCTGTCCCGTCTGATGTATGGGGCGCAGATCACCATCTTTGTCGCGCTGGCCTCGTCGGTGCTGGCGTTTTCGCTGGGGGCCTTCTTCGGTTTTCTGGCCGCCGTCAAAGGAGGGTGGACCGATCAGATCCTGTCGCGGATCGTCGATCTGATGATGGCGATTCCGTCGCTGATCGTGGCGCTGGTGGTGCTGTCGGTGCTGCCGCTGAACCTGCTGGTGCTGATCCTTGTCATGGGCATTCTGGATTCCACCCGCGTGTTCCGCCTGGCCCGCGCCGTCGCGGTCGACATCGCCGTGATGGATTATGTCGAGGCGGCCAAGCTGCGCGGCGAGGGGCAGGGCTGGGTCATCTTCAAGGAGATCCTGCCGAATGCGCTGTCGCCCTTGGTGGCGGAATTCGGGCTGCGCTTCATCTTTGCGGTGCTGTTCATTTCCACCCTGTCCTTCCTGGGCCTTGGCGTGCAGCCGCCGCTGGCCGACTGGGGCGGCATGGTCAAGGAAAACAAGGACGGGCTGATCTATGGCACATCCGCCGCGCTGATGCCCGCCGCCGCCATCGCCGCACTGGCGATTTCCGTCAACCTCGTCGCCGACTGGGTGCTGAGCCGCACGACCAGCCTGAAAGGGGGCCGCGGTGCCTGATGCAAAGAACCTGCTGGACATCCAGCACCTGCGGATCGAGGCGACCAGCTATCCTCCGGGCGAGCCGCCAAAACATGTGGTGCTGGTCGATGACGTGTCAGTTTCGCTGAAGCCGGGCAAGGTGCTGGGGCTGATCGGCGAATCCGGGGCGGGGAAATCGACCATCGGGCTGTCGTCCATGTCCTATGCCCGCGGCGGCGCGCGGCTGTCGGGCGGGCATATCATCCTGAACGGGCGCGACATCATCAAGCTGGGCGCGGGCAAGCTGCGCGACCTGCGCGGCAAGGAAGTCACCTATGTCGCGCAATCGGCGGCGGCGTCCTTCAACCCGTCGAAGCGGCTGATGGATCAAGTGATCGAGACCACGTTGAAGAACAGGATCATGCCGCGGGCGCAGGCCGAGAAACGCGCGCGCGAGTTGTTCAAGAAGCTGGGCCTGCCCAACCCCGACACCTTTGGCGAGCGGTATCCCCATCAGGTCTCGGGCGGGCAGTTGCAGCGGGCGATGACGGCGATGGCACTGTGCCCCAAGCCCGATCTGGTGGTGTTCGACGAGCCGACGACCGCGCTGGACGTGACGACGCAGATCGACGTTCTGGCCGCGATCAAAGAGGCGATCCACGACACCGGTGTGGCCGCGCTGTATATCACCCACGATCTGGCCGTGGTGGCGCAGGTGGCCGACGACATTCTGGTGCTGCGGCACGGGAAAAAGGTCGAATACGGCACGACCGACCAGATCATCAACGCGCCGCAGCAGGCCTATACCCAGGCTCTGGTCTCGGTCCGGTCGATCGAGCATGAGGAAAAGCGTGAGGCGCCGCCGGTCCTGTCGGTGTCGCATGTGACGGCGCGCTATCGCGGCACGAATTTCGACGTGTTGAAGAATGTGAACGTCGACCTGCCTGCGGGGCAGACGCTGGCGGTGGTGGGGGAATCGGGGTCGGGCAAGTCGACGCTGGCCCGTGCGATCACCGGGCTTTTGCCGCCGTTGCAAGGCAAGATCACCTTTGCCGGGCGCGAGTTGTCGCGCGATCTGGCCGGGCGCAAACGCGACGACCTGCGCGAATTGCAGATGATCTATCAGATGGCCGATACGGCGATGAACCCGCGCCAGACGGTCGGCCAGATCATTGGCCGCCCGCTGGAGTTCTATTTCGACCTGAAGGGCGAGGCGAAGAAAAAGCGCCTGCAAGACCTGCTGGACCAGATCGAGATGGGCAAGGGCTTTGCCGACCGCTATCCGGCCGAGCTTTCGGGCGGGCAGAAGCAGCGGGTCTGCATCGCCCGCGCGCTGGCCGCCAAGCCGAAGCTGATCATCTGCGACGAGGTGACTTCGGCGCTGGACCCGCTGGTCGCGGACGGCATCCTGAAGCTGCTGCTGGATTTGCAAAAGCAGGAGAACGTGGCCTATCTGTTCATCACCCACGATCTGGCCACAGTGCGCGCCATCGCCGACAAGATCGCGGTGATGTATCGCGGGCAGGTGGTCCGCTATGGCGGCAAGACCGACGTGCTGACCCCGCCGTTTGACGACTATACCGACCTTTTGTTGTCTTCTGTGCCGGAAATGCGGCTGGGATGGCTGGAAGAGGTGCTGAAACATCGCAAAATGGAAAGCGCAGGAAATTGAGTCCGGCATCTTCGGTCATCCGCTACGACCAGAAAAAGGCGAAGAAATCGGCGAAGAAACTGGCCGAGGTAGCGCAGGCCCCTTTTCGCAAGCTGTTGCTGATCATCCTTGACGGCGTGCCTTATGCCAACTTTCGCCGGCTGTTCGGCAATCTGGAAGGCTGGGTCCAGTCGGGCGAGGCGCGGGTCTGGCGGATGCGGGCGGTGCTGCCGTCGACCAGCGCATCCTGCTATGCCTCGATCCACACCGGGGTGCCGCCGCAAGCGCACCACGTCTGGGGCAACGAATATGTCCGGCGGCTGGAATGTCCCGACGTGTTTTCCGAGGTGCGGGCGGCGGGCGGGCTGACCGGGGCGGTGGCGCATTCCTTCTGGTCGGAGCTGTACAACCGCAGCCCCTTCGACCCGGTGCGCGACATCGAATATGACGAGCCCGAGGATGGCCCGATCAGCCATGGCCGGTTCCATACCATGACCGGCTATGGCCATGCCAACCAGATGACGCCTTCGGACGTGGATCTGTTCGCCACGCTGACGCGGCTGACGGAACGGTTCGGCATTCAATACGGGATGCTGCACACCTGCACGCTGGACAGCATGGGGCATCGGTTCTTTCATGACTGCGAGGAAATGGACCATGCCTGTTTCGCCATGGATGCCCAGCTTGCGCCGTGGATCAGCCGCTGGCGCGAGAACGGGTATGAGGTGATCGTGACCGCCGACCACGGCCAGGACGCGCGGGGCCATCACGGCGGCGCGGGAGAGTTGCAGCAGGATTTCGCGCTTTACTATTTCGGGGACAGTCCGGCCCCCGCGGCGGACGAGGTTCTGGACCAGCTTTCGCTGGCGCCCGCGATCCTGACCCGGCTAGGGGTGAAGGTGCCGCCTTCGATGCAGGCGGTGTCGTTCCTGTCGGCGTAGAAGGGGGGCTGTCTGCCCCCCTCGGGCCTGCGGCCCTCACCCCCCGAGGATATTTA
>JASGFG010000039.1:0-34149 GCA_047605605.1 Paracoccaceae bacterium | reverse complement strand
TGGCGGAAGCGGTGGGATTCGAACCCACGGTGGGATCTCTCCCACGCTGGTTTTCAAGACCAGAGCCTTAAACCACTCGGCCACACTTCCGCATCGGGCCGGGCCCGGTGGCAGGGGGGATAGCGCCCCTCACGCGATTCTGAAAGCATCCTGCGGCGAAATCTGCCATGGGCGCCGCGGCGGGGTTTCCAGCGCGGCAAGGGGCGGATATGATGCAGCCGCGCATCAGGCCCGGCGTCGGATGCGCTTGGTGGGTTTGCGTCGCGGGGATGGGCCGGGGCGCGCATGGGCAAAAGCGCGGCGAAAGACCGGCGCGGTAATTCCGGGGGCGGATATGACAGGTGCGATCGGGCGTATGGGCCTTATCCTTGCAACGGCCGGCCTTGTGGCGGGTTGCCAGAACGAAGGCGGATTTTTCAAGAAAAAGTCGGCGACCGAGGCACCCCCTGCCGCCGCCGCGGCCGCCCCCTCGCGGTCGGTCAAGCTGGTCGACCACGATGTCGAGGCGCCCGAGGTCTTTCAGGTTTCGGACACCGCGCTTTGGGACGGACGGCCCTCGCTGGGCGGCGTCTGGGTCGCCTCGCCCGATGCCAAGGATCCGGAACGGGTGATCCTGCGCAATACGGCGAATGGCAAGTTCGTCATCGGCGCGCTGTTCCGGCGGGAAAGGGACAATCCGGGGCCGAAGCTTCAGATCTCGTCCGATGCCGCGGGTGCGCTTGGCGTGCTGGCGGGGCAGCCGGTCAAGATCAGCGTGACGGCCCTGCGCCGTCAGGAAACGCCCGAGGCGGCGCCGGACGCCTCCAAACCCATCCTGGATGCGGCCGAGACGGTCGAGGCAAAGCCGCTGGATACCGCGGCGGTGGCGACGGCGGCGCTGGACCGCGCCGACGGCAAGAAGGCCGCGACTCCGGCCGCGCCGAAACCCGCGGTCAATGCCCCGGCGGCGGCGAAACCGGCGGCCCCCGCCCCCGCCAAGGCGGCATCGGGCGGCCTGATCCAGATCGGGATCTTCTCGGTCGAGGAAAATGCCAAGCGCGCCGCCGACAAGCTGGCCAAGGCCGGCGTCCCGGCCGACACCCGCAAGGGCGAGGCGCAGGGCAAGGCCTTCTGGCAGGTCACGGCCCGTGGCGGGGCCGACACGCTGGCCAAGGCCAAGACGGCAGGCTTTGCCGACGCCTATGTTCTGAAACGCTGAAAGGAAGCCGATGCCGCATCTGCGCCTGATCCTCGTCGCGCTGTTCGCGACCATCGCCGCCCTGCCGGTCCGGGCCTTTGAAACCCAGGCGACCGCCGCCTGGGTCTATGACCTGACGACGCAGACGGTCCTGATGGACAAGAACGCCGAAGTGCCCCTGCCCCCGGCCTCCATGTCCAAGCTGATGACGCTGAACATGCTGTTCGAGGCGCTGCACGACGGGCGCGTCACGATGGACACCACCTTTGCCGTCTCGGAAAAGGCGTGGAAGATGGGCGGGTCCAAGATGTTCGTCAAACCCGACGACCGCCCCAGCGTCGAGGAACTGATCCACGGCATCATCATCAACTCGGGCAACGACGCCTGCGTGGTCGTCGCCGAAGGTCTGGGCGGCTCGGAGGGGGCTTTCGCCGGGCTGATGAACCAGCGCGCCACCGCGCTTGGCATGGATACCGCGCATTTCGCCAATGCCTCGGGCTGGCCCGACCCCGGCCAGCGGATGAGCGCGCGCGACCTTGGCCTGCTTGCCGTGCGGCTGATCTCGGAATTCCCCGAGCTTTACAAGAACTTCGGCCTGACCAGCTTCAACTACAAGGACCGGGTTCCGGCCAATGCGAACAACCGCAACCCGCTGCTGCGGATTCAGGGCGGCGACTGGCACGCCGACGGGCTGAAGACCGGCCATACCGAAGAGGCCGGCTATGGCCTTGTCGGGTCGGCGGTGGACAATTCGGGGCGCCGGATCGTCTTTGTGATCATGGGCCTGCCGTCGGAAACCGCGCGCGCGCAGGAATCCGAGGCGATCGCCAACTGGGCCTTCCGCCAGTTCGTGCAAAAGACGGTCGCGACCGCGGGCACCCGTGTCGCCGCCGCCGATGTCTGGATGGGGGCTGCCGATACGGTGGGCCTTGTCCCGGCGCAGGATCTGAAGCTTCTGGTGCCCTCGCTGGTGCAGGGGCAGATGACGGCCGAGGTCGTCTATACCGGCCCCGTTGCCGCCCCCGTTGCCAAGGGCCAGCAGATCGCCGAACTGGTCGTGCATGTGCCCGACCTGCCCGATGCCCGTGTGCCGCTGGTGGCCGAGGCGGATGTGCCCCGCGGTGGTTTCCTGAAACGGCTGGGCGCCGCCGCCGCGACACTGTCCGAGCAGTATCTGGGCGGCAAGGCACCTGCCCCGGCGTCCTGAGGCGATGGCGGGCGCCTTTCTCAGCTTCGAGGGGATAGACGGGTCGGGCAAGTCCACGCAGGCCCGGCTGCTGGCCGACGGGTTGCGCGCGACGGGCCGAGAGGTCGTGCTGACCCGCGAACCCGGCGGCAGTCCGGGGGCCGAGGAAATCCGCCGTCTGGTGCTGGAAGGCGCGGGCGACCGCTGGTCGGCGGAAACCGAGCTGCTGCTGTTCACCGCCGCCCGCCGCGACCACCTGGAACGGACGATCCGCCCGGCGCTGGCGCGGGGCGCGGTGGTCATCACCGACCGTTTCGCCGATTCCACCCGCGTCTATCAGGGCGTCACGCGGGGCGACCTGCGCCGCACCGTCGACCGCCTGCACGATCTGATGATCGGGATCGAGCCGGAGTTGACATTCCTGATCGACATTGACCCGCGCCTTGGCCTTGCCCGCGCCACCGCGCGCCAGACCGGCGAGATGCGGTTCGAGGAGATGGGCCTGCCGATGCAGGAACGGATGCGGGCGGCGTTCCTCGACCTCGCAACGGCGCCGCGGTTCCGCGTGATCGACGGCGCGCGCGCGGCACAGGCGGTGGCGGCGGATGTGTTGGCCGTCGCGCTGGACGGTCTGGAATGACCGATCTGCCCGAGGCCGACCGGGTGGAAGGCGCCCCGCATCCGCGCGAAACCGCGCAGCTTTTCGGCCATGCGGCGGCCGAAGCGGAATTCCTGTCGGCCTTCAACACGGGCCGCCTTCATCATGGCTGGATGATCACCGGCCCGCGCGGGATCGGCAAGGCGACACTGGCCTGGCGGCTGGCCCGCTTCCTGCTGGCCGCGCCCGAGGCGGAGGGCGGCCTGTTCGGCGGCCCGCCCCCGCCCGATACGCTGGAGGTGGACCCCGACCACCCCGTCGCCCGCCGCATCGCCGCCCTGTCCGAGCCGCGTCTGTTCCTGCTGCGCCGCCCCTGGGACGACAAGGCCGAACGGCTGCGCCAGGACATCACGGTCGAGGAAGTGCGGAGGATGAAGTCTTTCTTCACCCTGTCCGCCGCCGATGGCGGCCGCCGGGTGGCGATCATCGACACCGTAGACGAGATGAACCCTTCGGCCGCGAACGCCCTGCTGAAGCTTCTGGAGGAGCCGCCCCAGGGCGTGACGCTGTTCCTGATCAGCCACCAGCCCTTTCGCCTGCTGCCGACGATCCGGTCGCGCTGCCGGGAATTGCGCCTGACGCCGCTGGCGGCCGGACCGCTGGCCGCAGCACTGGAACAGGCGGGAGGCGCGGTCGAGCCGGACGAGGCGCAGGCGCTGGCCGAACTGGCGGGCGGGTCGGTGGGCGAGGCGTTCCGCATGACCAACCTGGACGGGCTGAAGACCTATCACGATCTGGTCTCGCTGTTTTCCACCCTGCCCCGCCTTGACCGGCCGCGGGCGCTTGCGCTCGCCGACAGCGGCGCGGGCAAGGGGGCGGAACAGCGGTTCGACCTGATCCTGACGCTGATCGACCTGTTTCTGGCCCGCGTCGCCCGCGCCGGCATCACCCGCCAGACCCCGCCCGAGGCTGCACCGGGCGAGGCCGCGCTGATCGCCCGGCTGGCCCCCGACCAACAGGCCGCTCGGCAATGGGCGGAACTGGCGCAGACGCTGGGCCTGCGGGCACGGCGCGGCAAGGCGGTCAACCTTGACCCCGCCGCGCTTCTCATGGATATGGTCCTGAAGGTTGACGAGACGGCGGCACAGGTCGCCTCAGCCAAAGGCCCGTGATGACCGCCCCGCCCGAAATAGTCGACAGCCACTGTCACCTCGACTTTCCCGATTTCGACACCGAACTGCCCGAGGTGATCGCCCGTGCCCGCGCCGCAGGCGTGACGCGGATGGTGACGATCTGCACCCGGCTGGTGAACCTGCCGCGGGTTCAGGCCATCGTCGCCGCGAACGAAGGCGTGTTCTACGCCGCCGGCATCCACCCGATGAGCGTGACCGAACAGCCACTGGTCAGCTTGGAGGATCTGGTGACACTGGCCCGCGACCCGCGCATGGTCGGCATCGGCGAAACGGGGCTGGACTACCACTATTCCGCCGACAGCGCCGGGATGCAGCAGGAATCGCTGCGCATCCATATCCGGGCCGCGCAGGAAACCGGCCTGCCGCTGATCATCCACGCCCGCGCCGCCGACGACGACATGGCGCGGATTCTGACCGAAGGGTTCCGCGAAAGGCCCTATTCCTGCGTCATGCACTGCTTTTCCTCGGGCCCAGATCTCGCCCGCGCGGCGCTGGACCTGGGGTTCTATTTGTCGATGTCGGGCATCGCCGCCTTTCCGAAAAGCCAGGACCTGCGCGACATCTTTGCCGCCGCCCCGCTGGACCGCATCCTGCTGGAAACCGACAGCCCCTATCTGGCCCCCCCGCCCCATCGCGGCCGCCGGAACGAGCCCGCCTATACCGCCATCACCGCCCGGACCGGCGCGCAGGTCTTTGGCCTGACGGTCGAGGAATTTGCCGCCGCCACCTCGGCCAATTTCGACCGGCTGTTCACCCGCGCAGCGCGGCGCGCAGGGGCGGCCTGACATGGCACGGCTGACCTTCACCATCCTTGGCTGCGGGTCATCGGCGGGCGTGCCGCGCATCGGCAACGAATGGGGCGACTGCGACCCCGCCAACCCCCGGAACCGCCGCCGCCGCTGCTCCATGCTGGTCGAAAGGCACACCCCGGACGGCACCACCCGCGTGCTGATCGACGCCTCGCCCGACATGCGCGACCAGTTGCTGGATGTGGGCGTGGGCGAGTTGGATGCCGTCGTCTTTACCCATGCCCATGCCGATCATACCCACGGGATCGACGATCTGCGGCAGGTGGTGTTCAACATCCGCCGCCGCCTGGCCGTCTGGGCCGACGGGCCGACGCAGGACGCGCTGCTGTCGCGGTTCGGCTATGCCTTCGTCCAGCCCGCGGGCAGCCCCTATCCCCCGATCCTGGATCTGAACACCATCGACGGCGAGGTCGAGGTGGCGGGCGCGGGCGGCATCATCCGCATGACGCCCTTCTACGCCAACCATGGCACGATCAACGCGCTCGGCTTTCGCATGGGCGCGCTCGCCTATCTGCCCGATGCGGTGGAGATCCCCGAGGAAAGCTGGCCGCATCTGTCCGGTCTCGACTGCTGGGTGGTCGATGCCCTGCGGCGCAAGCCGCATCCCACACATGCCCATCTGGCGCTCACCCTCGAATGGATTGCGCGTGCAAAACCGGCACGCGCGGTTCTGACGAACATGCACATCGACATGGACCATGCGGCGCTTGCCGCCGAACTGCCCGCGGGCGTAGAGCCTGCATATGACGGGATGCAGATCGGCTACGACACCATAGAATGAACGCGCTGATCGACGTCATCCTTCCGGTCTTTCTGGTCATCGGCTTCGGCTATGCGGCCGCGCGCTGGATCGGGTTCGGCGAGGCGGCGGTGGACGGGGTGATGCGGTTCTCGCAGAACTTCGCCATTCCGTGCCTGCTGTTCAAATCCATCGCAACGCTCGACATCGGGGCCGAGGCGGAACTTGGCCTGTTCCTGTCCTTCTACATCGGCGCCTTCACCTGCTTTTTCCTGGGCTTTCTGGGCGCAAGGGTGATCTTCCACCGCCCGCCCGAGGATTCGGTCGCCATCGGCTTTGCCGCGCTGTTTTCCAACTCGCTGCTCCTGGGCGTGCCGATCACCGAGCGCGCCTATGGCGCGGACGCCCTGGCCGGGAACTTCTCGATCATCGCGCTGCATTCGCCGATGTTCTATACCTTCGGCATCATCGCGATGGAACTGGCGCGCGCGCGCGGCCGGCCGACGCATATCCGCCACCTGCTGCCGCAGATCCTGCGCGGCATCCTCCGCCAGCCGCTGGTGATCGGGGTTCTGTCGGGCCTCGCCTTCAACATGACCGGCCTTCCGGTGCCCGCAGCAATTTCCGGCGGGCTGGAGATGATGGCGCGCGCCGCGGTGCCGGCGGCGCTGTTCGGCCTCGGCGGGGTCCTGCTGCGCTACCGCCCCGAAGGCGACATGCGCACCATCGCCATGGTCTGCCTGCTGTCGGTGATCGTGCATCCCGCCATCGCCTATACGCTCGGCCGCTGGGTCTTCGACCTCGGCACCAACCAGCTGCGGTCGGCGGTGATGACGGCGGCCATGGCGCCGGGCGTGAACGCCTATCTCTTCGCCCACCTTTACGGCGTGGCCAAGCGCGTCAATGCCTCGGCCGTGCTGATCGGCACCGCCGCCTCGATCCTGACGATCTGGGGCTGGCTGCACATCCTGCCCTGATCCTTCCCCCTTCATCTTGGCCCAAATACCCTGCGGGGTGGTCTGGACATCAAAGCCCCAGCCGCGGGATCTCGATCGCCGGACAGCGGTTCTGCACCACCTTCAGCCCCCGCGCCACGGCCTTTGCCGCGGCTTCGGCATTCTCCACCCCCAACTGCATCCAGATCGTCCTGACGCCCGGCAGGCTCAGCGCCTCGTCCACCACCGGCCCCACCTCTTCGGACCGGCGAAAAATGTCGACCATATCCACCGGCTCGCCGATCTCGGACAGCGAGGCGCGGACCGTCTCGCCCAGGGCCTGCACCCCCGCCTGCCCCGGATTGACCGGGATCACCCGATACCCCCGCGCCTTCAGGTAGTTCGCCACCCCGTGGCTGGGCCGGTCAAGCTTCGGCGACCAGCCGACAAGGGCGATGGTCTTCGTTTCACGCAGAATGTCGCGCAGATCGTTGTCGGTCAGATCTTTGCCGGTCGCTATCATCCGGGCCTCCCTGAGAAGAAAAAGGCGCCCGGAACGAAATCCGGGCGCCAGTCGCGGAACGAGGGACAGTGAACAAGAGACGGGAGTTCCGATCCCGTGCCCTGTATGTGACATAGAATCCCTAAACTCGATTTAAAGTTCCAATCCCATTTTTGTGATCTTGAAACTTTTCGGGTTTCAGCGGTTGGCGGCGGCATAAAGCCCCACGGCTGCGGCGTTCGACACGTTCAGCGACCCGAACCCCCCGGCAAAGGGAATGCGCGCGATCACGTCGCAGGTCTCGCGCGTCTTGTCGCGCAGGCCGGGGCCTTCGGCGCCCAGAACCAGCCCCACGGCGCGGCTGCCCGCCTTTGCCATGGCATCGGCCAGCGTCACATCGCCATCGCCGTCCAGCCCGATCAGGGTAAAGCCCATCTCCTTCAGCTCCTCCATGGCCTCGGCCAGATTCGTCACCCGCAGATAGGGCTGGCGTTCCAGCGCGCCGCTGGCCGTCTTGGCCAGCGCCCCGGTCTCGGGCGCGGAATGGTGGCGGGGGGCGATCACCGCGCGCGCGCCGAACACCTCGGCCGACCGCAGCACCGCGCCCACGTTGTGCGGGTCCGTCACCCGGTCCAGCAGCACGACCAGCGGCGCACCCTCGCCCCCGATGACGACATCGGCCAGCCGCCCCCAGTTCAGCGGCCGCACCTCAAGCGCGGCGCCCTGATGGACGCTGCCCTCGTCAATGGGCGCGGCGAACTTGCGCGGATCGCTGATCTCGGGTTCCACCCCGGCCTCTGCGATGGCATCGGCCAACTTGTCGGCGGCGTTCTTCGTCACCACCAGCCGCAGCTTTTCCCGGCGCGGGTTGACCAGCGCATCGCGCACGGCGTGCAGGCCGAACAGCCAGACGGTTTCCTTCGCCTCGATGCGGCGTGTGCGTTCCTTGTCGACCACCCAGGCCGGTTTCTTCGTGCCCGCCATCGGCTGCATCCCCTGATTTTCAGGCGGCGACAATGCCGCGCGGCAGGGCAGCGATGCAAGCCGAAAGAAACCCGCCCAAAGGCCTCTTGACGCCCCCCGCCGCCTTGGCTATTCCCCGCCCCCAGTGGGCGATATGCTACAAGGTGTGGCAGCGGACTGTAACTCCGCCGAGGCGACTCATGCCTGGTTCGATTCCAGGATCGCCCACCATCTTCCTGTTTCACATGAGGATTCTCCGCACAGGCACCCCGCCGTGCGGATACCGGGTATCTGTCGCCGTGGCACCTCGCACATCGGGCGGCGCCTGGCCCCCCTCGACACGGCCAAGGCGCGATTTCCGCTCATTTCGGGGCCCGTGCGCCGATGCCCCGGAATAACCCCTGTATGGTCATGTTCAGGCCCGGCGAAAGTCCGCTTATGGACACATTCTGCCTCATAAACAACCTGTGGGTGTAAAACGCCCGCCCCATCCACTTCTGACATGGGGAGCAGAATGCTCATACTCATCATCTTCGCCAGCGTTCTTTGCGGATCGCTCATGGCCATCTTTCTGGGGATCACCGGACATTCGTGGTGGCTCGTCGGGCTTGGCTACATCGGGGCCGGGCTGGTCGGCGCGCTTGCCGGCATCGGGGCGGTCTTCCTGCGCGTCCTGTCGCGGGGACGCTGCGAGCCCCCGCTGCCGCAGGTCACACCCTTTCGGCCGCAGCCGCGCAAGGCCCGCGCCTGAGAAACCCGCCACCAGGGACAAGGAATCCGGTTTCCCGCCCGCGCGCCGCCGCCTATAGTTGCGGGCGACAGGTGGGTATCATGGTGGTGGGTTCATTCAACATTCTGGCAATCGGCCAGGCCGGACGCCTGCAATACGAGGCGCTGCTGCTGGCCGCCTCGCTGCGGCATTGCGACCCGGATTTTGCCGGAACCCTGTTCATCGCCGAGCCGCAGCCCGGTCCGCTCTGGCCCGGCGATCCGCGGATCGAACCCGCGGTTCGCGCGGCGCTGGAAAGCCTGGGTGCCGCGATCCTGCCCTTTCAGAACCGTGTCTTCGGCGCCAGCTATCCGCATGGCAACAAGATCGAGGCGCTGGCCGCCCTGCCAGACGCGCCGTTCCTGTTTCTGGACACCGATACGCTGATCACCGGGCCGCTGTCGCAGGTTCCCTTCGACTTCAGCCGTCCTTCGGCCAGCATGCGGCGCGAGGGCACCTGGCCCCAGCCCGACCTCTACGGCCCCGGATATACGGCGATCTGGCAGGCGCTCTACGACAGGTTCGGGCTGGATTTTCCATCCTCTCTGGACCCGTCATGGCCCGATGAGCACTGGCGGCGCTATCTCTACTTCAACGCGGGCTGGTTCTTTCACCAAAGCCCCCATGCCTTTGGCGACCGCTTTTCGCGCTTTGCCGCGGAAATCCGCGACAATCCCCCCGACGAGCTGGTTTGCCAGAGCCTCGATCCCTGGCTGGACCAGATCGCGCTGCCGCTGGTCATCCAGTCCTTCGGCGGCGGCAGGCCGGGGCCGGAACTGGCGGGGCTGGACGGCGACGTGACCTGCCACTGGCGCCTTCTGCCGTTGCTTTATGCCCGCGAAAGCGACCGGGTGGTGCAGCTGCTGGAAGAGATCGCGGCCCTGCCCGCCACAAGTGCGGTGCTGAAAACCTATCCGCCCTTCCGCAAGATGATCTGGAAGGGCGAGGGTGCCAGGGTCCGCGCGCTTTTCGACCGCAGCGACCTGCCCCGGAAAGAGCAGGCCCTGCGCAACCGGATCAAGCGCGAAGGGTTGTGGACGCGCTGACCTCCGGGCGGGATCCGCCGCCCCTCAATGCGTCAGGATCGGCCGGAGACTGGCGACCGGCAGACCCGCCCTCGTCCAGTTGAAGACCCGCAACCCCGCCGGATCGGTCAGTCAGCGCCGCCCCCCTCGCCCGCCGCGGTCCAGGACGTTGACCGAGGGCAGGTTGACCGCGCCGAACACCCCGGCCACCGCCGCCCCTGTCCACGGCGCCGGATCGGGGGCATGGGCGGCAATTGCGCTCAAGGCCATGGCCCAGGCCTTGGGATTGACCCATCGAAAGGCCGCCGCCTGCACAAAGGTCATCGGCACGCCGCCCGCCCGCCCCGCACCAGGCGGGGCGGCATAACCGATCTTCCGCGCGCCCTAGGTGCGCGAAGTGCCACAACATCACCGGAACCGTCGAACACCTGTTGCGAGTGGAATGTGCGGACCTTACCGCCTGCAAGCATTTCCATACGGATGTGCTGGGGGTTGCTGCCGCATCCGGGATCGCTGACCACCTATGTGGTGCTGGGCAGCCCAAAGGACGACCGCGCGTAGATTCCCCTTCCCCGTCCTGCGACGAAATCGACCGCGCCGTTCCCTTTGTGGCTGTTGAGCCATGGCCCCCGATACCCTAGCCTGCGCGCCAACCGTTCAGGGAGGATATGATGAGCGATCAGGGCTTCGACACACTGGCCATCCACGCGGGCGCCGCGCCCGACCCCGCCACCGGCGCGCGGCAGGTGCCGATCTATCAGACCACCGCCTATGTGTTCCGCGATGCCGATCACGCCGCGAAACTGTTCGGGCTGCAAGAGGTGGGCTATATCTATTCCCGCCTGACCAACCCGACCGTTTCCGCACTGGCCAGCCGCATCGCCGCGCTGGAAGGCGGCGCGGGTGCCGTCTGCTGTTCCTCGGGCCATGCGGCACAGATCATGGCGCTGTTCCCGCTGATGGGGCCGGGGCTGAACATCGTCGCCTCGACGCGGCTTTACGGCGGCACGATCACCCAGTTTTCCCAGACGATCAAACGCTTTGGCTGGTCGGCGCGGTTCGTCGATTTCGACGATCTGGCCGCGGTCGAGGCAGCGATCGACGACAAAACCCGCGCGATCTTCTGCGAATCCATCGCCAACCCCGGCGGCTATATCACCGACCTCGACGCCGTGGCCAAGGTCGCTGACAAGGCGGGCCTGCCGCTGATCGTGGACAACACGCTGGCGACGCCGTGGCTGGTCAAACCCATCGACCACGGCGCCACGCTGGTCGTGCATTCGGTGACGAAATACCTGACCGGCAACGGCACCGTCACCGGCGGGGCGATTGTCGATTCGGGGCGTTTCGACTGGTCGAAATCGGGCAAGTTCCCGTCGCTGTCCGAACCCGAACCCGCCTATCACGGGCTGAACTTTCACGGCGCGCTCGGGGCGATGGCCTTTACCTTCCACTCCATCGCGGTCGGGCTGCGCGACCTTGGCATGACGATGAACCCGCAGGGGGCGCATTACACCCTGATGGGGATCGAGACGCTGGGCCTGCGCATGGCGAAACATGTGGAGAATGCGCAGAAGGTCGCCGAATGGCTGGAGGCGGATCCGCGGGTCGAATACGTCACCTATGCGGGCCTGCCGTCCTCGCCCTGGCACGGGCGGGTCGCGACGATCTCGCCCAAGGGGGCCGGGGCGCTGTTCACATTCGCGCTGAAGGGCGGCTATGACGCCTGCGTGCGGCTGATCGACAATGTAAAGCTGTTCAGCCATGTCGCGAACCTGGGCGATGCGCGCAGCCTGATCATCCATTCGGCATCGACCACCCATCGCCAGTTGACCGAGGCGCAGCAGATCGCCGCCGGCGCCTCGCCCAATGTGGTGCGGGTGTCGATCGGGATCGAGGATGCCGCCGACATCATCGCAGATCTGGATCAGGCGCTGACCAAGGCCACGGCCTGAACGGCCCCGAACGTCAAGGCGGCCCCCGCAGGGGCCGCTTCAACTTTGCCACGCAAGTCACTGTTTCAGATCGAAAACCAGCGTGACCGAGGCAGAGATTCCCATCTCGCCCTGCGCGACGGGAACGGCGTCCATCTTCGCCTCGGCGCGGAACATCGGCACGGGGGGCGAATAGCCGCCATTCTCGGAAATCGAAACGATCTGCCCCAGCCCGACGCCCGCCGCACCCGTCAGCAGCCTTGCCCGGTCCAGCGCATCGGCGACGGCGCGCTTGCGCGCCTCGTCCAGCGCGGGCTTCATGTCGGCCAGACCAAAGCTCAACCCGTTCAGGGTGTTGGCGCCATCGGTCACGGCCTTGTCCAGCACCGCGCCCAGCTTGCCCAGATCGCGGACCGTGACCGTCACCATATTGGTCGCGGTATATCCCGTGATCTTCTGCGGGGTCGAGGAATCGTAGTTCGACCAGTTCGGACTGACCGACAGGTTCGAGGTCTGGATATCCCGACCCTCGATCCCCGCGGCCTTCATCCGGTCCAGCACGGCGGCCAGCGCGGTGGTGTTGGCGGCCAGCGCCCCGGCGGCGCTGGCGTCCTGGGTGGTCACGCCCAGACTGATGGTGGCGATGTCGGGCACGGCCTGCACCGTGCCCTCGCCCGTCACGGTGATGCGGGCATCGTCGGCCGCGGCCGGACCGGCCAGGGCGACGGCAAGGATCAGGGGTTTCAGGATGCGCATATGGTCCTCCTTTGGATTCCTGCGACATTTCGTATCTTGGACGCGCGAGGCAAGGCCATCCTTGGGCCGCTCACGGGTGTTTTTCTTTCATTCGGCGGAAAGCTGCTGTAGGAAAGGCGCGACCCGCGGGGCGCGTTCCCGCTGCCCCTTTTCCCGTGCTAGACCCGTGACATGAAACCGAACTTTGCGCTCGACTTCCGCGACGAAACGGTCGCGCTTCTGTTCCGCACTCCGCGCGGCTGGCGCGAGGTGGGCGAGGTCGCGATGGATGGCGACATGGCGCAGGGGCTGGACGATCTGCGCGCGATTGCGCTGGAGCTTTCGCCCGAAGGCATCACCACCAAGCTGATCATCCCGAACAGCCAGATCCTTTATACCGATCTCGTGGCACCCGGTCCCGACGACGCCGACCGCAGGGCCCAGATCCGCGACGGGCTGGATGGCCGCACCCCCTATGCCGCGGATGATCTGGTCTTCGACTGGTCCGGTGCCGGAGAGGATGTTCAAGTCGCCGTCATCGCCCGCGAAACGCTGGAAGAGGCGGAAAGCTTTGCGATGCAGCACCGGATGAACCCGGTCGGCTTCGCCGCCATTCCGCCCGAGGGCGCCTTTGCGGGCGAGCCGTGGTTCGGCACCTCTGGCATGGCCTCGGCCTTCCTGCACGGCGGCGACCGGGTCGAACGCGATCTGGCGCCGGTGGTCGTGGTCGACCGCGGGCTGCCGCTGGTCGTGCCGGGCGCCGCGGATATGGACGCCATTGCCGCGCAGGGCGATCCCCTGCCGCAGTCCGCGCCCGACGAACTGCCCCCGGCCGAGCCCGAGGGCATTCCGCCCCGGCCCGACCTGCCCCCGGACCCCGCGCCGCAGGAAGACCCCGGCCCGGCGCCCGATCCCGTGCCGCTGCCGCCGCAAGACCCGCCCCCGCCCGTCCCACCGGAACCGGGCCCCACGCCCGCCTTCGACCCCGAGCCTCTGGACCTGCCAGGCCCCGATCTGCCCGAGACGGATCTGCTTGCGCCAGCCCCCCTGGCCGAGGAGTTCGAGGCGGCACCGGCGCTGTCGATTTCCGGGCCGGATGCCGCGCGTCCGCCCTTTGCGCCCCAGCCGCGCCAGCCTGCCGACGAGGCGCCGATGGCCATCGACGTTCCGGTCGAGGACGAAGCCCCGACCGCGCCGGAGTCCGTGGCAGGCGCCCCGGCCGAGGATGATCTGCCGCCGATGCCGTCGACCGCGATGCTTTCGGCCTTTGCCAGCCGCCGGGCGGGCGGCACGACCGTGCCGCCGCTGACCGCCCCGGCAAAGGCCCCTCCGCCCGTCGGCCCGGCCGCCCGTCCGCAGGCGCCCCGTCCTGCGGCAAAGGTGCCCGATCTGCCGCCGCTGCGCCCCAAGGCCGCGCCCGCCCGCACCGCGGCCTCGGCCGGTGTGACGGCGCAGACGATTCCGGGCACGAAAAAGCGCAAGGCCCCGGCGCCGCAGCCGGCCACGCCGACGCCACGTCCGCCCGTCACGCCGCAGGCCGCGGCTGCGGCCGCCACGATGGCGCCCGGCACGACCTTCAAGACCCGCGACCTGCCCGTGCGGGGCAAACCGCGCTATCTGGGCCTGATCCTGACGATTGCGCTTGTGGTGATCATCGCCGTCGCGGCGGCGGTATCGTCCTTCATAACCAGCTCGAAGAACGAGACGCAACCTGCTGATACGACAGTGGTTTCCGGCGAAGGCGCCGCGCCCTCGGAACAGGATGAGATGGCGGCAGACCTGCAGGACCCGGCGGATTTCCCGGCCGAGGGGCAGGATGCGGATGCCGCCAGCGACCTGCCTCCCGACACGGCAACCGTCGAAACCGCGCCAGCTGAGGCGACACCGGCCGAGGCGACGACCGAGGCGACTGCGGCGGAAATCGCCGCTGCACAGCCCGCGCCCGAACCCGCGCCGACAACGGATGCCGCGGCCTCGTCCGCCCCCGCAGCGCCCGCATCCGACGCGCCGCAAGACGAGATTTTCCTTGCGACCGCCGATACCCCGCCTGCCACGACCGACCCGCAGGCATTGACCACGCCGCCGGCCGGCACGGATGCGGCCCCGGCCACCGGCGCCGCGCCGCCCCCCTTTGGCACCGTCTACAAGTTCGATGCCGAAGGGCGGATCGTTCCGACGCCGCAGGGCATCGTCACCCCCGATGGCGTGACGCTGATCGCGGGCAGGCCCAAGGTGCTGCCCCCCGAGCGTCCGGCCAGCGTGACGGCCGCCGCCGCGGTGGCAACTGCACCCGTCGTTGCCCAACCCGCGGCGGCGTTGCCCGCGGCAGAAGCTGCGCCCTTGCCGCCCGCGGACCCTGCCCTGGCGGGCGCACGTCCCAAGGCCCGCCCCGAGGGTCTGGCCCCCGCGCAGGATGATGCCGCGGCCCCGGTTGTGAACGATGCCAGCACCGCATCGCTTCGTCCGCAGGGGCGCACCGCCGCCGTTGTGGCGGCAGGCGACGCGGCCCGAAAGGCGGCCGCCGCCGCATCGACCGCCAACCCCGAGGTCACGCTGGCCTCGGCCCAGCTTCCGCCCGGCGCGCTGGCGATTTCCAGCCGTCCCGCACCCCGCCCGCGCGATCTGTCGCGCGCGGTCGAGGCGGCGGTCGCCGCCGCCGTCCGCGCGGCGGAGCCCGAGGCGCAACCCCAGCCCCAGGTCGTGGCGACGGCCCAGCCCAAGGCGCAACCGCAGCCCGAACCCGCCGCCCGCACCGAGGCCGAGGCCGACGACGAACCCGAAGTGGCCAGCGCCGCGCCGAAGATCCCGGTCAAGGCCTCGGTCGCCAAGCAGGCCACATTCGCCAATGCGATCAACCTGTCCAAGACCAACCTGATCGGCGTCTATGGCTCGGCCTCGAACCGCTATGCGCTGGTCCGGCAGTCGAACGGCCGCTACAGCAAGGTCAAGGTCGGCGACACGCTGGACGGCGGCCGCGTCGCCGCCATCACCACAAGCGAAGTCCGCTACCAGAAGGGCAGCCGGATGCTCAGCCTGACGCTGCCCGAGGGCTGATCGCGGCGTTTCACGCAATGTGTCAGGGCTGACTCATCCCCCGCGGCGACGGCATCCCTTTGACGCCGCGCTGCCGAAAGGTTGATGCCCCCGCACCTTTCGCCCATGGACAGGCGCCCGGCCGCAAGCTAACGCTCGGGGCCAAGGGGGCGGGCCAACGCGCGGCCCCCCGCAAGACCCACATCGCCAAGCCTCCGAAAGGACCGGGAATGGAAGGATTCCTGCTTCAGGCCAGTATCTATCTGGGCGCTGCGGTGCTGGTCGTGCCGCTGGCGGTGCGGCTGGGGCTGGGCTCGGTTCTGGGCTATCTGGCGGCGGGCATCCTGGTGGGGCCGGTGCTGCATGTCGCGGGCACCGATGCGGCCGAGCTTCAGCATTTCGCGGAATTCGGCGTGGTGCTGATGCTGTTCCTGATCGGGCTGGAACTGGCGCCGCGGACGCTGTGGGACATGCGCCACAAGCTGCTGGGTCTGGGCGGCAGCCAGGTTCTGGTGACGGCGGCCCTTGTCGCGGCGGCGGTCGTCGCCCTGGGCTATCCCTGGCAGATGGGGCTGGTGCTGGGGATGATGCTGGCGCTGTCCTCGACCGCGATCGTGCTTCAGACGCTGAACGAAAAGAACCTGATGCGGACGCCGGGGGGGCGCACGTCCTTTTCGGTTCTGCTGACGCAGGATGTGGCGGTGGTGCCGATCCTGGCGCTGATCCCGCTGCTGTCGCTGCAACCCGAGCCGGGGACGGCGGCGCGCATCGCCGACACCGTTGCCTCCGGCCACGCCGAGGTGGCGGCCGAGAATGTCGCGCAGCCGCTGCTGACGCTTGTGGACGAACTGCCCGACTGGGCCGCCACCGGGCTGACGCTGGCCATTGTCGCCGCGATCATCCTGGGCGGGCATTTCCTGACGCGGCCGGTGTTCCGGTTCGTCCATGCCTCGCGCCTGCCGGAGATGTCGACCTTCATCTCGCTGCTGCTGGTGCTGGGGATCGCGTTCCTGATGATGCTGGTGGGCCTGTCGCCCGCCCTTGGCACCTTCGTGGCCGGGGTGGTGCTGGCAAACTCGGAGTTCCGCCACCAGATCGAGGCGGATATCCAGCCGTTCAAGGGTCTGCTTCTGGGCCTGTTCTTCATGACCGTGGGCGTCGGCATCGACATTCCGGGGCTGCTGGCGCGGCCCGGGCTGATCCTTGGCCTGACACTGGGGCTGATCGCGATCAAGGCCGTGGTGCTGCTGGTCCTGGGCACCGTCTTTGGCCTGCGGGGGCGGGATGTGTGGCTTTTCGCGCTCGGGCTGGCGCAGGCGGGCGAATTCGGGTTTCTCGTCGCCAGTTTCGCGCATCAGCAGGGCATCCTGACGCAGGACCAGTCCGAGATCACCGCCCTGGTGATTTCGTTGTCGATGCTGCTGACCCCCGCGCTTTTCATCGGCTATGACCGCCTTGCGCGGCGGATGGTGCGCCGCACGCCCGAGCGCGCCCCGGACCGGATCGACGAACAGGGCATGGTGATCATCGCCGGGATCGGTCGCTTTGGCCGGGTGGTGAACAGCCTTGTCCGCACCTCGGGCGTGCAGACGGTGGTGCTGGACAGCGACCTTGCGACCATCGAGAACCTGCGCCAGTTCGGGGTAAAGGGCTTTTTCGGCGACCCTGCCCGCCCCGAGCTGCTGGAAGCCGCGGGGCTGAAGCAGGCGCAGGTTCTGGTGGTGGCGGTCGACAACCCGGAAAACGCGATCAGGATCGTGACCCACGCCCGCCAGCAGCGGCCCGACCTGCACATCGTCGCCCGCGCTTATGACCGGGTGAATGTTTATGCGCTTTACCGGGCCGGGGCGAATGACATCGTTCGGGAAACCTTTGATTCCTCGCTGCGTGCCGGGCGCTATGTGCTGGAAAACATGGGGTTCACCGACTACGAGGCGGCAAAGCTGTCGCGCACCTATTTCCGCGTCGACCGCGCCGCCCTGCGCGAGATGGCAGAGCTTTGGGTGCCGGGCCAGCCCGTTCATCTGAACGAGGCCTATATCGCCCGCGCCCGCAAGCTGGACCGCGACATGGAAGAGGCGATGATGGACGACCTGCACGAGGTGCGGGTGATGGAACCCTCGCCCATCCCCGCGCCCGCGCCCCTGGTGCCCGCCCCCCTGGTGGTCGAGCCGGAGCCAGCCGCCCCGGCCCGGACCGAGGCGGCGGAATAGCTCAGGCGCCCGAAACGCCGGCCTCGGCAAAGGTCGCCATGCCGGAATGGCAGGCGACCGCCGCCTTCACGAGGCCAAGCGCCACCGCCGCGCCAGAACCTTCGCCAAGCCGCAGACCAAGGCTGACCAGCGGTTCCTTGCCCAGTGCGGCCAGCAGGCGGGGGTGGCCCCCTTCGGCGCTGACATGGCCGGCGATGCAATGGTCCAGCGCGCCGGGCCGGGCCCGGTCCAGCACCGCGGCGGCGGCCGTGCAGATAAAGCCGTCCAGGATCACCGGGATGCGTTCGGCCCGCGCCCTGGCGATGGCGCCGGTCATCGCGGCGATCTCGCGCCCGCCAAGGCGGCGCAGCACCTGCAACGGATCGGACAGGGCCGGGGCGTGCAGGGCCAGCCCCTCGGCCACCACCGCGGCCTTGCGGGCCAGCCCGGCATCGTCGAGGCCCGTGCCGCGCCCGGCCCAGTCGACTGGCGCCCCCCCGAAAAGCGCGCAGGCCATGGCGGCGGCGGGGGTGGTGTTGCCGATCCCCATCTCGCCCACGATCAGGATGTCGGCGGCGGGATCGACCGCATCCCAGCCGCAGCGCAGGGCGGTGACGCATTCGCCTTCGGTCATCGCGGCGGCGGCGGTGAAATCGGCGGTGGGACGGTCCAGCTCCAGCGCCTGAACCGACATGGCGGCGCCGAAGCATTTCGCCAGCTGGTTGATCGCCGCCCCGCCCTGGCGGAAGTTGGCGACCATCTGCACCGTCACCTCGGGCGGAAAGGCGGAAATGCCGCGCGCCGTCACGCCATGGTTGCCGGCGAAGACCACGATCTGCACCGCATCGGCCTGCGGCTTTTCGTGGCCCTGCCATCCGGCCAGCCAGATCGCCACATCCTCCAGCCGCCCAAGCGCGCCCGGCGGCTTTGTCAACTGTCCGTTCCGCGCGAGGGCGGCGGCGCGGGCGACGGTATCGGGGCCGGGTGGCGTGGCGATCAGGTCGCGAAAGCCGCTCAGGGTGGTAAAGGGCATGATCGTCTCCTTGCCGTCGTCTGGCCGAGGGACTAGCCCTTGTGCGCGCCCCATGCCAGCCGGGAAAGGACATGACAGGATGATCCGCGACATCATGGCCGCGCTTGGCCTTCTGACACGCCTGCCCGTGCCGCTGGCGCCCCCCCGGCCCGAAGGCGCATGGGCCTGGCCGCTGGCGGGCGGGGCGGTGGGGGCGCTGGCGGCACTGGCGGGCGGGGCCGGGCTGGGACTGGGCCTGCCTGCGGGGATCGCGGCCGGCATGGCGCTGGCCGCGGGAATGCTGGCCACGGGCGCGCTGCACGAAGACGGGCTGGCGGATTGCGCCGACGGCTTCTGGGGCGGACGCGACAAGGCGCGGCGGCTGGCGATCATGAAGGACAGCGCCATCGGCAGCTATGGCACGCTGGCGCTGATCGTGACGGTGCTGGTCCGCTGGCAGGCGGTCACGGCGATACTTGCGGGCGGCGACTGGCCTCTGCTGATCGCAGCCGCCGCCCTGTCCCGTGCTCCGATGGCCGCGCTTTCCGCATTCCTGCCGAATGCACGCGGAGCCGGGTTGTCGCAGTCCGTGGGCCGCCCCCTGCCCCGGACCGCCGGTCTGTCGGCGGCGGCTGGACTGGGGATAGCCCTTGCCACGGCAGGCGAAGCGGCGCTGCCCATGGCCTTTGGCGCGGCCCTGGCCGCATGTGTGGTGGCGCTGGTCGCGCGCACGAAGATCGGCGGGCAGACCGGCGATGTTCTGGGTGCCAGCCAGCAGCTGGCAGAGGTGGGCGCGCTGATGGCCGGCATTGCCGTGCTGTAGCGCCAAATGAAAGCGGCGGCCCGATCCGGACCGCCGTTTCAATCTGGGGGTTGCCGACGTTCAGGTCAAGCGGCGCGCGACAGAAGAACGTCATCCACCTTTTTCTGCGCCCCGGCCTCGTCCACACCGGAGACGGCAGCGACTTCGCGGGTCAGGCGTTCCAGGGCAGCCTCATAGAGCTGACGCTCGGAATAGGATTGCTCGCGCTGGTCGTCGGTGCGGTGCAGGTCGCGCACGACCTCGGCAATGGCCATCAGGTCGCCCGAGTTGATCTTCTGCTCATATTCCTGCGCGCGGCGCGACCACATCGCCCGCTTGACCTTGGCCTTGCCCTTCAGCGTGTCCAGCGCCTTGGCAACCACATCGGGCGCCGAAAGCGAGCGCATCCCGATCTCGGTCGCCTTGTGCGTCGGCACACGCAGCGTCATCTTGTCCTTCTCGAACGAGATCACGAACAGTTCCAGATGCAGCCCGGCAATTTCCTGCTCTTCGATCGAGACGATCTTGCCCACGCCATGCGCGGGATATACGACGAAATCGTTGGGGCGGAACTCGGGCTTCTTGGTTTTGGTCATCCAGGTCGCTTCCTTGGGTAGCGGACCCCTTTCACACGACACGCCACCGACCGCGGTTGTCAAACCTCGGCGATGTGAGGGCAATGTCGCTAAAAAACCGACCCTGAGCGAGCAGCATCAAGGGCGGCGAAAAAGGGTATCCTTGCTTGTTGTGTATACTTATATAACACAAAATTCACATGATTCCAACAACTGCGGCGGCACAACAGTGCCGCGTTAGGGGTTGGAATCAAACGGATTTCGGCAATTCACGCGAATCGTGATCACATTTTTGCCGAATCAGGACCCCTCGCCCGGTTCGGCGATGAAGTATTTGGACAGCTTGTCCTTTTCGCCGTCGCGTTCCTCGTAGCCCGGCAGGGGGTCGCGCTTTTCGGTGATCACCGGCCATTGTTCGGCGTATTTGCGATTGAAGGCGACCCACTCATCCATATCCGGCTCGGTATCCGGGCGGATGGCGTCGGCGGGGCATTCCGGCTCGCACACACCGCAGTCGATACATTCGTCGGGGTGGATCACCAGCGTGTTCACACCCTCGTAAAAGCAGTCGACCGGGCAGACCTCGACGCAGTCGGTGTATTTGCAGGCGATGCAGTTGTCGGTCACCACATAGGTCATGGCTGCCTTTCCCTTTCCGCGGTCGGCCCCGGCGGGCGCGGACCTTCACCTAAACCCGCACGCGGGATCATTCAAGCGGCGTCGATGTCGCCATCCTCGGCTTCGTCATCCCGGTCCTCGCTCTCGGGCAGCGGGTCGAGGTCGTCATAAAGCCCCCGCGCCTCGCCCGAGGGGCCGCGCCGCTGGCCAAGCGCCACGACGCGGATCAGCCGGATTCGCCCCCCCTGGGCAAAGGTCAGCACATCGCCCGCGCCGATGCCATGGCCCGGCTTGACGATGCGCTGGCCGTTGAGGCGGACATGGCCTTCGGACACTTCCTCGGCCGCGGTCGTGCGGCTGCGGAAGAACCGCGCCTGCCACAGCCAGCGGTCGATGCGCAGTTTTGGCTGCGCCTGCGGGTTCGGCCTTGCGCCGGGTCCGGCCATGCGATCCGTCCGCGCCCTAGATCTTGCCCTTCAGCGCCGCAAGCGCCGCAAAGGGATTGTCGGGGTCGATGGGCTTTTCGGCGCGGGGCGGGCGGGCCTCGAAGGACTTGGCCTTGTTGCCGCCTTCGCGGTCCTTGCCGTGCGGCTTGCCATGCTTGCCGCCATGCCGGTCGCCGCGTTCGCCCTGCGGCTTGCCGCCGGGCTTGCCCTCGTGCCGGGAACGGTCGCCCTCGGGACGGGGGCCACGCTCCTCGCGCGGCTTGCGCTCGCCCGCCGCCCGTTCGCCGCCTTGCCGTTCGCCACCCTGCCGCTCAGCGCCGTCGCGACGCGGGCCACGCTCTGCCCGTTCTGGGCGGGGGCCGCGTTCGGGGCGCTGGAAGCGCGGCTTCGGTGCCCAGGTGAAGGTGTAATAGCCTTCCATCTCCACCGCCGCCGGCTCGACGGGCGCGACCTCGGCAGGTTCCGCCACCGGCTCGGCATCGGCCACCACCACCTCGGGGGCGCCGTCATGCGGATCGGGCAGTTCCTCGGCCAGAACCTGCGGCGCATCCGTCGTATCGGGGGCAGGCGCCGCCTCGGGGCGAACCTTGGGCCGTTCGGCCTTTTCGCCCTTGTAGCCCAGACCGGCCATCAGATCGGCGAACTGGTCCAGTGTCATGCCGGTGATCGACAGCATGTCGGGCGTCGCCTCGAACCCCGCGCGGCTGTCCTTGGCCCGCAGCAGGTCGGCCAGACGTTCCAGCATGTCGATGCGGATCGCGCGGCTGCCCGCCGGGTGATAGCCGGCCAGCGTGTAATGCCCCCTGGGCACGCCATCCACATTCGGGATCGTGACCAGACCCGGCGGCGGGCTTTCGGGAAATTCGTCCAGCCCGTTGGCCAGCGACCACAGCACCAGCCGCAGCCGCGTCGGCGCGGGCTTCAGCAGCTGTGGCAGAAAGATCGTGAACTGGCCAAAGCGCACGCCATGCTTGCGCAGGGCAGAGCGCGCCTCCTGATCCAGCTCCTTGACCTCGGCCGCGACGGCATCGCGCGGCAGGACGCCCAGACCTTCGACCAGACGGAAGGCGAAACCGCGCGCAAGGCCGGTCAGCGATTCGTCGCGGCCCATGGCCAACAGCGGCTCGAACTGGGCGGCAACCTTGCGGTCGATGAAATGCTGCAGGCGGCGGCGCACCTTGTCGGCGACATCGGGGCCGGCTTCCTCATCCACGAAGGGTTCGACCTGCGGGCGGGCGACCTCAGGGCCCTTGACCAGCTTGCCCACGGCGGTGGTGCCCCACATCAGGCCCCCCTGCTCGGTGAAGTCCAGCTCGGTATCGGGCGAGTTGTAGAACTTGTCCGCTCGCAGATGGAATTCGGGCCGCAGCGCCTGCACCGCGGCCTGCCGCAGCGTCTTTGCCTCGTCGGGCGAGGCGGCGGCATCCTGCCGGAACCGGAACCCTTCCAGACGGCCGACGAATTCGCCTTCGACCGTCACTTCGCCCTTGTCGTTCACCTCGGCCACGAGGGTCTCCTTCTGCTTCAACCGGCGCATCAGCACGGACGTGCGCCGGTCAACAAATCTTTGGGTCAGCCGCTGGTGCAGCGCATCTGACAGCCGGTCTTCTACAGCGCGCGTCTCGTCCCGCCAATGGGATTCATCCTGAACCCAACCCTTGCGCTGTGCCACATAGGTCCAGGTGCGGATATAGGCCAGCCGTTTCGAGATGGCGTCGATGTCGCCATCGGTGCGGTCGATCCGTTCGATGGACTTGGCCAGCCAGTCGTTCGGGATGCGCCCCGCCCCGGTCAAATGGTCGAAGATGCGGGCCAGAAGCTGGGCGTGTTCCGTCTCTGACGCGCTGCGGAAATCGGGAATCCGGCAGACATCCCATAAAAGCCGCACATCCTGCGGGCCACGCAGGCGGGCGCGCACCTCGTCCATGCCGGACAGGGCCTTCAGCGCCAGAACATCGTCGGCATCGCGCGCCCGGGTCAGCCAGTCGTTCGAGGTCGGCGATTCCAGACTGCGGATCAGCCGTTCGGGTGTGCCGAACTCCAGATCGGCATTGCGCCATTGCAGCTTTTTGACCGGCGCGAAACGGTGTGTTTCGATCTGCTCAACCACTTCCTCGTCGAAGGGCCGCGCCTCGCCCGTGACGCCAAAGCTGCCGGGTTCGGTGTGTCGCCCGGCCCGGCCCGCGATCTGGCCCAGCTCCTGCGGGTAAAGCGCCCGCATCCGCCGCCCGTCGAATTTGGCCGTGGCCGAAAAGGCCACATGCCGGATGTCGAGGTTCAACCCCATGCCGATGGCATCGGTCGCCACCAGATAATCCACGTCGCCATTCTGATACAGCGCGACCTGCGCATTGCGGGTGCGCGGCGACAGCGCCCCCATCACCACCGCGCAGCCACCCTTTTGCCGGCGGATCAGCTCGGCAATCGCATAGACGTTTTCAACCGAAAACCCGACGATGGCGCTGCGTTCCGGCATCCGGCTTATCTTTTTCGAACCTGAATAGGTCAGTTCCGAAAAACGGTCGCGCTTGACGAAGGTGGACCCGTTCACCAGGCCGGCAATCGCCCCGCGCATTGTATCGGACCCCAGGAACAGCGTCTCGTGCAGCCCCCGCGCCCGCAGCAGCCGGTCGGTGAAGACATGGCCGCGCTCAGGGTCGGCGCACAGCTGGATCTCGTCCACCGCGACGAAATCGGCCCCGATCTCGAGCGGCATCGCCTCGACCGTGCAGACCCAATACTGGGTGCGCTCGGGCACGATGCGTTCCTCGCCCGTGACCAGCGCCACGACCGAAGGTCCGCGCGCGGCCACAACGCGGTCATAGACCTCGCGCGCCAGCAGCCGAAGCGGTAGGCCGATGACCCCCGTGCGATGCGCCAGCATCCGCTCGATGGCGTAATGCGTCTTTCCGGTGTTCGTCGGCCCGAGAACCGCCGTCACCCTTCTGGGTTCGGCCATAGGTCGCCCTTAGATGTCCTGCCCGGCAAGCTGGCCTTCCAGCCGCTTTGCCGCGTCCTTTACGTCGGCCATCTGGGGGTTGAGTTCAAGGGCCGCCCGATAGGCTTCCAGCGCCTTTTCCGGCTTGTTGATCTCCTCGAAGATCAGGCCGAGGCTGGCCAGCGCGCCGAAATGCCGGGGGTTCAGCGTCAGCGCATGGGACAGATCGTCCACCGCCGGACCAAGATCACCCGTGGCGATCCAGGCCGAGGCGCGGGCGTTCCAGCCTTCGGCGAAATCGGGATCATGGTCGATCAGCGCGGTCAGATGCTCGATCGCGACTTCGGGCTGGTTGTTGTCCAGCGCATCCTTGCCGCGCTGCAACAGCAGGTCCATCGAGGGCGAGCCGGATTTCGACCATTCCAGTTCGATCTCGCGCTCGACGCGCACCGCCGTCGCCTCGTCGGCGGATTTCAGCCGCGAGAACAGGTCGTCCATCTTGGTGGGCTGCGCATGGGCGGGCCATGCAAGGAAAACCGGCAGAACTGCCGCAACGATACGATTGTGTAACCTTCTCGTGGCTTTCATAACGGACAGACTAGCGGAACGGCGACGAAACGCCATATGCCGCATGTCACATGACAGAGATCGGAGACAGGTTCATGAGCGCAGTCATCGACGCGGCAGTCGCAACCCTTGGGCAGAAATTTTCGGGCGGCTTTTCCGGCATCGCCAAATTCGTGATCCCGGGCGAAGGCGCGATCATGCTGGATGGAAACGGCGTTCGCGCGGGGGATGAGGATGCGGATGTGACGCTGACCGCCGATGCGGATGTGTTCCAGCAGATCCTGTCGGGTGACCTGAACCCCACCGCCGCCTTCATGACCGGCAAGCTGGCGGTCGATGGCAACATGGGCCTGGCGATGCAGCTCGGCTCGGTCTTGGCCTGACCATGACGGCGGCGCCCTGGTTCGCCGATGTGGCCGAGGGGGAGGTGCCGCAAAGCCTGTGGCTGCGGGCGCGCGATGGCGTGCGCCTGCGCGCCGCGCTATGGCGCGGGGGCGACCGCGGCACGGTGTTCTTGCTGCCCGGCCGGACGGAATATGTCGAGAAATACAGTCAGGCCGCCACCGAACTGGCCGCGCGGGGCTATGGCACGCTGTCGATCGACTGGCGCGGCCAGGGGCTGGCCGACCGGGCGCTGTCCGACGCAATGTCGGGGCATGTGGACCATTTCGACGAATATCAGGCAGATCTGGATGCGCTGATGGCGCTGGCGCGCGGGATGGACCTGCCGCAGCCCTGGTTCCTGATGTCGCATTCCATGGGAGGCTGCATCGCGTTGCGCGGGCTGATGCGCGGCTTACCGGTGAAGGCTGCGGTGTTTTCCGCGCCGATGTGGGGCATCGCCATGGCCGCCTGGATGCGCCCGGCGGCCTTGGCCCTGGGCTCGGCCGCGCACCTGCTGGGCCAGCGGCACCGCTATGCGCCCAGCACCAATGCGAAATCCTATGTCGCCGTCGCGCCTTTCACGGGAAATGTGCTGACCAGCGATCTTCAGATGTTCAACTGGATGCGCCGGCAGGTGGTGGCGCATCCCGAGCTGGCGCTTGGCGGCCCCAGCCTGGCCTGGCTGCGCGCGGCGCTGCGCGAATGCGCGGAGCTGGCGCGGCTGCCCTCGCCCGATCTGCCCTGTCTGACCGCGCTCGGCACCGCGGAAAAGGTGGTGGATACACCGCCCGTCCATCTGCGCATGTCCCGCTGGCCCGGTGGCAGGCTGGACCTCTATCCCGGCGCGGAGCATGAGGTGATGATGGAATCCCCCGCCACCCGCGCGCGGTTCTTCGATTCGGCGGCAGAGCTTTTCGCGCGGGCCGCCGGCAGGGGTTGAACGGTTCCGCCCCTGTCGCTTGCGGGGCCGCCGCTTGTCCCGCGTTATTGAGGATCTGGCGGAATGGCCCGTGGCCAGCCGAGGACCGGGGGTTTCACCCCCCCCGGCCCGGCCACGGGCCGGGCGTTCTTCGCGGAAATCGTCCACTGGACGATTTCTGATCGCTCATCACCCCCGTGGGATATTTAGGTCCAGAAAGAGGGGATCGGCGGGTCAGAGCAGTTCGATCTGCGTGAAGCCGTCGCGCAGCGCCTTTGACCAGCCCTCGGACATGGCGCGAAAGCCTTCGTCCCCGGCTTCGATCCGGCGGCGGAAGGTGACGGTCAGCGCATCCCTGCCGATCACCGCCAGGTCGAGCGGCATCCCGACCGACAGATTCGACCGCAGCGTCGAATCCATCGACAGAAGCACCGCCTTCTGCGCGTCCTGAAGGCTGGTCGTGGGCTTGACCACCCGGTCGAGAATCGGCTTGCCGTATTTGTGTTCGCCGATCTGGAGGAAGGGCGTATCCTCGGTCGCCTCGATGAAGTTGCCCTCGGGATAGATCAGGAACATCCGCATCCCGCCCCCCTTGCGCTGGCCCGCGACGATCATGCTGGCCGAGGCGCTCTGCTTCATCGCCGACAGTTTCTCGTCGATCTCGTTCCGGACGGAGGCCAGCGTGTTGCCGACCAGTTCGGCGACCTTCAGCATGGTCGGCGCCAGCATGACCGAGGTGTTCGCCGTCGCCTCGGGGTCGTCCATCGCCTCGTGCAGGCGGGCGATGGTGGTCTGCGTCACCGACAGGCTGCCCGCCGTCATGATGACGAAACACCGCTCACCCGGTTTTTCAAAGGTGAACATCTTGCGATAGGTGGCAATGTTGTCCAGTCCCGCATTGGTGCGGGTGTCGGACAGAAGCACCATGCCTTCGTTCAGTAAAAGCCCTACGCAATAGGTCATTCCAGCCGTCCAGAAGTTCCAGATACCCGGTTCTAGCCACGCTGCCCGCCCAAGAAAAGCGCGTTTGCGACTTTTCTGGCGCGGCGTTGCCGCGGCAGGGGGTATTCGCGCGGCTATTGCTGCTGCGCCTGCGCCATGCCGGGGCTGACGGACAGGCGCACCTCCATATGTTCCTCGCCCACGCCGCGGGCGATGCCGCGTATCGGGGCCGCATCCTGCGCATCGAAGCCGGAGCCCAGGCGAATATAGCGGTCGTCCGGGCAGCAGCGGTTGGCGGCGTCGAAGCCGACCCAGCCCAGCCCCTCGACGTGAAGTTCGGCCCAGGCATGGGCGGCCTCGTGCGGCTCGTCCGCACTGGCGTAGAGATAGCCCGAGGCATAGCGGGCGGGCACGCCCAGGATGCGCGCGCAGGCGATCATGACCTGCGCATGGTCCTGGCAGACGCCCTCGCCCAGGCGCAAGGCCTCGGCCGCGGTGGTGTGGGCGGCGGTGGCGCCCGGCACATAGGCGACCGCATCGGCAACCGCGGCCATCAGGTCATGCGCCCCGGCCAGCCCGTCGCCATTGCGCCCGGCCTCGGCCAGGTCGCGCAGGGCCGCGTCGGCGCGGGTGGCGAAGGTGTCGCGCAGATAGACCTCGGGCCGGGCCAGCGCCTTGTGGCCACGCAGCACCCCGGCCTGATCGGTGGTTTCCACCCGGCCCCTGACCTGCACCAGAATTTCCTGCACCGGCCCCAGCACCGACCACGAGGCGATCCAGTCCCCCGCCCCGTCGCGAAAGGCGCCGCCCTGAATACCGTCCGTCACGGTGACGGCCCAGTCCAGCACCTTTTGCCCGTCGAAGGACGAAGGGGTCAGCCGGTGGCTCTGCACCACGCCGCGCACCGGCCGGTCATAGGTATATCGGGTCAGATGATCGACCGTCAGCAGCATCAGCGCATGTCCCCGCTGAGGTAAGTCTCGTAGATGGCATTGCCCAGCGTCACCGTCTCGCCGATGAAGCGGGTCAGGAATTCGTGCAGCCCTTCCTCGAAAATATCATCCACCTGCGCCTCGGACAACATGGCGACCAGTTCGCGCGCCCGCGCCTGTGCGGCCGTCGATTTGTGATAACAGCGGCCCAGCCGGTCCAGATGGCTGGCCAGCCCCTCGACACAAGTGATCAGCGATCGGGGCGACTGCGGGTTCAGGATCAGGAAATGCGCGATCTTCTTGGCCGTGATCTCGCCGCCATAGGCCCAGTGGAACGCCCGGTGCGCCGACATGGCCCGCAGAAGCGTCGACCACTGGTAATTGTCGAGGCCGGAGCCGACGAATTCCACCCGCGGCAGCAGGACATAGTATTTCACATCCATCAGGCGGGCAGTGTTGTCGGCCCGTTCCAGATAGCAGCCGATGTTCAGGAAATCGTATCCGTCATTGCGCAGCAGCGTCGAATCGATCGCCCCCCGCACCATGGCCGAATGCCGCATCGTCCATTCGACCAGCTGCATCAGCTCCAGCGACGACCTTGGCGTGCGTTCCAGTTGCCGCAGCTCCTGGAACGCGGTGTTCAGCGCGTCCCAGACCTGCGTCGTCATTGCGGTGCGCACGATGCGCGCATTTTCCCGCGCCTTGACGATGCAGGAGGCGACCGAGGACGGGTTGTCATGGTCGAAGAACAGATAGCTTTCGATGTTCCTCTGCACCGGCTCGGAATATTTCTGCGAGAAGCCCGCCGCCGTGCCGCTGGCCTGCAGCAGGCTGTCCCATTCGCTGTGATAGCCGCCCACCTGCGGGATCAGGGCGATGCGCGCGCCGACCTCCAGAAGCCGCGCCATGGTCTCGGCCCGCTCCATATAGCGGGCGATCCAGTAGAGGTTGTCTGCCGTCCGGCTCAGCATATCCGTTACTCCGCCAGAACCCAGGTGTCCTTGACTCCCCCGCCCTGCGACGAGTTCACGACAAGACTGCCCTCCTTCAGCGCCACGCGGGTCAGCCCGCCGGGCACCAGCTCGATCCTTTCCCCAACCAGACAATAGGGCCGCAGGTCCACATGGCGGGGGGCGATCCCCTCGGCCACGAAGGTCGGCGTGGTCGACAGCGCCAGCGTCGGCTGGGCGATATAGTTGCCGGGGTCTTCCTCGATCCGCTGGCGGAACGCCGCGATCTGGTCGCTGGTGGATTTCGGGCCGACCAGCATCCCGTAGCCGCCAGACCCGTGAACCTCTTTCACGACCAGTTCCGGCAGCTTGTCGAGCACGTATTTCAGATCGTCCTCTTTCCCGCACTGCCAAGTCGGCACGTTCTTCAGGATCGGCTCCTCGCCCAGATAAAAGCGGATCATCTCGGGCACAAAGGTATAGACCGCCTTGTCGTCGGCCACGCCCGCCCCCGGCGCGGAACAGATCGACACCCCGCCCGAGCGATAGACATCCATCAACCCCGGCACGCCCAGCATGGAATCGGGCCGGAAGCACAGCGGGTCGATGAACGCATCGTCGATCCGGCGATAGATCACATCCACCCGGCGCGGGCCCTCGGTGGTGCGCATCCAGACATGTTCGCCCTCGACGAACAGGTCCTGCCCTTCGACCAGTTCGACCCCCATCAGGTCGGCGAGGAAGCTGTGTTCGTAATAGGCGCTGTTGAAATGGCCCGGCGTCAGGATGGCGATGGTCGGATCGCCGGTGCATTTGGCGGGGGCGACGGATGCCAGCGTGCGGCGCAGCAGGTCGGGATAGCCGTCCACCGGCTGGATGCGGTTTTCGCGGAAGAGTTCGGGGAACATCCGCATCATGATCTCGCGGTTTTCCAGCATGTAGCTGACGCCCGAGGGCGTGCGGCAGTTGTCCTCCAGCACGAAGAACTCGTCCGGCCCGGTGCGCACAAGGTCGATGCCCACGATATGGGAATAGACCCCCTTCGGCGGCACGATGCCGACCACGGCCTTTTCATAGGCCTCGTTCTCGTAAACCAGTCGGGCGGGGATGCGGCCGGCGCGCACGATCTCGCCCCGGCCATAGACATCGACCAGAAAGGCGTTCAGCGCGCGGGCCCGCTGTTTGATCCCACGCTCCAACCGCGCCCATTCGTTGTGGGTGAAAACGCGCGGGAACATGTCGAACGGGATCAGCCGGTCGGGATCGCCGCCCTCGCCATAGACGGCAAAGGTGATGCCGATGCGGCGGAACAGGTTTTCCGCCTCGGCCTGTTTCATCTGGCGCAGCTCGGCGGGCATGGCCCGCATCCAGTCTTCAAGTCTTGCATAGGGGGGGCGGACGGCACCGTCCTGATACATCTCGTTGAAGTAGGTCACCACCGCCTTGCCACCCCGCTACTCGCGCCTTGAGGATCAGTTAATCAGCCAGATTCCACGGGGGGAAGAGGGTCCGCCCCGAAACCGGCTTTCACCCGTGCAAACGCCTAAATTTTGGGCAAAGTTCCCGACTGGTCGCGCCGCCGCCCGGCGCTATTCTTTGGCGATGGCCCGAAGCCCTGTCCTGACCTTTACCGATCGCGGGATTTTCTGCCCGGCCGGCGGGTTTTACATCGACCCGTGGCGGCCGGTCGACCGCGCCCTGATCACCCATGGCCATTCTGACCACGCCCGCCCCGGCCACCGCCGCTATTTGGCGACGGTGCAGGCCGTGCCGGTGATCCGCCACAGGTTGGGGGAGATCGCCATCGAAGGCATCCCCTATGGCGAGGCCCGCCGGCTCGGCGATGCGACCGTCAGCTTTCACCCCGCGGGCCATGTGCCGGGATCGGCCCAGATCCGGGTCGAGGTGGGGGGAGAGGTCTGGGTCGTCTCGGGCGACTACAAGACGGAACCCGACGGGCTGGCCGAACCGTTCGAGCCAGTGGCCTGCCATGCCTTCATCACCGAATGCACCTTTGGCCTGCCGGTGTTCCGCTGGCGCCCGCAGGCGGAAACCATGGCCGGGATCGCCCGCTGGTGGGCGGGAAATGCGGCGAACGGCGTGACTTCGATCCTCGGCGCCTATGCCTTCGGCAAGGCGCAGCGGCTGATCGCGGGGCTGGCGGCAGCGGGGGATCTGCCCGGCCCGATCCTGACCCATGGCGCGGTCGAGGCGACGAACGAGGTCTTGCGTGCCCAAGGCTACCCTCTGCCGCCCACCACCCGCGCTCTGGGCGCCCCGCCCGAGGCCCTGCCCCGCGCCCTGGTCATCGCGCCCCCTTCGGCGCTTGGCAGCGCATGGGCCGCCCGATTCCGCACGGCCGAGGACGCCTTCGCCTCGGGCTGGATGGCGATCCGCGGCATCCGGCGGCGCCGGGGCGTGCAGCGCGGCTTCGTGGTGTCCGACCACGCCGACTGGCCCGGCCTGAACGCCGCGATCCGCGCAACCGGCGCGACGCGGGTCTTCGCCACCCACGGCTATACCCAACCCTTCCGCCGCTGGCTGGAGGAACAGGGATACGAGGCCGGGATCGTCGCCACCGAATACGGCGACGAGGAAGCGGAGGAGGCCCCGGAATGAAACCTCGCGCGCCTTCCAGCCGGCAAAGGGGGGCTGTCTGCCCCCCTCGGTGCTGCGCACCTCACCCCCCGAGGATATTTTCGCAAAGGGGATGCAGCAAAAGCACCTCTCTGCCTCCATCCCCTTTGCACAAATATCCCCGGGTGGGTCCGGGAGGGCAGGCAGCCCTCCCGGGGACGGGCATGGAACAAGGCGACGCAGGATGAAGCGCTTCGCCGAACTGTTCGCCGAACTGGAAGGCACGACGAAAACCGGCACCCGCACCGCCGCCCTCGCCCGCTATTTCCGCGAGGCACCAGAACCCGACCGGCTTTGGACCGCGGCACTTCTGTCCGGACGTCGCCCCAAACGCGCAGTGAATGCGACCGAGCTGGGCACCTGGGCCGCCGAAGCCGCCGGCGTGCCGATCTGGCTGTTCGAGGAATCCTACGCGATCACCGGCGATCTGTCGGAAACCATCGCCCTGATCCTGCCCGAGCCGGTCGAGACCGCCGACATCCCCCTGTCCGCCACACTGGCCGCGCTTCAGGCGATGGCAGGCCAGCCTGCCGAGGCGCGGCGCGCCTTTGTCACCCGCCACTGGGCGATGCTGGCCCCCGACGAACGGTTCCTGTTCAACAAGCTGATCACCGGCGGTTTTCGCATCGGCGTCAGCCGCGGGCTGATGACTCGCGCCCTGGCGCAGGCCACCGGGGTGGAAGAGGTGCTGCTGGCACATCGCCTGATGGGCGACTGGTCGCCCGCCAGCACCACCTTCCAACGGCTGGTGGGCGAGGCCGGGGGCGATCTGGGTGCCAAACCCTATCCCTTCGCGCTCGCCTCGCCGCTGGAGGCCGCGGCGGAAACGCTTGGCGACCCGGCCGACTGGCTGGCGGAATGGAAATGGGATGGCATCCGCGGCCAGCTGATCGCGCGGGTCGGTGCTTTTGCACTGTGGTCGCGGGGCGAGGAGTTGATCACCTACCGTTTCCCCGAATTCGCGCCGCTGGCCGATTTCCTGCCCCCCGGCACAGTGATCGACGGCGAGATCCTGGCCTTTCCCCCCGATCCCGCCGCCGCCCTGCCCGCCCCCTTTGCCGCGCTGCAAAAGCGGATCGGGCGCAAGACCGTCTCGAAATCGCTGATGACGGGCACCCCGGTCAGGATGCTCGCCTATGACCTGCTGGAGGATGGGGGACAGGACATCCGCGCCCTGCCCCTGTCCGATCGCCGCACCCGGCTGGAGGCGATCCTTGCCGCCCTGCCCGCCGGGATGCCCCTTGCCCTCTCGCCCCTCGTCGCGATCCCCGACTGGCCCACGCTGGCCGCCACCCGCGAAGGCGCCCGCGCCGCAATGGCCGAGGGGCTGATGCTGAAACGCGCCGCCTCCCCTTATTTCACCGGGCGCAAGCGCGGCGACTGGTGGAAATGGAAGCTCGACCCCTACAGCGTCGATGCGGTGATGATCTATGCGCAGGCCGGTCACGGACGGCGGGCCAACCTCTTCACCGATTTCACCTTTGCCGTGCGCGACGGCGACGACCTCGTGCCCTTTACCAAGGCCTATTCCGGCCTGACCGATGCCGAGTTCGAGGAGATCACCCGCTGGGTCCGCAGCCATACGCTCGAACGCTTCGGCCCGGTGCGCCGCGTGCCCCCCGATCTGGTGTTCGAGATCGCCTTCGAGGGGATACAGGCCAGCCCCCGCCACAAATCCGGCATCGCCCTGCGCTTTCCCCGCATGGCCCGCTGGCGCCGCGACAAGCCCGCGTCCGAGATCGACACGCTGGACAGCCTGCACGCCCTGCTGGCCGCACATGGCGGCTGATCCGCTCTTCCGCCTCCGCTGCTTCATCTTGGCGAAAATATCCTGCGGGGAGGTCTGGAGGGGTACAAAACCCCTCCAGCGGCGCCCGCAACCCTGCCGCCTAGATGTCCTTCCCGCCCCCCAGCCTCATCCGGCAGGTCCAGCGCGCCACATGCCATTTCGGATGCGACTGCGCCCATTCCGCCAGCATCGGCTGGGCGCCGATCATGCAGGTCATCGGGCTGATCTCGGCATAGGTCAGGCTTTTCTTCTCGCAGGCCGAAGGCTCGGCCGCCAGACAGGCGATGAAGGCGAGTTCGATCATGGCACCCCTCAGGGGTTCAGGGTTGCCTCCCTGCCCCGCAACGTCCCATGCGCGCCGGCGGCCCTCACGCTTTTTTGTGGGGCGCCGGGGGCAAAGGCCGCCAATTGCCCAACGGAAAAGCACCTGGCCCGCGCCTGCCCGGTCCCGCGCCGCTTGCGGAACCCGGCCCCCCGCGCCTACATGTTCCCCGCATGAAGAAATTGAGGTCGCCCATGTCCCTGCCCCTGCCCCGCCCCGTATTCGACGCCAATGCCTCGGCCGGGGGTCTGGGAAACCTGCCCGACTGGGACCTGCGCGACCTGTATCCCGCCCCTGACGCACCGGAATTCACCCGCGACATGGAGTGGCTGGAGAAAGCCTGCGCCGATTTCGCCGCGGCCTATGAGGGCAAGCTGGCCACGCTGGACGCCGCCGCCCTGCTGGCCTGCGTGCGTGAATATGAACAGATCGACGTGGTGGCGGGCCGCATCATGTCCTACGCCGGCCTGCGCTATTACCAGAACACCATGGACAGCGAGCGCGCCAAGTTCATGGCCGATGCGCA
>JASGFG010000038.1:0-34261 GCA_047605605.1 Paracoccaceae bacterium | reverse complement strand
GGGCCGGGCGCGGGGCTAGGCTGAACCCGTCACCCCCTTTTGCCGCGGCGAGGTGCCGCCCATGCCTTTGCATATCCTGCCCCGCCTTCGCCTTTTCGCGGTCCCGGCGCTGATGCTGGCCGCCTTGCCGGCCGCGGCGCAGACCAATCAGGCCTGTGCGGCCTATCCGGTGGGCGAGGAAAGCTATTCCTGCCATTGCAGCGCCTTTGCGGCGCAGGGCCCGGTCTGGGGATCGGGGCCTTATACGGCGGACAGCGACCTTTGCACGGCGGCGCGTCATGCCGGTGTCATCGGCATTTCGGGCGGCAATGTCACGGCCTGGGCCGCGCCGGGCGAGGCGGCCTATTCCGGGACCACCCGCAACGGCATCGGCACCCAGGACTGGGGCGCATATGAGCAGTCCTTTACCCTGACGCCCCCCGCGGCCCTGCCCGAGGTGGCGGCCGCCGATCCCGTGCCGCCTGCGGATGACGGCGATCTTTGCCCGCGCCGGATGCCCGCGGGCGAGGCGAGGCTGACCTGTGCCTGTCCGCAGGGCCAGCCGGGCGGGATGGTCTGGGGAACGGATGCCTATACGCTGGACAGCGCGCTGTGCGCCGCCGCCCTTCATGCGGGTGCGGTGACGGGCGACGGAGGAAGGATCACCGTCAGCCGAACCGCCGGGCAGGATGTCTATGCCGCAACCAGCCGCAACGGCATTTCCAGCAAAAGCTGGGGTCCGGCGCGTGAAAGCCTGACGATCGCGGCGGCAGGCGGAGCCGGCGAAGACCCGGCGCCGCGCGCCCCCTCACCCGCCAGTGGCGACACCTGTCCCCGCCGGCTGGGCGCGGATCAGGCCGCGCTGGCCTGCACCTGCCCGCCGGGCAGGCCGCTGGGTCTGGTCTGGGGGTCCGGCCCCTATACGGTGGAAAGCGCGCTCTGCGCCGCCGCCGCCCATGCGGGGATCGTGGGTGAGGGCGGAGGCCCCGTCGCCGTCGCGCGCGGCGGCCCGGCCGACAGCTTTGCCGCCAGCCTGCGAAACGGCATTGCCAGCCTGAGCTGGGGCGCGGCGCGCGAAAGCCTGAGCGTTTCCGCCCCCGGCGCGCTCGCCCCCCCGCCCAAGCCGAAAGCCGCGACCGTCGCAGGGGCGCAGGGCGCCTGTCCGCGCCGCCTTCCCGAGGGGCAGGCGGCGCTGTCCTGCACCTGTCCGGCCGGGGTGTCCTCGGGGCTGGTCTGGGGGTCCGGTCCCTATACCGCCGACAGCGACCTGTGTTCGGCGGCGCGACATGCGGGCGTGGTCGGCGCCGAGGGCGGGCAGATCACGGTGCAGCGGGCGGGCGGTCAGGACAGCTATGCGGGATCGGCCCGCAACGGCGTGATCAGCCGCGACTGGGGCATCGCGCGGGCCAGCCTGACGATAGGCCCCGTCGCGCAGGAGCCCGCCATTCCGCCGGGACTGGAACTGGTGACGGGCGGGGCATCCGGCGTGGTCTGCGGGGCCTTCCCCTCGGGCGCGCTGACGCTGGACTGCACCTGCACCGGCCAGCCCTCGACGGGAAAGGTCTTCGGCTCGGGCCCCTATGCGGTCGGCAGCGACCTGTGCCGCGCGGCGCGACATGCCGGGGCGATCGGCGCGGCGGGCGGACGGTTGCGGGTGCTGTCGCTGACCGGGTTGCAGGGCTATCGCGGGTCCGAACGCAACGGGGTCACCTCGGAGGATCTGGGCAGCGCGCCAAGGTCGGTCACATTCGACACCAACCTGCGCTAGGGGCCGCGGAGCCACGGCTTCCGCCGCCCCGCCGGTATCTGCGGCCGGATCAGTCGTGGGGCAGGCGGGCGGCGCGCATCCGGGCGATCTGTCGGGCGGCGGCATGGGGCGGCAAGACGCGAAAGATGTCGCGCATCATGTTGATGTCGCCCTGTATCCCCTTCCACAGACCGGATTTTCTGGCTTTTGGCGGGCTTGCCACCCCCGGCCAGCCGACAACGGCGATGCGATAGGACTGGTCCAGCCACAGCCGGTTCAGAAAGACCTCGAACCCGAATTTCGGCAAGCGCAGCAGATCGGCCTGCCTGTCGGCCAGCAGCGACCGCGGCATCACCCGCTCGCCCGAGATATAGTCCAGCCCGATGCGCCGCCACAGCCCCGGCGCATTGCCCCGCAGCGAGATCGAGGCATTCCCCCGCCCCTCCAGCACCGGCGCGGCCAGGGCCGCGATGTCCGCACGGCGCAGGCCGGTCAGGTCGGCGTCCAGAAACATCAGGAACTCGGCCCGCGCCGCGCCGATCCCCGCCGCGAGGGCCGCCGTCTTGCCGCCGTTCCGCGGTTGACGGATCAGGGTGATCCCCGCCACCGCGGCCGCGATCTCGGCCGTGCCGTCGGTCGATCCGTCGTCCACCACGATCACCTCGGCCAGATCTGGGTGCCCGGCGGCGGCGGCCAGTACGGCGCCGATGCGCGCGCCCTCGTTCCAGGCGGGGATGATGCAGGAAATCCGGCTCATCCGCGCTTTCTCCGCCGGTTCCACCACCACAGCCCCGCGCCCATGATCAAAAGCGTCAGCAGCACCGCCGAGATGCGGCCGATCCAGTCGTCGATCTGGTTGTAAAGGTGGCCGAAGGAATAGCCGATGGCGACGAACAGCAGGCTTTTCGGCACCGTCGCCAGCGTGTTCCAGAACAGGAAAGTGCCAAAGGGCATCCGTGCCACCCCGGCCGCGAACAGCACCGCCGCGCCGGCCGAATGCGTCCATTTCCCGAAGACGAGCGTGCGCGGGCCCTTGTCTGCGAAATGCGCGGTCAGCTGGCCCAGCTTTTCGTCGCTCAGACCCAGCCGCGCCATCCAGCGCGCGCCCGACCCCCATCGTCCGGCGCCATAAAGGATCACATCGCCGATCAGATCGCCCAGGATCACCACGACGATCACCGCATAGATGTTCAGATAGGCCAGCGACGCCAGATAGGCCGCGATCACCGTGACGATCGGGCCTTCCAGGATCGATAGAGGCGCGATCAGCGCAAGGCCATGCGCCTTGACCAGCGCGATAACCGTCTCGATCCCGAACATTATTCGGCCCGGCCCTCGGCCGCGGTCAGGCGGTCGGCCTCCATCGCATTGCCGCGCCAGACAAAGCCGCGGGCCCGCCACGACCACAGCCACAGCAGCGGCAGCATCGCATCGCGCACCGCCATGGCCGCCAGATCCACCGGGCGCGCGGGCCAGCCCGCCGCCCGCGCCATGCCCCATTCCGCGCCGAACCAGACCGCCGCGAATGCGGCCAGCCACAGCGGCGAGGCACCGGCCATGGAGAGGAGAACCGCCAGGGCCACCATCGGCGGCACTGCCCCGGTCAGGATTTCCGGCAGGTAAAGCCAGACGAACCCCGCCCGCCGCACCCGCGCCCAGCGAAGCTGCCGCGACCAGACCTGTTCCAACGTCCGTCGCCCGATGGGTTGCGGATAGGGGCGGGGGGCCAGCCGCACCTTCAGCCCCTGCCGCCGCACCAGCTTGGTCGAGGCGACATCCTCGGCCATCTCGCGGCCCAGGGCGGCCAGACCGCCGCCCGCCTCGGCCACGTCGCGGCGCCAGCACAGGGTCTTGCCCTGCGCGAACCCGTTGCCCGCCGCGTCGGCGACCAGCTGGAACCGGGCCTGAAAGCTGTTCAGGAAGGCGCATTCCAGCGCCCCCCACAGGCCTTCGGCCCGCACCCCCAGCGGCGGCGCGGTGACAAGGCCGGTGTCGGCGCCAAAGCTGGCCACCACCTGACGCAGATAATCCGGCGGCAGGGCGACGTTGCTGTCGGTCATGCAGATCAGCCCGGCCGTCGTCTCGTGCCATCCGCGCGCGACGTTGTTCAGCTTGGGGTTACCGGAAATCGGAATGTCGCCGATGAACAGCCGCGCGCGGACCTGCGGATGGTCCGCGATCAGCCGGTTCACCAGCGCGATCACCGGATCATGCGCCGAAGCGCAGCAGAAGATCACCTCGTAATCGGGATAGTCCTGCCGGAAACTGCTGCCCAGGGTTTCGGCATCGAACCTGTCCAGCCCGCAGACCGGGCGCAGAAGGCAGACGAAGGGCAGGTTCGCGGCCTTGGGCACGGGCCGGTGCAGCCGCCACAGGGCAATGCCCAGCGTTGCCAGATGGACGGCCAGAGCAAACGCCACGAAAGCGGCCAGCAGGATCATCCCTGCGCCCCGGCCAGACCGGCGGGTTCGGCGGTCCACCCCGCTTCGGGCTGAACCTCGGCCGCCCAGCCCAGAAGACGCAGCCTGCCGTCCGGTTCCTCCGCGATTGCGGTAAAGCTGTCCAGCCAGTCGCCGCAATTGGCATAGATCAGCCCGTGATCGACATGCAGCGCCGCCTTGTGGAAATGCCCGCAGATCACCCCGTCGGCGCCGCTGGCGCGGGCCTTGGCGACCAGCCGCCCCTCGAACCGGTTGCCATGGCGAAGGGCGGCATTGAACAGGTCGATCAGCGCCTCGACCGGGCCGCGCACATCGGGGTCAAGCTCGCGCCGGAACCCGCGCAGGCGCGCCTCGGCCGTGCGCAGGCCCCAGTCCAGCCAGCTGCCCAGACGAGTCATGAAGTGCCATTGCATCGGACGCGCATCGCAGCAATCGCCATGCAGCACCAGATAGCGCCGCCCGTCCGCCGCCGTATGCAGCATCCGGCCGGTGATCTCGATCAGGCCGGCCCATTCGCTGTCGGCGCGGTGTTCGACGGGATCGTGGTTGCCGGGCAGATAGACGATGCGGGTGCCCGCCCGTGCCCGGTCCAGCAGCAGGGTGATGATCCGGGTATGCGCCTCGCCCCAGACGGGGCGGCCCGCCCAGATGTCGAAGATGTCGCCGACCAGATAAATCGTCTCGGCCTCGTGCCCCTGCAGGAACTCCAGAACCTTTTCGGGGCGCGCGCCCCGTGCGCCCAGGTGCAGGTCCGACAGGAAGAGGCTGCGCAGGGGACGGGGTGCGTTGCCGGGTTCTGACATGCATAGCCTCCTCGGTCGGCGGGGTGCCTTGGCCAAAGCCGATGCCCCCGTTTCGCCTATTCGAGATAACCTTTTGTAACAGACCGGCAAGGGGGAAGCGTTATTTCCGCCGCATTGCGGCAAGAATGTGGCGCAATTGCCGTCAGTTGCGCCGTTCAGACCCGCCTCAGCCCCGCCCTGTCAGCCGGTTCCCGATCCGGGCCAATGCCGAAGGCGGGCCGCCGTGCGATTCTGTCCGGTCGGCCGCGTTCAGTAGCGCATACATACCCTGCACCCCCAGCCAGCGCAGCGGCTCCGGCTCCCACTTGCGGGGGTGGCGGTTGACCCAGGGCAGGGCGGCAAGATCGGTCTGCCGGCGCAGCGTCAGATCGGCCAGCGTCCGCCCGGCCAGGTTCGAGGTCGAGACGCCTGTGCCGACATAGCCGCCGGCCCAGCCGATGCCGCTGGTCTGGTCGAAGCCGACCGTGGCGCACCAGTCGCGCGGAACGCCCAGCACGCCGCACCAGGCATGGTCGATCCGCGCCCCGCGGGCTGCCGGAAAGTGGCGGTTCAGGATCTGGACCAGACGGCGCACCGTCTCGGCGTCGGGTGCGCCATCGGCGTCGATGGCCGAGCCATAGCGATACGGAACCCCGCGCGCGCCGACGGTGATGCGCCCCTCTCTCGTGCGCTGGCAATAGCAATAGGCGTTGTTGAAATCTCCAAGTATTTCATGTCCTTGCCAACCGATCTTTGCCCATGTTCCCGCATCCAGCGGTTCGGTCACGATCTGGGCCGAGTTCAGAGGAAGCCATTCCCGCTTCAGCCCCGGCAGCGTGGCGGTAAATCCTTCGGTGCAGCGCAGGATGCTGGCTGCACGGATGCGGCCGTGAGGGGTGGTAACAAGCCCCGGCGCAAGGCCCGTCACCTCGGTCCCCTCGACGATGCGGACGCCTGCGCGTTCGACCGCCGTGGCCAGCCCGCGCACCAGTTTCGCGGGCTGTATCCGTGCCACGCCCTGAACGATCATACCCCCCAGCGTGCCGGGAATATCGACGCGCGACAGGCTGTCCTGCGCCGAAATCTCGTGACAGCGGTCGTCTTCGCCCCAGCTGCGGCGATGCACGGTTTCGGCTTTCAGCCGCTGAAGCTGGGCGGGGTTGGTGGCGACCATCAATTCGTCGCAGCGCAGGATGTCGGCGTCGATGCCCTGCGCCCCGGCGACGGCGATCACCTCGTCCACGGTGCCCATCATCGCCCTGACCATGCGGCGGACGGCATCGGCGCTGGTCGCGTCGGCGTAACGCTGGTGGTTCCACGCGAAACCGCCCGAAAGCCAGCCGCCGTTCCGCCCCGAGGCGCCGAAGCCCGCAAAGCGTTTTTCCACCACGATGACATCGAGGTCGGGCTGATACTGCTTCAGATACCACGCCGTCCAGAGGCCGGTATACCCCGCGCCGATGATGCAGACATCGGCGGTGGTATCGCCCGTAAGCGCCGCACGGGGGGCAGGCAGGCCACCCAGATCCGCATACCAGAAAGATACGTCGCCCGAGCGGGTGGGATGCATGGCGCTCTCGCTTTGCGGGGCGGTGGTCGCAGGGAGCCAGCCCGGTGTGATTGTCGCGCCGTTCCCCGCGCATCTGGCGCGGCGGAAAAGGCGTCTGGCCGGATTTAGGCCCGCCTTCGCATGAAGATCAAGCGGTCCGCACCCGCTTTCCCGCGCGGATATTCCCCGCAAAGCCCGCAGGTCGGCCCGAGGGCTGCGTCACTCACACCGCGCCTCGGGCCTGCCCCGATGGCTAAAAATAAGGCTACGGGGTGTTGATAATCTAGCGTTTCCGGAAACGAGGGCAATCCGCCGCGAAAATCGCTCGTGAGAATCGCACCGGTATGCGTCGATTTTTGACACGGGGAGTCCTGCCGGAAATTGGCGCGGCAGGATGTGCCCGGGGTCCGCCTTGCCGCCTTTTTGCGTCCAGGCATCCCGCGCGGGTTCAAGACTGCACCGATTTTTCTGATGGATGGTTTGATGAAACGTATCGAATGCCTGGATGGCCTGCGCGGAATTGCGGCGCTTTGGGTTCTGGTCGGCCATTGCATGTTGTTGACCGGCTATTCCCTGCCGCTGCTGGGGAACCCCGATCTGGGGGTCGATCTGTTCATCCTGCTGTCCGGTTTCCTGATGACCTGGCAGTATCAGATCCGTTCCGCGCGCGAGGATTGGAGACGGCCCGCGACATGGGTGGGGTTCTGGGTCCGGCGGTATTTCCGCATTTCGCCGCTTTACTATGTGCTGCTGATCGTGGCGCTGCTGGCGGGCGGGGCGATCTATGACGAGCGTAGTGTGATCGACGCCTTCCTCGGGCGCGCTCCGCAGCAGGCGCAACGCTATCTGGACGACAGTGCCGCCAACCTTGCGCTGCACCTGACCTATCTGTTCGGATTTTTGCCGGATTATGCCTATCGCACCCCCCTGCCGGACTGGAGCCTGGGGTTGGAAATGCAGTTTTATCTGGCATTTCCCTTTCTGGTGATGACGGTCCGGCATCTGGGCTGGACAGGTGGCGTGGCACTGCTGGCGCTGATCGGGGCAGGGCTGGCCGTTGCGCTGCAGCTTGCCGGGGTCCGCTTCCCGATGCCGACATTCCTGCCGCTGAAGCTGCACCTGTTCCTGGCCGGAATGCTGATGGCATGGAGCGGGGCGGGCGCAAGGGGCGCCGCCTTTCCCTTGGCGCTGGTGCTGGCGGTGCTGCCCATCGGCGGCGCGCAGGGGCTGGCTCATGGTGCGGTGCGGGCGGCCATGTTGACGGTATTCTTCGCATTGGTCCACTGGCGGCATCTGGTCGGTGTGGACCGCGCCGCGGCGGGTCTGGGCAACCGGTTCTTTCACTGGATGGGAGAGTTGTCTTTTGGCGTCTACCTCATCCACCTGCTGGTATTGCACCCGGTTGCGGCGGGGTTGATCCGCGCCCATGCAGATGGGATTTCGCCCGGCACGCGCTTTGCCGTCGCATTCCTGCTGACTGCGGCGGTGAGCTATGGGTTGGCCTATGCGGGCTATCGGCTGATCGAGCTGCCCGGTCAGGCTTTGGGCCGCCGCGTTCAACGGGGGCTGGCGCGCCGACTGGCGCCGGTGGTGGAAGAGCCGGCGGTTCCCGTGCAAACCGGGCCCTGATCGCGATGAAGGTGGTAGGCGCGGAGGGACTCGAACCCCCAACCAAGGCGTTATGAGCGCCCGGCTCTAACCATTGAGCTACACGCCCCCCATCCTTGCCTAGCAGACGCCGCGCCGGGGTCAAGCGGGCGTTGTAGCGCGCGGGCGGGTCGTGTATGGGCGGGCGTGACGGACCCAGGCTGGCGGAGTGGCGAAGATGACGGGCGGGAAGAACGGGCTGACCTATGCCGATGCGGGCGTGGACATCGACGCAGGCAACGAACTGGTCGAACGGATCAAGCCCGCCGCGAAACGCACCAACCGCAGCGGCACCGTATCGGGCCTTGGCGGGTTCGGCGCGCTGTTCGACCTGAAAGGGGCGGGCTATGCCGACCCGGTTCTGGTCGCCGCGACCGATGGCGTCGGCACCAAGCTGCGCATCGCCATCGACACCGGCAATGTCGACACGATCGGCATCGACCTTGTGGCGATGTGCGTGAACGACCTTGTGTGTCAGGGGGCCGAGCCGCTGTTCTTCCTCGACTATTTCGCCACCGGCAAGCTGGAGGTCGATCAGGCCGCCCGCATCATCGAGGGCATCGCCGAGGGCTGCGTGCAATCCGGCTGCGCCCTGATCGGGGGCGAGACGGCGGAAATGCCGGGCATGTATCACAAGGGCGACTTCGATCTGGCGGGCTTTGCTGTCGGCGCGATGGAGCGGGGGGCCGATCTGCCCAAGGGCGTGGCGGCGGGCGACGTGCTGATCGGGCTTGGGTCGAACGGCGTGCATTCCAACGGCTATTCCTTTGTCCGCAAGGTGGTGGAGCTTTCGGGCCTTGGCTGGGATGTCGATTGTCCTTGGGGCGAGGGCACGCTGGGGCAGGCGCTGCTGGCGCCGACGCGGCTCTATGTGAAACAGGCGCTGGCGGCGGTGCGGGCCGGCGGCGTGCATGGTCTGGCCCATATCACCGGCGGCGGGTTGACCGAGAACCCGCCGCGGGTTCTGCCTGATGGGCTGGCCTGCGAGATCGACCTGTCCGCATGGCAACTGCCGCCGGTGTTCCGCTGGCTGGCGGAGACGGCGGGAATGTCGGAACCGGAGCTGCTGAAGACCTTCAACTGCGGGATCGGGATGATTTTGGTCGTCGCGCCCGAGGCGGCGGAGGCGACCGAGGCGGCCCTGCGCGAGGCGGGGGAAAGCGTTTGCCGCCTTGGCCGTGTGGTTGAAGGCGCAGGCGTGATCTACACGGGCAAGCTGCTGTGAAGCGCGTCGCCATCCTGATTTCCGGGGGTGGCTCGAACATGGTGGCGCTGGTCAGATCGCTGACCGGCGATCATCCGGGGCGGGCGGTGCTGGTGGCCTCGAACGACCCGAATGCGGGCGGGCTGGCCAAGGCGCGCGACATGGGCGTTCCGGTCGCGGCGGTGGATCACAAGCCCTTTGGCCGCGACCGCACGGCCTTCGAGACGGCGCTGCTGGACCCGATCCTTGCGGCGGAACCGGATGTGGTCTGTCTGGCGGGCTTCATGCGGGTGCTGACGCCTGCGTTCGTGGAACGCTTTGCCGGGCGGATGCTGAACATCCATCCGTCGCTTCTGCCGAAATACCCCGGCCTGCACACCCATCAACGCGCGCTGGACGCGGGCGATACGCAGGCGGGTTGCACCGTGCATGAGGTGACGCCGGTTCTGGATGACGGCCCGCTGCTGGGTCAGGCGCGGGTGCCGGTCCTGCCGGGCGACACGGCAGACACGCTGGCCGCGCGGGTTCTGGTGCAGGAACACCGGTTGTATCCGGCCGTGCTGCGGCGGTTTCTGGACGGCGACAGAACGCCCCTCCTGCTCTGATCAGGCCAGCATCCGCGCCTGCCAGCCCTTGAGGCAGGGCAGCGCCGTGCAGTCCCGCGCCAGCCGTTCGGGCAGGTCGGGAAAGATCGCCCGCAGTTCCGCCATCGCCCCGGCGCCAAGCGCGTCTTCGGCCACAGGGCCGAGATAAAGGCTTTCGACCGGCGCGCCTTCGGCCAGCACGGTTTCGTGCCGGTCCAGCAGGATGTGCCAGTATTCCACGCGCGCGACGGGGGCGAGGCGGATGCTGGTGCCGTTGACCAGATGCCGCGCCTCGACAAAGGCCGCGGGCAGGGCGAACAGGTATTCCAGCATGGGAGAGCGGACCAGCACCCGGTGATGCGGCGAAAGCCACAGCGCGCGGGTGTTGCCGATGGCGCCCGGCGCGAACCGGATCGGCGCCAGCGCCCCCCGCCCCGCGACGCGCGCACCACCGATCCAGCGGATCGGCTGATCCCCGTTCGCGACCGTGCGGACCGCATCACCGATGGCCAGCGTCTGGACGGGGCGCATTCCGCCCGGTGTGTCGATCAAGGTGCCGCGCACGAAACAGGGCACCATCGTCTCCCCGTCCTGCGCCGTGCCGGGGATCGAGGTCAGGACCGCGCCTTCGGGCGGCCACGCGCCCTCGAAGGTGAAGCCCACGATGGTATGCGCCGCAAAGGTATCGGGATAGGCACTGACCGCGACAAGGCGATAGATGTTGCCATCCTCGTCCTGCACGTTCAGCTCGTATTCGTTTTCGATCTGGGTTCCGGCGGAATAGGACGACCCGCCGATGACCATGGAATTGGAAAAGACCTGCGAATGCGCCGGCCAGGTGCCGCCCGACCATTCCGGGTTCATCGGGTCGTCCTGGAACAGCGCGTCGTCGTCGGTCACGCTGATCGTGGTCAGGTTTTCGGTGGTATAGGTGAAGGTAAAGGGAACCCATTGCCAGCCCCAGCCGCCACCATCGGAAATGTCCGGCGTGCCGCCGGTAAACGAAACGTCCCCCGCGGGAATCAGATTGAAGCTGTAGTCAGCCATGGCGGCCCCGATGGTATTCCAGGGGGGCGCAGGGATACGCCCACCCATGGCGCAGGCATGGCCACGCCGGCCATCTGCCCCCACCGTTTTCCGTGACACACCCAACTCAACCCAAAGATGTATCGCTGTCGGCGAAAGTCAATGCGGACGCCCACGAAAACTTGAACGAACTTCTTTTCATTTCGGTTTCGCGGCCTTATGGCTTGACGATGGCGCGGCGCGGTGCCGGGCCCTTTACGCGCGGGATGACCCCGCGACCGACCGAGGACAGATGCGCACCATTACCACGACCGAAGACCTCGCCGCATTTTGCGAGGCCGCCAAAGCCGCCCCCTATGTCACCATCGACACCGAGTTCCTGCGCGAACGGACCTATTGGTCGAAACTGTGTCTGATACAGATGGCGCTGCCCCCGGCCAAGACCGGCGAGGCGGTGCTGGTCGACCCCATCGCGGGCGAGGGGATGAGCCTGGAGCCGCTCTATGACCTGTTCCGCCACAAGGCGACGGTCAAGGTGTTCCACGCCGCGCGGCAGGATCTGGAAATCTTCTTCGTCGAAGGCAACAGCTTTCCCGAGCCGCTGTTCGACACGCAGGTCGCGGCCATGGTCTGCGGGTTCGGCGAACAGGTCGGCTATGAAACGCTGGTGAAAAAGATCGCGCGGGAAAACCTGGACAAGACCAGCCGGTTCACCGACTGGTCGCGCCGTCCCCTCAGCGATGCGCAAAAGGAATATGCGCTGGCCGATGTGACGCATCTTCGGGTGATCTACGAATGGCTGGCGGGCCAGATCGCCAAGAACGGCCGACAGGGCTGGGTCGAGGAGGAACTGTCGATCCTGACCGACCCCGCGACCTATACCGTGACGCCCGAAGATGCCTGGATGCGGGTCAAGACGCGCACCACCTCGGGCCGGTTTCTGGCCGTGGTCAAGGAACTGGCGCGGTTCCGCGAATCCTATGCGCAGACGAACAACGTGCCGCGCGCGCGGGTGATGAAGGACGATGCGCTGCTGGAACTGGCCTCGACCCGGCCCGCCACGATGGAGGAACTGGGCCGGTCGCGGCTGTTGCAGCGCGAGGGGCGGCGGGCCGACATCGCCGAGGGGATACTGGCCGCCATCAAGGCCGGGCAGGAGATGCGCCCCGAGGACATGCCCAAGCCTGACGTGTCGCGCGAGCAGTTGCAGGTCAACCCGGCGCTGGCCGACCTGCTGCGCGTACTGCTGAAGGCCAAGTCCGAAAGCCTGGGCGTCGCCTCGCGGCTGATCGCCTCGTCCCAGGATCTGGACGCGATCGCGGCGGGGGAACGCGATGTCGAGGCGCTGAAGGGCTGGCGGAAAGAGGCGTTCGGCGAGGATGCGCTGCGCCTCTGCCGGGGCGAGATCGCGCTGGCGGCCAAGGGCAGCGAAGTGCGGGTCGTCCGGCTGTAGCGTCCGGCGCGACGCGCCCCCTCGCCGGCCGCCGGAGGGGTCTTGCACCCCACCGGCGTCCATAGGTCGGGACCGATGGCCGCCCTGCCTAGGGTATCTGGGCCAGGATAAAAGGGGGCACGGGGTTCGGCAGGGCGGCGCCCGGGGGAAGGCCCCGCGCGCCCGTGCCGTCGCCGCCGATCAGCGGCTGGAGCCGAGGGCGTTCGCCTCGCCCTGGACCACGACCCGCTTGATTCCCGCCAGCTTGTAGTCCGACAGCGAGGCCGCGGCCGTGATCTCGCGCGAGCGCGGGGTATTGACGGATTGCTGCGTCATCGGCGCAAAGACGCGGAAGTCGTAGACCAGCACGCCCTCCTCATCCACCTTGCGCGGCACCAGCTCGGCCTCCCACCAGCCCTGGGTCGGGGGCAGGCCGGTGGCGCGCACGATCACGCCGCCGGGATAAGGGTCGAAGGTGACATGCGTGACCTGCTGGATCAGCTGGCGCTTGTCGGCAGCGGTTTCGGGGGTGTCCTGCACCCTTTCCACCCGCTCGGCCCGGTGGAACCAGTTGAACGGGTTCAGCCGCGATCCGCAGCCGCCAAGGGCGAGCGTCAGGGCGAGACAGGCGATCAGCGGGCTGCGCATCCGGGGGTTCCTTGTCGTTCCTTCCCTTGGCTAGCCGATGCGGATGCGTTTGAAAAGGTGTGGACCTTGACCCCGCGCGGGATTACCTGCCGGGAAAGCATCACGAGGACGCCATGGCCACCCCCGCTTTCGAGGATATCGCCGACACATTCGAGTTCCTGGACGACTGGGAAGACCGCTATCGCCATGTCATCGAACTGGGCCGGGCGATGCCGCCGCTGGACGACAGTTTCAAGGTCGCGGCCTACAAGGTCGAGGGCTGCGCCAGCCAGGTCTGGCTGCGGCCGGTGATCGACGCGGGGCGGTTCGACTTTCAGGGCGACAGCGATGCGATGATCGTGCGCGGGCTGATCGCCATCCTGCACGCGCTTTATTCCGGCCTGACGCCGGCCGAGGCGGCGCGCGTCGATGCGCCCGGCGAACTCGCGCGGCTGGGGCTGGACGAACACCTGTCCTCGCAGCGGTCGAACGGGCTGCGGGCGATGGTCGCGCGCCTGCGCGCCGTCGCGGCGGGAGAGGGCCGATGACCGACGACGCCCCGCAGGGGATGGAGCTGACGCTGCGCACGCTGGCCATGCCCGCCGATACCAATGCCGCGGGCGACATCTTCGGCGGCTGGGTCATGTCGCAGATGGACCTTGCCGCCGCCATCCGCGCCGCCGAACGGGCCGGGGGCCGGGTGGTGACGGTCGCCGCCGACGGCATCGTCTTTCGCCAGCCGGTCCGGGTCGGCGACACGCTGTGCGTCTATACCGCCATCGACCGGCTGGGCCGCACCTCGATGACCATCCGCATCGAGGCCTGGGTGCGCCGCCAACTTTCGCAGCAGCGCGAAAGGGTGACCGAGGCGCGTTTCACCATGGTCGCCGTCGACGGCCAGGGTCGCCCGAGGCCGGTCGATCCCGCCTGACCCCACCCGCGCCCGGCTTTCCCCGGTGATGGGCCATGTCGGCATCACCGGCCAGCGCCTGACCCGCCCGCGCCCGTCTTTCCCTTTCCGAAATACTCCCGCCGGAGGCAACCCGAGCCGGAGCGCGTCCGCGCGCAGGCGAGACAAACGGTGTGCGGGCTGAAAGCCCGCGCAATTCAATCGTCGTATCCGTCCGCCAGCGGCCAGTAGAAATCGGGCGGCAAACCGGCTTCGGCGCGCTTTTCCTCGTTGAAGGGCGGCTTCAGCGCGCCGTGAAAATATTTGCGCACCAGATCGTGGAACACATCCTTCGGGTCCAGCCCGTCGCGGCCGCACAGCCAGTTGAACCATTTGGACCCATAGGCGACATGACCGACCTCCTCGGCATAGATCACCTCCAGCGCGGCAAGGGCCTGTGGCTCGCCCGCCTTGCGGAAGATCTCGATCATGCCCGGCGTCACGTCCAGGCCCCGCGCCTCCAGCACCATGGGCACGACGGCCAGCCGGCCCAGGATGTCGCCCGCCGTATCCTCGGCCGCGCGCCACATCCCGGCATGGGCGGGCAGGGCGCCGTAATGCGATCCCATCGCCTCGAGACAGTCGGCGATCAGGTTGAAATGATTGGCCTCTTCGTCCGCGGCCTTGACCCAGTCGTCGTAAAAGCCGGGCGGAAAGGGCACGTCGGTGAACCGGGCGATGATGTCCCAGTGCAGATCGACTGCGTTCAGTTCGATATGGGCCAGCGAATGCAGCAGCGCGATCCGCCCCTGTGCCGAGCCGGGACGGCGGCGCGGCACGTCGCGCGGCGGCAAAAGCTCGGGGCGCGCCGGGCGGGCGGGGCGCAGCGGCGGCTGCGCCTGCCCCACGGGAATCGCATCGCCCGCGGCACGGGCGACGAACCAGGCCGCCGCATGTTTGCGGCCAAGCGCCGTCTTTTCGCGCCCGTCTGCGGTCGTCAGCACCTGAACCGCCATCTCCGCCAGCGTCGTCATGCCAGGGCCCGCGCCGCGGCCAGAACCTCGTCGGCATGGCCCTTGACCCGCAGGTCGGACCAGACCTGCGCCACGCGGCCCGCGCCGTCGATCAGAAAGGTCGACCGCACGATCCCCATGTATCGCTTTCCGTAAAGCTGCTTTTCCTGCCAGACGCCCCAATCCTGGCAGACCGTGCCGTTTTCGTCGGACAAAAGCGGGATGGTGAGGGCGTTCCTGGCCCGAAAGTTGCACTGGCGGCGGATGCTGTCCCTGGAGATGCCCAGCACAGCGGTTCCGGCCTTGGCGAAATCGCCGGCGCGGGCGGAAAAATCCAGCCCCTCGGTCGTGCAGGCAGGGGTGGAGGCCTTGGGGTAGAAGAAGATCACCACCTTGCCGGGCCGCAAGGCGGAGAGCGTCACTGGGGTGCCCGCATCGTCGGGCAGGGTGAAATCGGGGGCAATTTCGCCTGTGGACAGCATCGGCGGCTCCTCGCTTGGGGGGCGGGGCCGTCACGCCCCTTTGCCTTCTGTCTGTCGCGCGGGCAGGATAAAGGCAAGGGCCGGACAGACCGGCGGAACGGGCGGGCGATGGATCAGGCGCAGAAAGCGGAAGGGGCGGCGGGGGCTTTTGCAGCCCCCGATGCAGCTGTGCCTTCGGACCCGGCGCTGCTTTCCCCGCAGGACGGTGGGGCGCGGGGCGGCCCGGACGCGGCCACGGCCCCGCGTCGCCGCCGGCGTGTGGTGCGGGTCAGCCTGTGGTCGCTGGCGGTTCTGGCGGTGCTGGCGGGCGTGCTGGTCTTTGCGGCGCTGGCGCTGACCGGGCGGCCGATCCGCCTGCCGGTCTGGGCCGTGGCCGAGGCCGAGGCGCGGGCGAATGCCGCCCTTGGCCCCGCGCTGCCCGGCGGCGCGGTGTCGCTGGGCGGGATCGAGGTGATGGTCGATCAGGATTGGGAACCGCGGCTGCGCATCACCGACCTGCGGCTGATGCAGGGCGGGGGCGAGGCGCTGCTGGTCCTGCCCGACCTGCGGCTGGCCTTTGACGGCGCATCGGCGCTGCAAGGCCGGCTTTTGCCCCGCGACCTGCGGCTGACCGGCGCGCGCATCGCCGTCCGCCGCGATGCGCAGGGGCGGTTCGACATCTCGCTGGGGGCGGGGCAGGGGGCGCAGCTCGACAGCTTTGCCGCGTTGCTGGATGCTATCGACAACGCCTTTGCCCAGCCCGGCCTTTCAAGGCTGGAACGGGTCGAGGCCGATGCCCTGACCCTGCGGATGGAGGACGACCGCACCGGCCGCAGCTGGGAAATCGGCGACGGGCGGCTGACGCTGGACAACCGCGCCGACGAGGTGGCGGCCGAACTGTCGATGTCGCTGGTCGGCGGCACCAGCCCGGCGCGGGCAAGGCTGGTCGCGGTCAGCGCCAAGGGCAAGCCGCTGGCACGGGTGACGGCCTCGGTCGAACAGATTGCGGCGGCCGATCTTGCGGCGCAGGCCGCCCCTCTGGGCTGGCTGGCCGCGCTGGATGCGCCGCTGTCGGGCGAGATCAGCGCCACGCTGGAAGGCAATGGTGTCTCCGACCTGCTGGGCCGGTTCGAGATCGGGGCCGGGGCGCTGAAGCCGCTGCCGGACACGCCGCCGATCGCCTTTTCCCGCGCGGCGGTCACGCTGGGCTATGATCAGGACCGGGGCCGGGTGAACCTGACCGAGATCGCGGTGGAAAGCCCGTCGCTGCGGCTTCACGCCGCCGGTCATGCCGATCTGGTGGATGGCGCGGGCCAGCCGATGACCGGGGCGCTTGGTGGCCGCCTGCCCGCGGCCTTTGTCACCCAGATCGCCTTTTCCAAGGTGATGGTCGACCCCGCGGGGGTCTTTGAAACCCCGGTCATCTTCGATCAGGGCGCGGTGGACCTGCGGCTGCGGACCGATCCCTTTGCGGTCGACGTGGGCCAGCTGTCGCTGACGGGCGAGGGCGACACGCACCTGTCGGCCACCGGCAAGGTCGGCGCGGGGCCGGGGGGCTGGACCGTCGCCATGGATTTCGCCGCCAACCATATCGGGCGCAACCGGCTGTTGCAGCTTTGGCCCGTGCGGCTGGTGGCCAAGACCCGCGAATGGCTGGACCAGAACGTGCTGGACGGCGAATTGTCGAACCTGCAAAGCAGCCTGCGCCTGGCCCCCGGGGCCGAGCCGCGGCTGGCCCTGTCCTACGATTTCTCGGAAGGCGAGGTGCGGTTCATCAAGACCCTGCCGCCGATCCGCCGGGCGCATGGCTATGCCACCATCGCGGGCAAGACCTATACGATGGTCGTCTCGCGTGGCGAGGTCGCGCCGCCCGCGGGCGGGCCGATCGGCGTGTCGGGGTCGGTCTTTCAGGTGCCCGACATCACGCGCAAACCGGCCGAGGCACAGATCCATCTGCTGACCGACAGCACCGTCACCGCGGCGCTGTCGCTGCTGGACCAGCCGCCCTTCGGCTTTCTGACCAAGGCCGACCGTCCCGTCGATCTGGCCGAGGGGCGGGCGCAGATGGATACCCGGCTGGTCGTGCCCCTCAAGCCCAAGGTGACGCCGCCCGAGGTGGATTTCACCGTGGCGGGCTTTGCCACCGGCCTGCGGTCGGACAAGCTGGTGCCCGGCAAGATCATCACCGCGGACCGGCTGGAGGTGGCGGCGGATCGCACCGGGCTGCGCATCACCGGGCCGGGGCAGATCGGCGCGGTCGGCTTTGACATGGCCTTCAGCCTGCCCTTCGGTCCCGAGGCCAAGGGCCGCTCGCATCTGGAGGGCACGGTCGAACTGTCGCCCGCGACGGTGGAAGAGTTCGATCTGGGCCTGCCCGACGGCATGGTGGCAGGCGCGGGCAAGGGGCAGGTCGGCATCGACTTTGCCAAGGGCGAGCCGGGGCGGATGACGCTGGTGTCCGACCTGGGCGGCCTTGCCCTGTCGCTGCCCGACATCGGCTGGTCCAAGGGGCGCGACACGCGGGGGCGGCTGGAGATCGCCGCCACCCTGTCGAAGCCGCCGCAGGTGGACCGCATTGCAATGGATGCGGCCGGGCTGAAGGCCGAGGGGTCGATCCGGCTGGGGGCGAACGGGCTGGATACCGCGCAATTCGGCCGGGTGCGGATCGGCGGCTGGCTGGATGCGCCGGTGGAACTGCACGGCAACGGCAAGGGCCGCGCGCCCGACATCGCCGTGACCGGCGGACAGGTCGACCTGCGCAGGCTGGACAGCGGCGGCCGGGGCGGCAAACCGGCGGGGGGCGGCACCTCGATCACCGCCGCGCTGGACCGCCTGATCGTCAGCGAGGGGATCGCGCTGACCGGGTTTCGCGGCCGCTTTTCCACCCGCGGCGGCCTGAACGGCAATTTCACCGCCCGCGTCAACAGCGCCGCGGGCGCGGCCGTCGCCGGAACCGTGGTGCCGATGAACGGCGGCACGGGGGTCAGGGTGCAATCCGACGATGCGGGGGCAACGCTGGCGGCGGCGGGCATATTCTCCAGCGCGGCGGGCGGTTCGCTGGACCTGCAACTGGTGCCGCGCGATGCGCCGCAGTCCTATGACGGCGCGGCCACCATCCGCAAGGTGCGGGTCAGGAATGCCTCGGTTCTGGCGGAACTGCTGAACGCGATCAGCGTCGTCGGCCTGCTGGAACAGTTGAACGGCGAGGGGATCGTTTTCAACCAGGCGGATGCGTCCTTCGTGCTGACGCCGGAACGGGTGGTCGTCACGCGCGGCGCGGCGGTCGGGGCATCGTTGGGCGTGTCGCTGGCGGGCAGCTATACGATGGCGACCAAGGCGCTGGACATGCAGGGCGTGATCTCGCCCATCTATCTGCTGAACGGCATCGGCCAGATCTTCAGCAAGCGGGGCGAGGGGCTGTTCGGCTTCAACTACCGGCTGCGCGGCACGGCGGGACGGCCGGAGATTTCGGTGAACCCGCTGTCGATCCTGACGCCCGGCATGTTCCGCGAGATCTTCCGTCAGCCGCCGCCGGGGGTTAAGGCAGGCGAATGAAACTGTCCGATTTCGATTTCGACCTGCCCGAGCATCTGATCGCCACGCGGCCCGCGCGGCCGCGGTCCTCCGCGCGCCTGCTGGTGGCCGAGGGCGATGCGATCCGCGACCTGACCGTGGCCGATCTGGTCGACCAGTTCCGCCCGGGCGACCGGCTGGTGGTGAACAACACCAGGGTGATCCCGGCACGGCTGACCGGCCACCGCAGGCGGGGAGAGGCGGTGGCGCGCGTCGAGGTGACGCTGCTGGAACCGCGCGCCGAGGGGTGGCTGGCGCTGGCCAAGCCGCTGCGCAAGCTGCGCGAGGGCGAGGAGATCGTGTTTTCCCCCCGCCTGTCGGCGGTGGTGGCCGAAAAAGGCGAAACCGACCTGCGGCTGGAGTTCAACCTGACAGGCGGTGATTTCGATGCCGCCCTGGCCGAGGCCGGGCAGATGCCGCTGCCCCCCTATATCGCCGCGCGCCGCCCGGCGGACGAGGCCGACAACACCGATTACCAGCCGGTCTTTGCCCGCCATTCGGGGGCGGTGGCGGCGCCGACCGCCTCGCTGCATTTCGACGACGGGCTGCTGGCCGCGCTGGCGGCCAAGGGCGTCGAACGGACCGAGGTGACGCTGCACGTCGGCGCGGGCACCTTCCTGCCGGTCAAGGTCGAGGATGTGGCGACCCACCGGATGCACGCCGAATGGGGCGAGGTGACGACGGCGGCGGCAGCCGAGATCAACGCCACCCGTGCGGCGGGCGGGCGGATCATTCCCGTGGGCACGACCGCGCTGCGCCTGATCGAAAGTGCGGCCAGCCCGGATGGCGTGATGCAGCCCTGGCGCGGGCCGACCGACATCTTCATCTATCCCGGTTATCGGTTCCGCGTCACCGATGCGCTGATGACGAATTTCCACCTGCCGAAATCGACGCTGCTGATGCTGGTGTCGGCGCTGATGGGGGTGGACCGGATGCGCGCCGTCTATGCCCATGCGGTGCGGCAGGGGTATCGGTTCTTTTCCTATGGCGATGCGTCGCTGCTGATTCCGGGCAAAGGCGGCTGACCGGGCGCGCGGGGCCGGCGTCGCACGGGGGCTTCGCGCCCCCGCACCCCCGCGGAGTATTTGTCAAAGGGAAAGCGGCATTTTCTTGGGCGGGGTAAGGGGTTCTTAACCCTGATTCGTGCAAGCTGAGGCTGGGGAACAGGCGGAAGAGCCGATGGCAGGAAAGGGAAAGCCGCCGCGGTTCGGGCGTGAAGTTCGCACATCGGTTGGAACGGCCCCTCGGATCGGGGCGTATTCCTGGGAGAGATGAGGGGGTGGAGTCATGCCGTTTTGCCGGGGCGCGACGCGGGCATTGCCTGCGGCGTCGGAAATGTGTTCTGGCATTGGCCCGGCGCAGCTAGACTGGTGCGCGCAACCGGACGGAGCGGCGGACAGATGCTGAAGGTGATCGCAAGCGCGTGGCCGCTGCTTCTGGGGATCATGCTGCTGATGGTGGGCAACGGGGTGCAGGGCACGTTGCTGGGCATCCGCGGCACGCTGGAGCGGTTTTCGACCTTTGAGCTGTCGGTCGTGACCTCGGCCTATTTCCTGGGGTTTCTGGTCGGTTCGCGCATTGCGCCGATGCTGATCCAGAAGGTCGGGCATGTGCGGGTGTTCGCGGCACTCGCCTCGATCATCTCGGCGGTGCTGGTGCTTTATCCGGTGCTGCTGGACTGGCAGATCTGGGCGCTGATGCGGGTGCTGATCGGGCTGGCCTTTGCCGGGGTCTATATCACCGCCGAAAGCTGGCTGAACAACGCCACCACCAACGAGACGCGCGGCCAGGCCCTGTCGGCCTATATGATCGTGCAGATGCTGGGGATCATCGCCGCGCAGGGGCTGATCGCCTGGGGCGACCCGCTGGATTTCACCATGTTCGTCATCCCCTCGGTGCTGGTGTCGCTTTCCTTCATCCCGTTGCTGCTGGCCGCGACCCAGACCCCGACCTTCGAGACGCAGAAATCGCTGGGCTTCCGCGAGTTGTTCCGCATCTCGCCGCTCGGCTGCGTCGGCATCCTGATTTCGGGGGGCGTGTTCTCGGCGATGTTCGGCATGGCCTCGGTCTGGGGCACGCTCAGCCTGCTGTCCGTGCAGCAGATCGCGCTGTTCACCTCGGCGCTGTATATCGGCGGGCTGATCCTGCAATATCCGGTCGGCTGGCTGTCAGACCGGGTGGATCGGCGCAAGATCATGCTGTGGATGGCGGTGATCGCGGCCGTCACCATGGCGGTTGCCGCGGCGGTGCCGCTGCCGTTTCCGGTGCTGCTGGGGGTGGCGGCGATCCTGGGGGGCATCACCTATCCGATGTATTCACTGCTGATCGCCTATACAAACGACTTCCTGTCGAAAGAGCAGATGGCCGCGGCCAGCGCTGGAATGATCTTTCTGAACGGGTTCGGCGCGATCTTCGGGCCGCTGGTCACCGGCTGGCTGATGGGAGTCGTGGGCGCGCGGGGGTTCTTTCTGTTCATCGGGCTGCTGTATCTGGCGCAGGCGGGCTATGCGGGCTGGCGGATGACCCGCCGCATGACGCCGGTTCCCATCGCGCCGGTCGCGCCGATGGCGCCGACGGCGCCGCCCTCGGCCATGGGGGCCGCCATCGAAGAGGCGGAGGCGCGCTGATCCCCGCCTTGCCCCCCGGCGGAAAGCCTGTCAGGCTGGCCCTCCGCTGAACGGGAAGGGGGGCGCCGATGTCCGATCCGGTGGAGGTTCTGGATTTCTGGCTGGGCGAGGTCGGGCCTGACGGCTGGTATGCCGGGGGCGAGGCGCTGGACGGCGAATGCCGCGACCGCTTTGGCGATCTGGTGGCTGCGGCGCGCGACGGCGCGCTGGACCATTGGGCGGAAGGGGCGGCGGGAACGCTGGCCTATCTGGTGCTGACCGACCAGTTGCCGCGCAACATCCATCGCGGCACGGCGCTGGCCTTTGCCGCGGACCCGCGGGCGCGGGCGGCGGCCCGCCGCGCGCTGGATCAAGGCTGGGACATGCAGGCGCCCGAGCCGGAGCGGCAGTTCTTTTACCTGCCGTTCGAGCATTCGGAAGACCCCGGCGATCAGGCGCTGTCCTTGCGGCTTTTCGCCGAACGGATGCCGGAAAACCCCGACGCCCTGCTGCACGCGCGGGCGCATGATTGGGTGATCCGCCGCTTTGGCCGCTTTCCCTATCGCAATGCCGCGCTGGACCGCGACACCACGGCGCAAGAGCAGGCGTTTCTGGACGAAGGTGGCTATGGCGCTGCGCTGCGCGCGGTGTCCGACAGCCATGCACCGGGCGCATGACCCCACGGCAAAGGCTTTGTTGCTGCATTTGCGGCGATAGTTTAATGGCAAACTACTTTTTCCGAGGGAGGGAATGAATGGCTGCCAGCTTTGACATGATCGTGATCGGCGCGGGTCCGGGGGGCTATGTCGCGGCCATCCGCGGCGCGCAACTGGGGATGAAGGTCGCCATTGTCGAGCGCGAGAATCTGGGCGGCATCTGCCTGAACTGGGGTTGCATCCCGACCAAGGCGCTGCTGCGGTCGGCCGAGGTGTTCCACCTGATGCACCGGGCCAAGGAGTTCGGGCTGAAGGCCGACGCCATCGGTTACGATCTGGATGCCGTGGTTGCACGCAGCCGGGGCGTGGCGAAACAGCTGTCGGGCGGCATCGGCCATCTGATGAAAAAGAACAAGATCACCGTGTTCATGGGCGCCGCGACCCTGCCGAAAAAGGGCACCGTTTCGGTGAAAACAGACAAGGGCACCGAGGAACTGACGGCGAAATCCATCGTTCTGGCCACCGGCGCGCGGGCGCGCGAACTGCCGGGGCTGGAGGCGGATGGCGATCTGGTCTGGACCTATCGCCACGCGCTGCAACCGAAGCGGATGCCGAAACGGCTGCTGGTCATCGGGTCGGGCGCGATCGGGATCGAGTTTGCCAGCTTCTTCAATACCCTCGGCGCCGATACCACCGTCTGCGAGGTCATGGACCGCGTGCTGCCGGTGGAAGATGCCGAGATCAGCGCATTCGCCAAGAAGCAGTTCGTCAAGCAGGGGATGAAGATCCTTGAAAAGACGACGGTGAAGAAACTGGACCGCAAGCCCGGCGTCGGCGTCACCGCCCATCTGGAAAAAGATGGCAAGACCGACACGCAGGAGTTTGACACGGTGATTTCCGCCGTCGGCATCATCGGCAATGTCGAGGGGCTGGGGCTGGAAGCCCTGGGCGTCAAGATCGACCGCACCCATGTGGTCGTCGACGAATATTGCCGCACGGGTGTCGAGGGGCTTTATGCCATCGGCGACATCGCGGGCGCGCCCTGGCTGGCGCACAAGGCCAGCCATGAGGGGGTTCTGGTCGCCGAACATATCGCCGGCCAGCATCCGCATCCGATCAAGCCGAACAGCATCGCGGGATGCACCTATTGCAGCCCGCAGGTGGCGAGCGTGGGTCTGACCGAGGCCCGCGCGAAAGAGGCGGGCTATACCGTCAAGGTCGGCCATTTCCCCTTTATCGGCAACGGCAAGGCGATTGCCCTGGGCGAGCCGGAGGGGATGGTGAAAACCGTGTTCGACGCCAAGACCGGCGAGTTGCTGGGCGCCCACATGGTCGGGGCGGAAGTCACCGAACTGATCCAGGGCTATGTCATCGGCCGCACGCTGGAGACGACCGAGGCGGAGCTGATGGAAACCGTCTTCCCGCACCCCACCCTGTCCGAGATGATGCACGAGGCGGTTCTGGACGCCTATGGCCGGGCGATCCACTTCTGATGGCGGTCAGGGGGGCCTGCGCGGCCCCCCTCGGCCCGTGCCGGGCCTTCACCCCTCGCGGGGTATTTGTGCCAAGATGAAGGAGCAGGGGCGTGCGGAATGCGGCGCTGATCGTGGCGGTCTGGCTGGCCGGTCTGGGCGCGGCGGCGCAATTCGGCAAGATCTCGGTCAGCTATCAGATGCTGGCGGCCCTCTGGCCGGGGCATGAAGGAGCAGGCCTTGGTCTGATGGTCTCGGTCGTCGGACTGGTGGGGCTGGTGCTGGGCACCAGCGCCGGCCTGCTGGTGGCGCGGGTCGGCGCGCGGCGGGCGATGCTGGCGGCTTTGCTGCTGGGGGCTGCGGTGTCGGCGGTGCAGGCGGGCCTGCCCGGCTGGACCGCGATGCTGGCGACCCGAGTGGTGGAGGGGCTGTCGCATCTGGCCGTCGTCGTCGTCGGGCCGACCGTCATCGCCGGGGCGGCGACGCTGCGTTGGCAGAGCGCCGCGATGACCCTGTGGTCCAGCTTTTTCGCCGTGACCTATGCGGTGCTGGCGCTGATCGCGCCGCCGATCCTGTCGCATGGCCTGTCCGCGCTGTTTCTGGCCCATGCGGGCTGGATGGCGGGCTGTGCCGTGGTGCTCTGGGCGCTGATGCCTCGCGACCTGCCGCGCGTGACAGCGCCGGGACCGCGCAAGGGGCTGCCGGCCGAACATCTGGCGATCTATGCCTCGCCCTTCATCGCCGGGCCGGCGACGGGGTTCGTGTTCTATACGCTGATCTACGTCGCGATCCTGACCCTGCTGCCGCCGCAGTTTCCGCCCGGTCTGCATGGGCCGGTCGGGGCGGGGATGCCGCTGGTGTCCATCGCCGTGTCGCTGACGCTGGGGGTCTGGGCGCTGCGCCGGGTGCCGGCGGTGCGGCTGGTGCAGGCGGGCTTTGCCGCCGGGGTGCTGGCGATGGCGGGGCTGTGGGCGACATGGGGTGTGCCGAGCGTGGCGGCGGGCTTTGCCTTTCTGATGGCGGCGGCGATGGGGATCGTGCAGGGGGCCAGTTTCGCCTCGATCCCGCAACTGACGCACCGACCCGAGGATCGCGCCCGCGCCTCGGGCGCCGTGGCGCAACTGGGCAATCTGGGCACCACCACCGGTACGCCGCTGCTGGCGGCAATCACTGGGGCGATGGGGCCTGCGGGTTTTGTCGCCTTTGCCCTGCCGCTGTGCGCCGCCGGACTGGCCGTTGTGGGCTGGCAGGCGCGGCGCCGGGCGCGGGCGAGCGCCTGAATCCGCGCCACAATCCGCGTCACTGTGGCGGCAATCGACAAAAGTTCACCATCCGTTCACTTTTCCCGGTTGGAGACTCGGCCGTCCTGCCCTATCTCTTGCCGGGGTTTTCCGATTGGGGTCGGGGCAGTCATGGCCGAACAGAAGTTCATCGAGGTGCGCGGCGCGCGCGAGCACAACCTCAAGGGCGTGGACATGGACATTCCGCGCGACCAGCTCGTGGTGATCACCGGGCTGTCGGGGTCGGGCAAATCCTCTCTGGCCTTCGACACGATCTATGCCGAGGGGCAGCGGCGTTACGTCGAAAGCCTGTCGGCCTATGCGCGCCAGTTCCTGGACATGGCGGGCAAGCCGGATGTGGACCACATCAGCGGCCTGTCCCCCGCGATTTCCATCGAGCAGAAGACGACCAGCAAGAACCCCCGGTCGACCGTCGGCACGGTGACCGAGATCTACGACTACCTGCGGCTGCTGTTCGCCCGCGTCGGCACGCCCTATTCCCCCGCCACCGGCCTGCCGATCCAGGCGATGCAGGTGCAGGACATGGTGGATGCCGTGCTGGCGATGGAGGAGGGGACGCGCGCCTATCTGCTGGCCCCCATCGTGCGCGACCGCAAGGGCGAATACAAAAAGGAATTTCTGGACCTGCGCAAGCAGGGGTTCCAGCGGGTCAAGGTCGACGGCCAGTTCTACGAGCTGGAGGAACCGCCGGAACTCGACAAGAAATTCCGCCACGACATCGACGTGGTGGTGGACCGGATCGTGGTGCGCCCCGATCTGGCGACGCGGCTGGCCGACAGTTTCCGCACCGCGCTGGACCTTGCCGACGGCATCGCCGTTGTGGAAACCGCCCCGGCGGAGGGCGAGGGCGAGCGCCGCACCTTCAGCGAAAAGTTTGCCTGCCCGGTGTCCGGCTTTACCATCCCGGAAATCGAGCCGCGGCTGTTTTCCTTCAACGCGCCGCTGGGGGCCTGCCCGGTCTGCGACGGTCTGGGGCAGGAGATGTTCTTTGACGAACGTCTGATCGTGCCGGACCAGAACCTGACCCTGGCGCAGGGGGCGCTGGCGCCCTGGGCCAAGACGAAATCGCCCTATACCACCCAGACCATCGAGGCTTTGGCCGCCCATTACGGGTTCGACCGCAAGAAGAAATGGCGCGACCTGCCGGAAAAGGCGCGTCAGGTGCTGCTTTATGGCAGCCAGGGCGAGGAAATCCTGTTCCGCTATGACGAGGCGGGGCGGGTCTATCAGGTCTCGCGCGTGTTCGAGGGGATCATCCCCAACATGGAGCGTCGCTATCGCGAGACCGACAGCGCCTGGTCCCGCGAGGATATGGAGCGGTGGCAGAACACCCGTCCCTGCGGCACCTGCCATGGCTATCGCCTGAAGCCCGAGGCCCTGGCAGTCAAGATCGCCATGTCGCACATCGGGCAGGTGGTGGAAAAGTCGATCCGCGAGGCGTTCGACTGGGTGGATACCGTCCCCGCCACCCTGACGAACCAGAAGAACGAGATTGCAAAGCCGATCCTGAAGGAAATCCGCGAACGCCTTGGATTCCTTGTGAATGTCGGCCTCGACTATCTGACGCTTTCCCGCAATGCGGGCACGCTCTCGGGCGGGGAAAGCCAGCGGATCAGGTTGGCCAGCCAGATCGGTTCGGGTCTGACCGGCGTGCTTTATGTGCTGGACGAACCCTCCATCGGTCTGCACCAGCGCGACAACGACCGGCTGCTGGCGACGTTGAAGGGGCTGCGCGATCAGGGCAACTCGGTTCTGGTGGTGGAACATGACGAGGATGCGATCCGCGAGGCGGATTACGTCTTTGACATGGGGCCCGGGGCGGGGGTGCATGGCGGCATGGTGGTGGCGCGTGGCACGCCCGCCGAAATCGCCGCCGATCCGGCCAGCCTGACCGGGCAATACCTGTCCGGCGCGCGGGAAATCGCGGTGCCGAAGGTTCGCCGTTCGGGCAACGGCAAGACGCTGACCGTGGTGGGCGCGACCGGCAACAACCTGAAGAACGTGACCGCCGACTTCCCCTTGGGCAAGTTCGTCTGCGTCACCGGCGTGTCGGGCGGCGGCAAGTCAACGCTGACCATCGAGACGCTGTTCAAGACCGCCGCTAGCCGGTTGAACGGCGCGCATGAGACGCCTGCCCCCTGCGAAACGATCAAGGGGTTTGAACACCTCGACAAGGTGATCGACATCGACCAGCGCCCCATCGGCCGCACCCCGCGGTCGAACCCGGCCACCTATACCGGCGCGTTCACCCCGATCCGCGACTGGTTCGCCGGCCTGCCCGAGGCAAAGGCCCGCGGCTATCAGCCGGGGCGGTTCAGCTTCAACGTGAAAGGCGGGCGGTGCGAGGCCTGTCAGGGCGATGGCGTCATCAAAATCGAGATGCACTTCCTGCCCGATGTCTATGTCGAATGCGAAACCTGCAAGGGCAAGCGATACAACCGCGAGACTCTGGAAATCCGCTTCAAGGACAAGAGTATAGCCGACGTTCTTGACATGACCTGCGAAGATGCGCGCGACTTCTTTTCCGCGGTCCCGTCCATCCGCGAAAAGATGGAGGCGCTGTGTCAGGTCGGCCTTGGCTACATCAAGGTGGGCCAGCAGGCGACGACCCTTTCCGGGGGCGAGGCGCAAAGGGTCAAGCTGTCCAAGGAACTGTCGCGGCGGGCGACGGGGCGGACGCTCTATATCCTCGACGAGCCGACGACCGGCCTGCATTTCGAGGATGTGCGCAAGCTGCTGGAAGTGCTGCACGAACTGGTGGATCAGGGCAACACGGTGGTGGTGATCGAACACAACCTCGACGTGGTGAAAACCGCCGACTGGGTGATCGACATCGGCCCCGAGGGGGGCGACGGCGGCGGGCAGATCGTGGCGACCGGCACGCCCGAGGATATTGCCCGCGCCCCCGACAGCTATACCGGCCGCTATCTGGGGCCGCTGCTGAAGGCGCGCAGCCGGGTCGCGGCGGAATAAGGGCGGGCGGTGGGGCCTTGCGCCTGACTCCCGCATTTCCCGAGTGATTCCATAATCTTGGAAAGCCGCTTTTCTGCATGGCGGCATTTCCGCCGGGTTACCGTAGGGGTTTCCATTTCGGGATCAGTCCGGGCTTTCCACAGCGAAGGTTTCCGCCCGGGGAACGAAGATTCTCCCTCTGCGTGTATTTGGTGAAATGCGGCAAAATCTTGTTTGCGCGGTGACGAAGGCGTGATCAATTTCGCCTGTCCACTGGAAATCGCTTTCGGGATCAGGGCCGCGGGTCGGCCACGGGCCACGTCGCCCGTCTTGCCCCAAACCGATGACAGCCGGGACGCGGGTAACAGGTGAAAAAGAAACCTAGGGCGAGAAGATGGGTATCAAGACAGCATTTCTGGGCGCGGTTGCCGCGGTTGCACTGGCGGCGGGGGCATCTGACGCGGCGACCTTCGATTTCGGCGGCGCGACCACGATCTATGACATCGACACCGGCGCCAGCTTTTCGGCAGGCGGGGTCGGCGTGACCGTTTACGGCGCGCGCAAGGATAACTTTGGCAGCATTGGCTGCCTGCTGGGCGGCGGCTGCTATGCGCCCGAGCATGTGTCGCAGAACGCCGATGGCCTTGGCGTCTATGGCGGCATTCTGGACAGCGCCGAGCTGGACGGGCAGATCGACGAATATCTGATCTTCATCTTCAGCGAAGCGGTCGAGATCGCCAGCATCTATTTCAACAACATGGACAGCAACGATCCCTACACGCTCTATGTCGGCGGCACCGACTGGACGTGGAGCGCGCTGCCTGGCGCCACCTCGAACGACAACCCCTATGTCTTCAGCCCGCCGGTCGTCGGTTCGGTCCTGAAGATCGCGGTCGACGGCAATGCCTCGGCCTTCCGCGTCGGCAAGATCGAAATTTCCACGGGCCCCTCGGCCGTTCCGGTTCCGGCGGCGGGCCTGCTGCTGGCCGGCGGTCTGGGCGCCATGGCAACCCTGCGCCGCAAGCGCAAGGCTGCCTGAAGGGCACCGCAGAAACTGCAAAAGGGGGGCCGGTCCGGCCCCCCTTTTCATTTTCGGTGCAGAATGCCGCAGGTCGACCGGGTGTCGTGACCGGACCTTTTCCCGGACCCGACACCATTCCCGAGGGCCGGAAGGCGGCGCTGCCCCCTTCCGGCGGATTTCGGGCGGCGGCGGCCCGTCAGTCCAGCGCCTTGAAGTTCAGGCTGGCGCCTTCCTTGATGCCCGAGAACCAGCGCGCGGTCACGGTCTTGGTCTTGGTGTAGAAGCGGAAGGCATCCGGCCCATACTGGTTCAGGTCGCCGAAGGCCGACTTCTTCCAGCCGCCAAAGGTGTAATAGGACAGCGGCACCGGGATCGGGAAGTTGATCCCGACCATGCCGACGTTCACCCGGCTGGCAAAGTCGCGCGCGGTATCGCCATCGGCGGTGAAGATCGCCGTGCCGTTGCCGTATTCGTTGTCCATCACCAGGCTGAGCGCGTCTTCATAGGTCTGGGCGCGCACCTGGGTCAGCACCGGGCCAAAGATTTCCTGCTTGTAGATGTCCATGTCGCGGGTGGCGTGGTCGAACAGCGACGGGCCGACGAAAAAGCCCTTCTCATAGCCTTGCAGGCGGAAGTTGCGGCCGTCGACCACCAGTTTCGCGCCCTGTTCCACGCCCGAGGAGATCAGGCCGTTGATCCGTTCCTGCGAGGCGCGGGTGATGACCGGGCCGAAGTCCACGTCATCGCCGGCGGTATAGGGACCGACCTTCAGCTTTTCGATCCGCGGCACCAGCCGTTCGATCAGCGCGTCGGCGGTCTTGTCGCCCACCGGCACCGCGACCGAGATTGCCATGCAGCGTTCGCCCGCCGCGCCGAAGCCGGCCCCGATCAGCGCATCCGCTGCCTTGTCCAGATCGGCGTCGGGCATGATGATCATGTGGTTCTTGGCGCCACCGAAGCACTGGGCGCGCTTGCCGTTGGTCGCCGCGCGGCCATAGATGTATTGCGCGATGGGGGTGGAGCCGACGAAGCCCACGCCCTCGATCACCGGATGGTCCAGGATGGCGTCGACGATTTCCTTGTCGCCGTTGACCACCTGCAACACGCCGTCGGGCAGCCCCGCTTCTTGCGCCAGCTGCGCCAGCATCAGCGAGGTGGAGGGCACGCGCTCGGACGGCTTCAGGATCACCGCGTTGCCGCAGGACAGGGCCGGCCCCATCTTCCACAGCGGAATCATCGCCGGGAAGTTGAAGGGCGTGATCGCCGCCACCACGCCAAGCGGCTGGCGCATGGCATAAAGGTCGATGCCGGGGCCCGCGCTGTCGGTATATTCGCCTTTGAGCATCGCGGGCGCGCCCATGCAGACCTCGATCACCTCAAGCCCGCGCTGCACGTCGCCGCGCGCATCGGGCAGGGTCTTGCCATGTTCGAGGCTGACCAGTTCGGCCAGCTTGTCCATATTGGCGTTGATCAGCGCGCCGAAGGCCATCATCACCCGCGCGCGGCGCTGCGGGTTGGTGGCGGCCCAGCCCTTTTGCGCCTGCGCGGCGGCGGTCACGGCCGCATCCAGTTCCGCCGGGGTGGCGAGGGCGACCCGCGCCTGAACCTCGCCCGTGGCGGGGTTGAAAACCTCGGTGAAGCGGCCCGAGGTGCCGGGAACCAGCTTGCCATTGATCCAGTGGCCGATCTCTTTCATCGGTTCTCTCCCTAAGATGATATGGGTCAGCTATAGGCTTGCGGAAATGCCGGGAAAAGCGGCAAGGTTTCAAAGTCGTTTTGCAGAAATGCAAGGGGCGCGCCCTTGGCCGGCCGCCGGGAGGGCTGTCTGCCCTCCCGGACCCACCCGAGGGTATTTGGGCCAAGATGAAGGGGGGAGGGGATGGACTGGGACGATCTGCGGGTGTTCCTGGCGGTGGCGCGGGGGGACAGCCTGTCGGCGGCGGGCAAGGCGCTGCGGGTGGACCCGGCGACGGTCGGGCGGCGCGTGGCGCGGCTGGAGGAGGCGATGGGGGCGCGGCTGTTCGCGCGCGGTCCGCAGGGCTATGCCCTGACCGAGGAGGGCGCGCGGCTTTTGCCCCATGCGGAACGGGCCGAGGGCGCGATGCAGGGCGCGGCCGAGGCGCTGACCGGCGGGTCGGGGTTGACGGGGCAGATCCGCGTGGGGGCGCCGGATGGTTGCGCGAACTATCTGCTGCCGCAGGTTCTGGCCGCGATCTGTGACGACAATCCGGGTCTGGAGGCGCAGATCGTGGCGCTGCCCCGCGTGTTCAACCTGTCGCGGCGCGAGGCGGACATGGCGATCGGTGTCAGCCGTCCCACCGCGGGGCGGCTGGTCGTGCAGAAGCTGACCGATTACCGCCTGCATCTGGCCGCCAGCCGCGACTATCTGGACCGGATCGGCGGGGTGGCCAGTCTGGAAGATCTGCGGCGGCACCGGCTGGTCGGCTATATCCCCGACATGATCTTTGACAAGGAACTAGACTATCTGGCCGAGGTGGGGGCAGGGGCGGTGGCGCTGGCCTCGAACTCGGTCTCGGTGCAGCTGAACTGGCTGCGCACGGGGGGGGGCGTGGGGATCGTGCATGATTTCAGCCTGCCCGCCGCGCCGGGGCTGGTGAAGGTTCTGGCCGATCAGGTCAGCCTGACGCGCAGCTTCTGGCTGGTGCGCCATGCCGACGACGGGCGTGTGGCCCGGCTGGCGCGGTTTGCGGAACTGCTGGTCACCGGGGTGCGACGGGAACTGGCGCGGCTCGAAAGTATGACTTGACGGAAACCCGCGCCGGGCGGACCATTTCCTTCGGAGGAGGAGGTAAATCATGCTGGTTCAACAGATTCTGAAATCCAAGGCCGATGACGGGGTGGTTACGGTTCTTCCCGGCACCTCTGTCGCGCAGGTGGCCGAACTGCTGTCGGCCCGCCGGATCGGCGCGGTGATCGTCTCGCGCGAGGGCAAGGTGGCCGAGGGCATCGTGTCCGAACGCGACATCGTGCGCGAACTGGGCCGGCGCGGCCCGTCCTGCCTGGCCGACCGGGTCGAGGCGATCATGACGGCGCGGCTGGTGTCGTGCAGGCGCGGCGACAGCACGCATGACGTGCTGACAAAGATGACCGAAGGCCGGTTCCGCCACATGCCGGTGATCGAGGAGGGCGAGATGGTGGGCCTGATCTCCATCGGCGACGTGGTGAAGGCCCGGCTGGCCGAGCTTGCCACCGAGAAGGAGGCGCTGGAGGGGATGATCAAGGGGTTCTGAGCGCCTGCCGCTGCGTGGTGCGGGAATTGCTGCGCCGCGGCGCTTTCGCCTCTTGCCAAGGCGCGCGCAATAATGTTGCGTGGCGGCGGGGCGTTCAGGGGGGGAATCCATGCGCATCGGTCTTTATCCGGGGACGTTCGACCCGATCACCCTGGGTCACGTCGACATCATTGAACGTGCCTGCGCATTGGTTGACCGGCTGGTGATCGGGGTGGCGATCAACCGCGACAAGGGGCCGTTGTTCAACCTGGACGAACGGGTGGAGATGGTGCAGGCGGAATGCGGGGCGATCTCGGCCAAATCGGGCTGCGAGATCGTGGTGCATCCGTTCGAGAACCTGCTGATCGACTGCGCGCGCGACGTGGGGGCGCAGGTCATCGTGCGCGGTCTGCGCGCGGTGGCCGATTTTGAGTATGAATTCCAGATGGTCGGCATGAACCGCGCGCTTGATTCCAGCGTCGAGACCGTGTTCCTGATGGCGGATGCGCGGCGGCAGGCCATCGCGTCGAAGCTGGTGAAGGAAATCGCCCGGCTGGGGGGCGATGTGTCGAAATTCGTGACCCCCGCCGTGGATCAGGCGCTGAAGGCCCGGTTCGGACGCTAGGCCGGACCCTAGCCGAAGCTGCGGGTCGGCCGGTCGAACACCTTGCGACCCATCAGGCTGGCCACCAGATCGACCATCAGCCGCGCCGTGCGCCCGCGTTCGTCGAGGAAGGGGTTCAGCTCCACCAGATCCAGCGAGGTGACGAGGCCGCTTTCGTGCAGCAACTCCATCACCAGATGCGCCTCGCGAAAGGTAGTGCCGCCGGGAACGGTGGTGCCGACGGCGGGCGCGATGGAAGGGTCTAGGAAATCGACATCCAGGCTGACGTGCAGCATCCCGCCCGCCGCCTGCACCCGGTCGAGGAAAGCGCGCAGGGGGGCGACGATCCCCATCTCGTCCAGAACGCGCATGTCGTTTATGGCGATGTCATGGGTCAGAAGTGCTGCATGTTCTGCCGGATCGACCGAGCGGATGCCGAACAGGCAGATGCGGTCGGCGGGCAGAGGGGCGGGAAAGGGCGGGAATGCGTCGAACCCGTCGCGCCCGGCGATATAGGCGACGGGCGTGCCGTGCAGGTTGCCGCTTTGCGTGGTCAGCGGCGTGTGGAAATCGGAATGCGCATCCAGCCACAGCAGGAACAGCGGCCGGCCCGCCGCGCCCGCATGGGCCGCCGCCCCGGCGACCGTGCCGAGAGCCAGCGAATGGTCGCCCCCCATCACCACCGGCAGGGCGCCGGTCGCCAGCGCCCCGGCCACGCGGGCCGCCAGCACCTCGGTCCAGCCGACGGTTTCAGGCAGCTGATCCACCGCAGGATTGGGGCAGGTCGGCGCGCGCAGGGCGGGCAGGGCGGCATCGCCCCAGTCCGTCACCTCATGCCCCAGATCGGCAATGGCGCGCGCGATCCCCGCCACGCGATAGGCGGCCGGGCCCATCAGGCAGCCGGGGCGGCGCTGGCCGCTGTCGACCGGGGCGCCGATCAGGATAGTGCGGGTCATGGGCGATCCTTTCGTGGCTGCCGCCCATGATTGTCCCGGCGATCCGGGGTTGCGCAAGCCTGCTCTTTCCCTTTTTCAAATACTCCCGCCGGAGGCCACTGCGGGGGATGGCGGACGCTCCGCGGGGAGTATTTGGAAAAGGGAAAATCCGGGGGCGGCGGGCGATCAGGGCTTGCGGGCGAAAAGATGGGTGGGGCAGTGTTCGCCCGAATCCAGCACCGGGATCATGCGCTCCCAGATCTCGATGTTGTGGGCGACGAAATCCCGCCCGACCCGTTCGGCCGCTGCCGCGCCCATCGGCCCTTGCAGCCGGGCGAGTTCCTGCCGCGCCTGTTCCCGATACCAGCGGTTGCGCGAGGTGGTGGCGATCTCGGTGAAGCCTGCGCCTTCCATCGCGGCGCGATAGCGGGCGGGGCTGGCCATGCCGAAGTCCAGCCCCTCGGCCGCGATATAGGCGGCCATGGCGGGCGAGGGCGGGTCGTCGCTGCCGATCAGCCAGTCCGAAGCGA
>JASGFG010000037.1:0-34377 GCA_047605605.1 Paracoccaceae bacterium | reverse complement strand
CCGCCGCAGGCAATGCGGCAGGCGCCGCGGCCTCCGCTGCGGGCAATGCGGCCGATGCCGCCGCGACCGCTGCGGGCAATGCCGTGGATGCCGCGACGGGCACCGCACCTGCCGCCACCACCGCCCCGGCCGCCGATGGCGCCGCGTTGACCCCTGCCGGTTTCGACCCGGCCAAGGTCAAGGAAATGATCGACGGCTCGACCCTGGATGCCGCGACCAAGACCTCGCTGAAATCGGTGGTCGATCAGGCGGCGGCGAACCCGGCGCTGGTCGATTCGACCATCACCACGGTGAAGGCCGCGCTTGGCATGTAAGGCGGACAGGCGCGGGACAGATGCCCGTGCCTGACCCCGGTAAAACGGAAAAGGCGCCCCGAAGGGCGCCTTTTTTCATTCCGTGACCGGGCGGATCAGATGCCCTCGCCGACGAAGGCCTTTTCCACAACATATTCCCTCGGCTCGGAATTCGCGCCTTCATGCAGGCCGAACCCGTCCAGAACCGCCATCACATCCTTGTTGAAGGCCAGGCTGCCGCAGACCATTGCCCGGTCGTCGGCGGGGTTCATCGGCGGGATACCCAGATCTGCAAACACCTTGCCCGAGGTCAGGTTGTCGGTGATCCGCCCCATGTGCGGGAAATCCTCGCGCGTGGTGGTGGGGTAATACAGCAGTTTCTCGCCAACCAGCTCGCCGATCAGCGGATCGTCCTTCAGGCTTTCCACCAGTTCGCGGCCATAGGTCAGCTCATCCACCGTGCGGCAGGTGTGCATCATGATGACCTGATCGTATTTCTCGTAGGTCTCGGGCTCTCGCATCAGGGATGCGAAGGGGGCGATGCCGGTGCCGGTGGCCAGGAACCACACCCGTTTGCCCGGCAGCAGCGCGTCATGCACCAGCGTGCCCACGGGTTTCGGGCGCAGGATGATCTCGTCCCCGACCTCGATGTGTTGCAGCCGCCTGGTCAGCGGGCCATCGGGCACCTTGATCGAATAGAACTCCAGCTCTTCGTCCCAGGCGGGCGAGGCGATGGAATAGGCGCGCAACAGCGGTTTGCCGTTGTCGCCCAGCAGGCCGATCATCACGAATTCGCCCGACCGGAACCGCAGCGATTGCGGCCGCGTCACGCGAAAGGAAAACAGCCGGTCCGTCCAGTGTTTCACCGAGGTGACGGTCTGGGCATCGGGCAGGTGGGGCTTGGCGGGTTTTGCGGCAGTCTGGTCCAAGGCGGTCGCTTCAGTCATGACATTCTGCATCTGCAATACAGGGAAACCGGCGCGCGCGAAAGCCGTCTGGCTTCCGCTGCGCGCCCTCAGGCTGCGGCGGTTCTACGCACGCAGCCGCGACAGATAGTCGTGCTGGCGCCAGTCGGCCCGGAAAAGCCACTGGTCGGCGGGCTGACGGGCGGCAAGTTCGTCACTGATTTCCACCTCGTCGAAACCGACGCGGCGGGCCATGGCATATTGGTCGGCGATCACATGACCGGCCACGCGCAGCCGGCCGGCATAGCCCATCATCCGCAGACGACGGCCGACTGTAAAGGCGCGCCCGTCGCTGTAGGCCGGAAAGGCGATGCGGATCATCGACAGGTTCGCAAGGTGGTCGCGCAGCGCCTCGGGGTCGTCGGTATTGGCCAGATCCACCGCGCCCTTGTGGTCGGCGATCTGGTCCAGCGCGACGAAGGGCGCGTTCCAGTCATCGGGCGCAAAACCCGCATCGGTGACGATCACGGTCATGCCCGTTCCCTCCGGCAATTTCCTTCAGGGGAAATTGCAAATCCTTTCAAAAAGACTTGCAGGGTCATGCCGCGTTCTCCTTGTCGTTGCCGCCGCCGCGCACGGCCTTGCCGTTGATGAAATGGATGCCGCATTCCACCTTGGCCGATCCGCGCCAGCGGCCCGCGCGGGGATCTTCGCCCGGCTTGACCGGGCTGGTGCAGGGGGCGCAGCCGATGGAAGGATAGCCCTTGGCCACCAGCGGATGCCGGGGCAGGCGGTTGTTGATCATATAGTCCTTCACATCCTCGGGCCCCCAATGGGCCAGGGGATTGACCTTGATCCGGGCCGGACCGTCGGTTTCAAAGAATTGCAGCGCCGCGCGGGTCGAGGCCTGGAACCGTTTCCGCCCGGTGATCCAGCAGTCATAACCGGCCAGCGCGCGTTCCAGCGGCACGGTCTTGCGCAGCTCGCAGCAGGCATCGGTGTTGAACTGGTGCAGCGTGTTGTCGGGGTCCTCGAACTCCAGATCCCTGGCCTCGGCGGTGATGACCTGCATGTTCAGGTCCCATTTCTGCGCCAGCTCCCGCTGATAGTCGAGCGTTTCCTGAAACAGCATCAGCGTGTCGACGAACAGCACCGGCGTCTGCGGCGCGATAACCGAGATCATGTGCAACAGCACCACCGATTCCGCCCCGAAGGACGAAACCAGCGCGGTATGCCCCACATCCGGGTCGCCAAGCGCCTGTTCCAGAACCGAAACCGCCGCATGATGCCGGTAGCGGTCGTTCAGTTCCAGAACCTTGTCGTCCAGCGTTGCAAAGACGGGATCAAGCGGCATCCTTCGCGCCTTCCTCGGGGTAGAGCGCGGCCTTGAACGGGGCAGGGCCAAGGCGGCGATAGGCGTCGAGGAAGGTCTCCTCCGGGGCCTCGCGCACCTCCAGATAGGCGCGCACCAGCCGTTCGATGGCGGGCACGATCTCGTCATAGGCAAAGCCGGGTCCGGCGCGTTCGCCGATGGCGGCGGTTTCGGTGCCGTCGCCGCCCAGGGTGATCTGGTAGTTTTCCACCCCCGCCCGGTCCAGCCCGAGGATGCCGATATGGCCGACATGGTGGTGCCCGCAGGCGTTGATGCAGCCCGAGATCTTGATCTTCATCTGGCCGATTTCATGCTCCAGCCCCAATTCCTGGAAACGCAGGGCGATTTCCTGGGCGACCGGGATCGACCGGGCCGTGGCCAGCGCGCAGTAATCCATGCCGGGGCAGGCGATGATGTCGGAAATCAGCCCGACGTTCGCCGTGGCCAGCCCCGCCTGCGACAGCGCGGCATGAACGGCCGGAAGGTCGCCCTTATGGACATGCGGCAGGATGACGTTCTGTTCATGGCTGATCCGCAATTCGCCATGGCCGTATGTCTCGGCGATGTCGGCCATGGCGCGCATCTGGTCGGCTGTCGCATCGCCCGGCGTTTCACCGGGGGCCTTCAGGCTGATCGTCACGATCGCATATTGCGCGTTCTTGTGCGCCGACAGATTGGTATCGGCCCAGGCCCGATAGACCGGATCGGCGGCATAGAACTGGTCATGCGCCTCGGTCGGGGCATTGCGATAGGCGGGCGGGGCGAAAGCCTCTTCGATTTCGGCCAGCAGCTTCTGGTCGTTGCCGTGGAACAGCGGGCGCACTTCGGCGAACCGCTCCTCGATCATCCGGGTGATTTCCTCTTTCCCGGTTTCGTGCACGGTGATCTTGATGCGCGCCTTGTATTTGTTGTCGCGCCGACCCAGCGTGTTGTAGACGCTCAGCACCGCCTCGACGTAAGGAAGCAGGTCGGCCTTGGGCAGAAAGTCCCGCACCACGACGCCCAGCATCGGCGTCCGGCCCAGACCGCCGCCGACCATCACCTCATACCCCGGCTCGCCCTGGGCATTGCGCACCATCCGCAGGCCGATGTCATGCGCCTTGGTCACGGCGCGGTCATGCGGAGCGCCGGTGATGGCGATCTTGAACTTGCGGGGCAGGAACTGGAATTCCGGGTGGTCCATCGACCATTGCCGCAGCAGTTCGGCCGTGGCGCGCGGATCCTCGATTTCATCCGCGGCGGCCCCGGCGAAATGGTCGGCGGTCACGTTCCGGACGCAGTTGCCGCTGGTCTGGATCGCGTGCATCTCCACATCGGCCAAGGCCGACAGGATGGCCGGCACGTCCTGAAGTTTCGGCCAGTTGAACTGGATATTCTGCCGGGTGGTGAAATGGCCATAGCCCTTGTCCCACCGCTCGGCGATCAGGGCCAGCTGCCGCATCTTGGCAGGGGTCAGCGTGCCATAGGGGATCGCCACCCGCAGCATATAGGCATGGAGTTGCAGATACAGCCCGTTCATCAGGCGCAGCGGCCGGAACTCATCTTCGGTCAGCGACCCGTCAAGGCGGCGTTCGACCTGCTGGGTGAATTGCGCGACCCGCTGGCGAACGAAGTCCTGGTCGAATTCGGAATAGGAATACATCGGGGCCTCAGTGCGCTTGCAGGTCAGCTTGCTTGCCGTGGAAGTAGTTGGAGGGGCCGCGGGTGCGGAACTCCTCGCGGAAATGGGTGGGGACGGGGCCATGTGGCCCGGCCTTGGCATCGGCCAGATAGGCCCCCACCACCGACAGTTTCTGCGCGGCGGCAAAGGCCAGCCGGGCCTCGGCGCGCTCGGCATCCTCGATCAACTCGGCCTCTTCATGCACGCGGCTCCAGCGATCGTCGGCGGTAAGATAGATCACGTCGCCTTCACGCAGGTCGTTGGCGGTGACGACCTTTGGGGTGAACTTGCCCTTGCGGACGGGGGTATCGCTCATGCGAGTGCCTTCCTGATGTCTGGAATTGCCGCGCGGGCGCGGCGCGGGGCAAGGCCGTATAGCAGCACGGCCGGACCCTCGGCCTGTGCCACGGCCTCGGGCAGCGTGGCAAGGGTCGCGGCGATGATCCGGCAATCGGCGCGCGAGACGTTTTCCACCACCGTCACCGGCGTGTCGCCTGCCGCGCCATGCATCATCAGCCGGCCCTGGATGAAGCGGGCGGATTTCTTGCCCATGTAGATCGCCGCAACCTCGCCCGCGCGTGCCAGACCGCGCCAGTCCTGTTCGGCGAACCCCTGCATGTCATGCCCGGTCAGGATGCGCAGGCTGGCGTTGCGGCCGCGTTTCGTCAGGCTTTGCCCGATGCTGGCGGCGGCGACCGAGGCCGCGGTCAGCCCCGGCAGGATGGCGAAGGACAGGCCCGCCGCCTCCAGCGCCTCCATCTCCTCGTCCAGACGCCCGAAGATGCCGCAATCGCCGCCTTTCAGCCGCACCACCCGCGCGCCGGTCAGCCCTTCGGCCACCAGCACCGCATTGATCCGGGATTGCGCGATCGAGGGGCCGAAGCCTTCCTTGCCCACGTCGATGCGGCGGGTGCCCGCGGGGATCAGCGCCATCACCTCGTCTCCCACCAGCCGGTCATGCACGATGACATCCGCCGACTGGATCGCGCGAAAGGCGCCCAGCGTCAGATGCGCGGCCGCACCGGGGCCTGCGCCGACGAAAGTGACGGCGACGGCGGGGGCGTCAAAGGCGGGCAGCAGGCTCATGGCGGGAATCCGGGGGTTGCATCTGCGGAATATAGGATATTTTTCTTGTTCCGGGCCATACACCCTTGCAGATAAGGATGTTTGTTCGGATATTGCCCCCGCATGGAACAGGGTTCCCTGAAACCGGGGGGGTAAGCGAATGGCGGTCCGTCTGGACGATATGGACAGGAAAATCCTTGTCGAATTGCAGGCGGATTCCAGCCAGTCGCTGGACGAGATCGCGCGCAAGGTCGGCTCGTCCAAGACCCCGGTCTGGAACCGGATCAAGCGGATGCGCGAGGCGGGGGTGATCACCCGGCAGACCGCGATTCTGGACCCCGAGGCCCTGGGGCTGGAAGCCTGTTTCTTCGTGCTGATCCGCACGTCAGAACATGAGGCCGAATGGCAGCGCAAGTTCCTGCACGCCCTGCGCGAGCGCCCCGAGGTGCTGGAGGCGCATCGGCTGGCCGGTGACATCGACTATATCCTGAAGGTGCGGGTCAGGAATGCGCGGGCCTATGACACCTTCTATCAGGCGCTGATTTCCGAGGTGCGGATCCACAACGTGACCGCCCTTCTGTCGATGGAGGAGATCAAGTCGACGACGGTGCTGCCGGTCTGACGAAATCCTGATCGGGCGTGTGTTGCACCGCGTTCCGCTGCCGGTGGCGGCGGATTACTGCGGCTTCAAGGGCCAGCGGGGCCGTGCGGCAGGGCGCAAGGCGCGGCCATAACGCCACAAACGAAAAGGGCGCCGCAACCGGCGCCCCGTTTCCGTAGAAATCTGCAATCGGATCAGCCACCCCAGTGGCGCACGCTTCCGCAGTCCATATGGACGAAATTCGACCGGGAATAGCGCCCGACGCCGCCAGCGGCGCAAGCCTCTGCCGCCTTGGCCATCTGCCCGACCGAGCGCGATTTCAGCCGCAGGTCGGCCGCCTGACCGCGCATGTGAAGCGAGTTGCGCGCCACCCCGGACGACCGCGACCGCAGCATCGCGTTGGTCTTGGGGCTGCGATAGCCCGACAGCAGCATATAGGGTTCCGACACATCCATCAGCCGGTGAGAGGCGGCCATGATGTCGACCGTTCGGCCATCCATCGTCACGATGTCGTTCGTGCGCCAGTCGCGCATGAAGTGATTGATTTCCTTCATGACTTCGGGGATGTATTCCCCCTCGATCCAGTAGATCGAGTCAAGGCTTTCGCCGGTTCGGCCCGAATACATGCGGATCCGCCGCACGTCGCCCGCCCCGCGCAAAAGCCCGAACGCACTGGAATAGGTCGGTGCCGCCACAACCACAGTTGCCGCAAAAACACCCAGCAGTCCGCGCCGCGAAATGATGCTGTCTGTCATGTCTCTTGCCTGTCCCGTCGTTTCTGGTTCCGGCCGTCTGTTTCTGCGACGGCTCTGGCTTTGCCTTCATCCCCGAGGGCGTCACGAGATATGACACAACCCTGAGGCCAGCCCAAGCGCCGAATCTGCCGCAGGGAACAGCTTTGCGGGCAATCGGCAAATTTTTGCTGAATGGGGCGCTGGCAAGGCCGGAATTCCCGACCTGGCTTGCCAGTTGCCCAAATGCTACAGTCCGTTCCATACGGGACACATCCTGTCAGGTTTGTGAATTTACTCCTTTCCCAGGATCACCGAAGCTTTACCCCGCCACCCAGACCGACAATCCCCGAGGGACTTATGCCTTTCCGCCCGACTGCCCGCCGCGCCGCTGCCGCATTGATGATTTCGGCCGCGCTGTGCGGGGGGGGCGTGCGCGCGGACGAACCGCTGCCCTACATCCGTTCGGTGGCCGAGGCCGCCTCGGGGGATCAGGCGCTGGCGGCCTTCTATGCGGCGCGGAACTACCGGACCCTGTGGACCGGCGCGGAGGATGCGGCCCGGCGCGAGGCGCTGTTCGCGGCGTTGGCGACCGCGCCGGACCATGCGCTTCCCGTGGCGCGCTATGACGCCGCGGGGTTGGCAGCAGCCTTTCGCGCAGCCGTGACCGAGGGCGACCGCGGCCGGCTGGAAGTGGCGATGAGCCGCGCCTTCCTGGCCTTTGCCCATGACGTGCAGGGCGGCGTGCTGGAGCCGAAGAAGATCGACGCGGGGCTGGTGCGGGAAATCCCACGCAAGGATCCCGTATGGCTTCTGGCCGGGGTGGCGGGGGGCGACCCGCAGGCTTTCCTTCAGGCGCTTTTGCCCAGATCGCCCGAATATTCCCGCCTGATGCGCGAAAAGATCGAGCTGGAGGGTGTGATCCGTTCCGGCGGCTGGGGTCCGGCCGTGCAGGCGGGCCTGCGTCCCGGCGCCAAAGGCGAGGCGGTCGTCGCGTTGCGCGACCGGCTGGCCGCCATGGGCTATCTGGGCCGCAGCGTCACCCAGACGTTCGATGCGCCGATGAAACTGGCCGTGCAGCGGTTCCAGTCCGATCACGGGCTGGCCGCCACGGGCGCGATGGATCAGGCCACGGCCGAAGAGATCAATACCGGCCCCGAAGCGCGGCTCGCTTCGGTCATCGTGGCGATGGAGCGGTTGCGCTGGATGGGCGACCAGCCGCTTGGCGACCGGCACATCTGGGTGAACCTGCCGGATTTCACCGCCAAGATCGTCGATCAGGGACAGGTGGTGTTCCAGACCCGCGCGGTGATCGGCAAGAACACCCCCGACCAGCGCACCCCGGAATTTTCCGACCAGATGGAGTTCATGGTCATCAATCCTTCGTGGTCGGTGCCGCGGTCGATCACCACCAAGGAATACCTGCCGCTGTTGCAGCGCAACCCGAACGCCGTCAGTCATCTTCAGGTGGTGGATTCGCGGGGGCGGGTGGTGCCGCGCGGCGCGGTGAATTTCGCAGCCTATTCGGCGCGCAATTTCCCCTATGCCCTGCGCCAGCCACCGTCGGACGGCAATGCGCTTGGCAAGGTGAAGTTCATGTTCCCCAACAAGTATAACATCTATCTGCATGATACGCCGTCGAAATCCCTGTTCGACAACGATACGCGCGCCTATTCCCACGGCTGCATCCGGCTGGGCCAGCCGTTTGACTTTGCCTATGCCCTTCTGGCGCGGCAGACTGACGATCCGCAGGGCGAATTTGAAAGCCATCTACGCACGAAATCGGAAAACCGGCTGAACCTGGCGCAGCCGGTTCCGGTGCATCTGGTCTATTTCACCGCCTGGCCGACTGCGAAGGGGCAGATGACCTGGCGCAAGGATGTTTATGGCCGCGACGCCGCGATTTTCGAGGCGCTGCGTGACGCCGGGGTGGTGCCGGGCGGGGTTCAGGGCTAAATCCTTTCGGGGCGCGAGCCTTGCCCCGAAAGGATGACCCATGTCCCATACGATCCGCGACATCGCCGCAGCCCTTGGTGCGCAGGCCGAGGGCGACCTTGACCTGATGGTTTCCCGCGCGGCCGAGCCGCAGGCGGCCGGCCCCGGTGATCTGGCGCTGGCGATGGACCCGAAATATGCGCCGGGGTTGGCGCAGGGCAAGGCGCGGGCGGCGATGGTCTGGCCGGGGGCGGACTGGCGGGCAATGGGCTTGCAGGCGGCGATCTTTGCCCCGCGCGGGCGGCTGGCCATGGCCGGCCTGTCGCGGATGATGGACCCCGGTCCGCAGATCGCCCCCGGCATCCACGCCATGGCCATCGTCGATCCCACCGCGCAGATCGGCGAGGGCGCGGCCATCGGCCCCTTTGTGACCATCGGCGCGGGGGTGCGCATCGGGGCGCGGGCGCGCGTGGCCAGCCACACCTCGATTGCCGAGGGCGCGACCATCGGCGACGACGCGCTGATCCTGCAAGGCGCGCGGATCGGCGCGCGCGTCACCATCGGCGACCGCTTCATCTGCCATCCCGGCGCGGTGATCGGAGCGGACGGCTTTTCTTTCGTCACGCCCGAGAAGTCGGGGGTTGAAGAAATCCGCGGAACCCTTGGACAACGCGAGGAAATTCGCCGCCAAAGCTGGACGCGCATCCACTCCTTGGGCGCGGTGACCCTCGGCGACGATGTGGAGATCGGCGCCAATGCCACCGTCGACCGCGGCACGATCCGCGACACCACCATCGGCGCGGGCACCAAGCTGGATAACCTTGTCCATGTCGGCCACAACGTCCAGGTCGGGCGCGACACGCTGCTGTGCGGGCAGGTCGGCATCGCCGGATCGTCGCGCATCGGCGACCGGGTGGTGCTGGGCGGGCAATGCGGGGTTTCCGACAACATCTTTGTCGGCGATGACGTGATCGCGGGCGGGGCGACCAAGATCTTCACCAATGCCCCCGCCGGGCGGGTGCTGCTGGGCAGCCCTGCGGTGAAGATGGAAACCCATGTCGAGATGCAGAAGGGCCTGCGCCGCCTGCCGCGGCTGTTCGCGCGGGTTGCGGAACTGGAGAATGTCATTTCAAAGTCACGCGATCCCGACTAGATCGGCACAGACCAGACGGAGGAACGCATGAGCGTGAAGGACCAGGTGATCCGCATCATCGCCGAACAGGCGGTGCTTGACCCATCCGACGTGAAGATGGAGGCGACGCTTCAGGATCTGGGCATCGACAGCCTGGGGCTGGTCGAGGCGATCTTTGCCATCGAAGAAACCTTCGACATCAGCGTGCCCTTCAACGCCAACGAGCCGACGCAATCGGATTTCGACATTTCCTCGGTCGCGGCGATCATCCGTGCCGTCGAGCAACTGGTCGCCACCAAGGGATGAGGCGGGTCGCGATCACCGGGGCGGGCACGATCAATGCGCTGGCCCATGACGTGGCCGGAACGCTGGCCGCCTTTCGCGACGGGCGCTGCGGGATCGGGGCGCTGGATATCCGCGACATCGACCGACTGACGGTGCAGATCGGCGCGCAGGTCCGCGGCTATGACGAGGCCGCGCATTTCAACCGCCAGCAGATCGCGCTTTACGACCGCTTCACCCAGTTCACCCTGCTGGCGGCGAAACAGGCGGTGGCGCAGTCGGGCGTGACCTTCGGCGATGCGCTGTCGCTGCGGTCGGGGGTGATCCTTGGCACATCGGGCGGCGGGCTGAACACCCAGGACGAGAATTACCGCGTGGTCTATGAGGAAGGGAAGAACCGCGTTCATCCCTTCATCGTGCCCAAGCTGATGAACAATGCCGCCGCCAGCCATGTCAGCATCGAATACGACCTGCGCGGCCCGTCCTTCACCGTGGCCACCGCCTGCGCCAGTTCCAACCATGCGATGGGTCTGGCGTTCCAGATGATCCGGTCGGGCGCGGCCGATGTGATGCTGACCGGCGGGTCCGAGGCGATGCTGTGCTTTGGCGGCATCAAGGCGTGGGAGGGGCTGCGCGTCATGTCGCGCGACGCCTGCCGCCCGTTCAGCGCCAACCGCAACGGCATGGTCCAGGGCGAGGGCGCGGGCGTCTTCGTGTTCGAGGACTGGGACCATGCCCGCGCACGGGGGGCCGACATATTGGCCGAGGTGATCGGCTTTGCCATGTCGTCGGATGCGTCGGACATCGTGATGCCTTCGGCCCAGGGGGCGGAACGCGCGATCACCGGCGCGCTGCGCGATGCCCGGCTGAACCCCGAGGAGGTCGGCTATATCAACGCCCATGGCACCGGCACGGCGGCGAATGACAAGACCGAATGCGCGGCGGTGGCCCATGCCTTTGGTCCCCATGCCGACCGGCTGATGATTTCGTCGACGAAATCCATGCACGGGCATCTGATCGGGGGAACGGGGGCGGTGGAGCTGCTGGCCTGCCTGATGGCGCTGCGCGACGGGGTGATCGCGCCGACCATCGGCTATGAGGAGGCCGACCCGGAATGCGCGCTGGACGTGGTGCCGAACACCGCGCGCGAGGCCAGGGTGGATGTGGTGCTGTCCAACGCCTTTGCCTTCGGCGGGCTGAACGCGGTGCTGGCACTGCGCCGGGCGTAAGGAAAAGGCCCGCCGGGGCGGGCCTTTCGGAGGTCAGTAGCCGACGGTAAAGCGCGCGCGGGGGTGCCGGGGCTTTTCCAGCTCGTCCACCATGGCGATGGCATAATCGGCATAGCCGATCTCGCTGTGGCCCTTGTCATCGGCCACAAGGCGGTCGGTGTCGCTGCGGTAATGGCCGCGGCGGGGCGCCTCGTGGATCAGGGCGGCGGGCGACAGGAAGGTCCAGTTCACACCCTTTTCGCCCTTCAGCGCGGTCAGAAAGTCGATGCCGCGCTGTGCGAAGACCTTCCATTCGGCGGGAAATTCGGGGGTGTCGAACAGGCGCACGCCCGGCGCAACCTCCAGGCTGGCGGCGCCGCCCGTGACCAGAAGCCGCGGCACGCCCGCCGATTTCACCGCCGTCAACAGCGTTTCCGCCGGCACGTCGTGGTGCAGCGCGCTGATCACCGCGTCGGACCCCTTGATCAGCCCGGCCAGCACCTGCGCGTCCGAGGCATCGCCCGCAACCGCGGCCACGCCCGCGATCTGCGGGATCTTTTCGGGATTGCGCGCGATGGCGGTGACCTTGTGGCCGCGCGCAGCCAGTTCGCGGGTGATTTCCTTGCCGATATTGCCGCTGGCGCCGAGGACTGCGATGTTCATGGGACTCTCCTTGGTTCGTGTTATGGATCAGGTCTTGAAAACAGACCGATCCTGGCGAAATATGACCTGCCGCGGCACCGCGCAAGAAGTCAGAGTCGTCTGATCAGGTCACGCCGCACTGACCCCGAGGACCATCATGCCCCAACCCGCCCTTCGTCCCGTCGATTTTTCGCAATGCCCGGTGCGCGACGTGCTGGACCGGATCGGCGATCAGTGGAGCCTGCTGGTCCTGACCGCGCTGGAGCCGGGGCGGATGCGGTTCAACGAACTGGGCCGCGCGGTGCCCGACGTGTCGCGGCAGATGCTGTCGCAGACGCTGAAGCGGCTGGAACAGGACGGGCTGATCGGCCGGACGGTTCATGCCGAGGTGCCGGTGCGCGTGGACTATGCGCTGACCGCACTGGGACGGTCGTTCCTGGTGCCGCTGACGGCGCTGATCGACTGGGCCGACCGGCATCACACGCAGGTGGTTTCCGCCCGCCGCGCCTATGCCGGCGCGCAGGACTGAAAAGGGCCGCGCCTGCCGGCACGGCCCCCCTGATCGCCATTGCGGGCGGGATCAGTTCTTTTTCGGCGCTGCGGGCACTTTCAGCCCGTCGAACCCGGCGGTGAAGCCCTTCAGCGAGATGTCCAGCAGCACCTTCTGGTCGGGTGCGACGGCGGGAACCAGCGTCATGACGGCCTTGGCGCCCTTTTTCAGTTGCGCCACCTCGTCGGCGGTAAAGCCGATGCGGGCGACACAGCCGATCTGCGCGCAGAAGCTGTAGGGATAGACCTTGGGTTTGCTGCCGTCGATGGCCAGCGCCAGATTCGCGGTCAGCAGCGTTTCCAGCGGCACGATCACCGTGGCGCCTGCGACCGCCTGGCCGCCCGCGGGCAGCGGGAAGATGGTGAACTCGGCCACCGAAGTGCCCTGCTGGTCCTTCAGCAGCTGGTAAAGCTGGCACGGGTCGGAGCCGTCCTCGGTCTTGACGCAGCGCTGTTCCCAGCTCTCGGATTTCGAGGCGAGATAGGTTTCGCCGACGGCAGCGGTTTCCTGGGTCTTGGGGGCGGGCGGGGTGTTCGCCTCGGCGCCCATCGACAGGCCGTCTGCGGGGGCGGCGGGGGCCTCGGTCGTGGCGGGGGCGTCGGCCGCCGGGGCGGTCGTGGCTTCCTGGGCGAAGGCCATTGCGCCCGAGACGGCAAGGATGCTTGCGCCAAAGGCCAGTTTGCGAGTCAGTTCGGTCATGGACATGCGGTTGGTCCCTGTTTCATTCGGGCCGCCGTGTAACATGCCGCCGAACCGAAGTCAGGTGCGAAAATCCATATCCGCGACCGGGATCCGGACCGGGCGCCGCCTCTCTCGCAAAGGTGATGGCGGGGCAATGAAAAAGGGCCGGAAGACCGGCCCTTTTTCGGATTGTTTTTATGCTCCCTGTCGGACTGGCCGACTTCTGGGCAGGGACGCTATGTCGGATCGACCGATCCGTCAACCGGGAAAATCTGCCACGAAACCGACGGAAAAGATGCAAAAAAGCCGCGCCTTTTCAGGGGCGCGGCCAGTCCGACAGGGAGAAAGTCACCGCCGGACGGAAACCCGTGACGCCCGGCAGGTTCACTCTGGCATGGATCGGTTAACGATGTATTTTGCCTGCGTTACGGCAGCAACGGAGCGGCGTGATGAGCGACAGCATTTTCGTGGGCGGCGGGGGCGAGGGATATACGGCCCCGCAGAACCTGCTGCTGAAATTCGGCAACCGCCACGGGCTGATCGCGGGGGCCACCGGCACCGGCAAGACCGTGACGCTTCAGGTCCTGGCCGAAGGGTTTTCGGCCGCGGGCGTGCCGGTCTTCATGTCCGACGTGAAGGGCGACCTGTCGGGCATCGCCGCCGCCGGCTCGACCTCGGCCAAGACCAACGATGCCTTTCAAAGCCGGGCCAAGACCATCGGGCTGGACCTGCAATACCGCGCCTTTCCGGTGATCTTCTGGGATGTCTTCGGCGAACAGGGCGTGCCGGTGCGCGCCACCGTGGCCGAGATGGGGCCGCTGCTGCTGTCGCGGATGCTGGAACTGACCGAACCGCAGGAAGGGGTGCTGAACGTTGCCTTCCGGCTGGCGGACGAGGAACAGCTTCCCCTGCTGGACCTGAAGGATCTTCAGGCGCTGCTGGTCTTCATCGGCGAACATGCGACCGAGATCAGCACGAAATACGGGCTGGTCTCGACCACTTCGGTGGGCGCGATCCAGCGGCGGCTTCTGGTTCTGGAAAACCAGGGCGCGGCGCAGATGTTCGGCGAACCGGCGCTGGATCTGGCCGACATCATGACGGTCGATGCGCAAGGGATGGGCATGGTCAGCGTGCTGGCCGCTGACAAGCTGATGAACAGCCCGCGGCTCTATGCGACCTTCCTTCTGTGGCTTTTGTCGGAACTGTTCGAGGAGCTGCCCGAGGTGGGCGACCCCGACAAGCCGAAGCTGGTGTTCTTTTTCGACGAGGCGCATCTGCTGTTCAACGATGCGCCCAGGGCGCTGGTCGAAAAGGTGGAACAGGTGGCGCGGCTGATCCGGTCCAAGGGGGTGGGGATCTATTTCATCACCCAGAACCCGGCGGACGTGCCCGACAACATCCTGGGCCAGCTGGGCAACCGCGTTCAGCACGCCCTGCGCGCCTTCACCCCGCAGGACCAGAAGGATCTGGTCAAGGCCGCGCAGACCTATCGCGCCAATCCCCGTTTCAAGACCGAAGAGGCGATCCGCGATGTCGGCACGGGCGAGGCGCTGACCTCTTTCCTGGAGGCGAAGGGCGCGCCGGGCGTGGTGGAACGGACGCTGGTGCGCCCGCCTTCGTCGCAACTGGGGCCGGTCGATCCGTCGGTGCGGGCGCAGATCGTCGCCGCCTCGCCCATGAAGGGCAAATACGGCACCCCGGTCGACCGCGACAGCGCCTATGAGCGTTTGCGCGTCCGCGCCGACAAGGCCGCGGAAGAGGCCGCGGCCAAGGCCCAGCAGGATGCGCAGGACAAGGAGTTCCAGCGCGCCCGCCGCTATGACGAGGGCAGCGCCCAACCCGCCCCCAAGCCGCGCAGTTCGGGCAGCCGCAACGATTCCATCGGTGTGGTGCTGGCGAAAAGTTTCGCCCGCCAGTTGGGCACCCGGTCGGGTCAGGCGCTGGTGCGCGGCATCCTGGGGTCGATCTTCAAGAGCCGCTAGGCGACCGCTCGGCCCTTGGACAGGCGGCGGCACCAGGGCGCGGGTCTTGTGGACCATGGCGCGCGGGGCGCTACCACCGCCCCGTCGCCCCGCCGCCCGAAGAGCTGCCGCCGCCGAACCCGCCGCCCGGCCCGTCGTCCCGGCGGTGGTTGCGCCGGTTGGGGTCGTTCGGATTGCCGCGCAGGGCCACATCGCGCCGCCAGCCGCAGGCGGGGCAGGTCCATTGCCAGACCGGCCATGTCTGCTGCTCGCGCCGGATGTCGGTGGCGCCGCAGGACGGGCAGCGCGCAGGGCGTCCGTCGCGGCGCCTGCGGCGGGAGGCGAGGACCAGCGCCGCAAACCCCGCGACCATGCCGCCGGGGATCAGGAAATCCGACCAGGGCCGGTCGGGCGCGGCAGGGGCGGGCTGGCCCGCCGAATGCGGACGGGCCACGCGGTCGATCACCGCCTCGGCCCCGGCCTGCAACCCTTGCGCGAACTTGCCTTCGCGAAAGGCGGGCAGCATCGCGGTGTCGATGGCGCGCTGTGCCGCGCCATCCCAGACCGGATCATAACCCGCGCCAAGCGCCACGCGCACCGCCCGGTCCCCGCGCGCAAGAAGGATCATGATCCCGTCATTGCGCGACTTGTCCCCCACGCCCCAAGCGTTGAACAGGGTCTTGGCGTAATCCTCGATCCGCTGGCCATCGGGGATGCGGTCCATCGTCACCGCAACGATCTGAACCCCGGTTTCCTGCCGCGCCGCAGCCAGCGTCCGGGTCAGGGAGGCGGAGTCCTCTGGCGTCAGAACCCCGGCGAAATCGCTGACGGTGTCTGACAGCGGCTGCGGCAATTCCTGCGCGGCGGCGGGCGCCATCACAAGACAGGTCAGGGCCAGAAACAGGGCGGCGATGCGGCGCATGGAATCCTCGGGGCGGGACGGTATGTGGGGGGCAAGACTGCGGTGCGGCCGCGCGCGGATCAAGCGGGGAATGGCGCATGTTCCGCGCCCGGTGGGCAAGAGCCTGCCGATGCGGGGCGATGCGCAACACGGCCGGCGCACGATGGAACACCATCGCGTGAGAGGGCGTTGTAAACCCGCCCTCAGCGGGAAATATCCCCGCCAGAGACGCTGCGATGTGGCGCTCGTGGGCATCAGCGAGCGGGCAAAACCCGCCGATGCCACAGACAGGAGAACGAAATGAACAAGATCACCATCCTTGCCCTTGGCGCAACGCTTGCCGCCCCCGCTGCCTTTGCCGGCGGGCTGAGCCAGCCTGTGCCGGAGCCCGTTGTCGCGGCCCCCGCGCCGATCATCGCCCCGGCCGTGGACGGCAACTGGGGCGGCGGCTATGTCGGTGTGCAGCTGGGTTACGGCAAGGTTAAGGCCGATTCCGTCGATGTTGACGCCTCGGGCGCCATCGGCGGTATCCACGGCGGCTATCGCTGGGATCTGGGCAAGGCGGTTCTGGGCGCCGAACTCGACTACAACGCGTCGAACATCGACAGCAGCGACCCTGACGCCAAGCTGAAAAACCTGACCCGCCTGAAACTTCAGGCCGGTTACGATCTGGGCCGTACGCTGGTCTATGTCTCGGCTGGTCCCGCCCATGCCAAGGCCGACATCGCCGGCGATAGCTACAGCGACAACGGCTGGTTCGCGGGCGTCGGCCTTGACTATCAGCTGAGCGACCAGTGGACCGTTGGCGGCGAGGCGCTCTACAACAAGTTCGACAACTTCGACAAATCGGGCATCGACGTGGACGGCACCACCGTCCAGTTGAAAGCGGCCTATCACTTCTGATCCCCCGCCGGGCGGATCACGGGGGTGCGGCGGGGAAACCTGCCGCGCCCTTTTCGTTGCGCGGCGCCTTTCGGGGTGCTATGGCACCGCCATGGAACGCAAGGGCCGCATCTGCATCTGCTGCATTACCCGCTGACGGAAACGTCGCGCGGGCCCTTCTTCTGTTTCCAAGGACAGCCGAAGTTGCTAAGCCCGCGCCGGGTTGGCGCACGGATGCCGTTTCGCGGCATGGAGGGGTTATGGTCACGATCCGCCTGTGGAACACCAGGGCGCGCGAAAAGCAGGTTTTCGCGCCGCTCGATGCCGCGAATGTGCGGATGTATGTCTGCGGCCCCACCGTCTATGACCGTGCCCATATCGGCAATGCCCGCCCGGTCGTGGTCTTCGACACGCTGTTCCGGCTGCTGCGGCATGTCTACGGGGCGGATCACGTCACCTATGTGCGCAACTTCACCGATGTGGACGACAAGATCAACGCGACCGCGCAGGCGCGCAAGGCGGCCGGTGCGCCGGGCAGTCTGGAAAGCCTGATCCGCGAGCGGACCGAGGAAACCATCGCCTGGTATCATCAGGACATGGATGCGCTTGGCGCGCTGCGCCCGACGCGCGAGCCGCGGGCGACCGATTACATCGGCGCGATGATCGCGATGATCGAGGAGCTGATCGCGCGCGGCAATGCCTATGCGGCCGAAGGGCATGTGCTGTTCGACGTGCGCAGCTTTCCCGACTACGGTCGCCTGTCGGGCCGGTCGGTCGATGACATGATCGCCGGGGCAAGGGTCGAGGTCGCGCCGTGGAAGCGCGATCCGATGGATTTCGTGCTGTGGAAGCCATCGGATGAGGGGCTGCCGGGGTGGGACAGCCCCTGGGGCCGGGGGCGACCGGGCTGGCACATCGAATGCTCGGCCATGAGTTTCGAGCTGCTGGGGGCGAGTTTCGACATCCATGGCGGCGGCATCGACCTGCAATTCCCCCATCACGAGAACGAGGTGGCGCAAAGCTGCTGCGCCCATCCCGGCAGCGGTTTTGCGCGCTACTGGCTGCACAACGAGATGTTGCAGGTCGAGGGCAGGAAGATGTCCAAGTCGCTGGGCAATTTCTTTACCGTGCGCGACCTGCTGGACCAGGGCTATCCGGGCGAGGTGATCCGCCTTGTCTATCTGGGCACCCATTACGGCAAGCCGATGGACTGGACCCATGAAAAAGCGGTCCAGGCCGAAGGCGCATTGCGGAAATGGCGCGCTCAGGTCGCGGGCGTCGCGGCCGGTGTGCCGTCGACGGCGGTGATCGAGGCCCTGGCGGACGATCTGAACACCGCGGGGGCCATTGCGCAGCTGCACGAATTGTCGCGGGCGGGCGATGCGGCGGGGTTGAAGGCTTCGGCTGCACTCTTGGGCCTGTTGGAGGACGGGTTGGGCGACTGGGCCGTGGCAGGGGTGGACCTTGCCCCCTATGCCGCGCGGCTGGCCGCCTTGCGCGATGCGGCGATGGCGACGAAGGATTTCGGCCCGGTCGATGCGATGAAGGCGGCGCTGGTCGCGGCGGGGGTCGAGGTGCGGATGTCGAAGGCCGGGGTGGAACTGATGCCCGGCGCGGGATTCGACGCGGCCCGGCTGGACGGTTTGCCGTGACGGGCGGTTGCCCGGAGTTTTCAAAAACTCCGGGCAATTTTCTTGAAGAAAATTGGCAAATTCCTTTGCAGGAATTTGGGGACAGGGCGGAGGGCGGCGGACCGATGACACTGGCAGGAGATGGGGGGCTGTCTGCCCCCCACACCCCCCGAGGATATTTGCACCAAGCGGAAGGGGGAAGGGCGTGAAGGAGCGGCTTTTCCTTTATGACACCACCCTGCGCGACGGGCAGCAGACGCAGGGCGTGCAGTTTTCCGCGGCCGAGAAGGCGCAGATCGCGCGGGCGCTGGATGGGCTGGGGGTCGATTACATCGAAGGTGGCTGGCCCGGTGCGAACCCGACCGACAGCGACTTTTTCGCCGCCGCCCCGGCCACGCGGGCCCGGATGACCGCCTTTGGCATGACGAAGCGGGTGGGGCGGTCGGCCTCGAACGACGATGTTCTGGCGGCGGTTATGGATGCCGGGACCGGGGCCGTCTGTCTGGTGGGCAAGACGCATGAGTTTCATGTGGCGACCGCCCTTGGCGTGACGCTGGAGGAAAACCTTGCCGCGATCCGCGACAGCGTGGCCCATGTGGTGGCGCAGGGTCGCGAATGCCTGTTCGATGCCGAGCATTTCTTTGACGGTTGGCGGGCGAATCCCGGCTATGCGCTGGACTGCCTTAAGGCCGCGCTGGAGGAAGGGGCGCGGTGGGTGGTGCTGTGCGATACCAATGGCGGCACGCTTCCGGCCGAGGTGGGGCGCGTGGTGGCCGGCGTGGTGGCCGCGGGCATTCCGGGCGACCGGCTGGGCATCCACTGCCATGACGATACCGGCAATGCGGTCGCCTGTTCGCTGGCCGCGATCGAGGCGGGGGCGCGGCAGGTGCAGGGCACGCTGAACGGTCTGGGCGAGCGGTGCGGCAATGCCAACCTGACCACGCTGATCCCGACGCTGCTGTTGAAGGAGCCTTATGCCAGCCGGTTCGAGACCGGGGTTTCACGGGATGCCCTGTCCGGGATGGTGCGCCTGAGCCGGATGCTGGACGACATCCTGAACCGCGTGCCCTTGCGCAGCGCACCCTATGTCGGCGCCAGCGCCTTTGCCCACAAGGCCGGGCTGCACGCCAGCGCGATCCTGAAGGACCCCGCGACCTATGAGCATGTCGACCCCTCGGTCGTCGGCAATACCCGCGTGATCCCGATGTCGAACCAGGCGGGGCAGTCGAACCTGCGCGCCCGGCTGGCGGCGGCGGGGATCGAGGTCGCGGCGAAGGACCCGCGCCTTGGCACCATCCTGGACGAGATCAAGCGGCGCGAGGATCGCGGCTATGCCTATGACGGCGCGCAGGCGAGCTTCGAACTGGTGGCGCGGGCGGAACTGGGGCTGCTGCCGCAGTTCTTCGAGGTCGAGCGCTATCGCGTGACGGTGGAGCGGCGCAAGAAGGCGGGTCTGGTGGTCAGCCTGTCCGAGGCCGTGGTGGTGGTGCGGATCGGCGACGAGCGGATGCTGTCGGTCTCCGAATCGATGGACGAGACCGGCACCGACCTTGGCCCGGTCAACGCGCTGTCCAAGGCTTTGGCCAAGGATCTGGGGCCGTATCAGGCCCATATCGACGATATGCGGCTGGTCGACTTCAAGGTCCGCATCACGCAGGGCGGGACCGAGGCCGTCACCCGCGTGATCATCGACAGTGAGGATGGCGCGGGGCACCGCTGGTCCACCGTCGGGGTCAGCGCGAACATCGTCGACGCCTCGTTCGAGGCGCTGCTGGATGCGGTCAACTGGAAGCTGGTGCGCGACATGGAGGCGGCGGGGTGAGCCTTGACGCCTGCGCCGAGTTGGTCCGGCGGGGCGATCCCGACCGTTTCGCCGCCGCGATGGCCGCGCCCGTGGCGGCGCGGGCGATCCTGCTGCCGCTTTACGCCTTCAACCTGGAGGTCGCGCGGGCGCCCTTTGCCGCGCGCGAGCCGATGATCGCCGAAATGCGGGTGCAATGGTGGGCCGACATCCTGGCCGAGGCGGCGCAGGGCCGGGCGCGCCAGCACGAGGTTGCCGGGCCGCTGGCCGCGCTGATCGGGCAGGGCAGGGTGCCGGTGCCGGTGCTGCAACGTCTGGCCGAGGCGCGCAGGCGCGATGCCTGGCGCGAGCCTTTCGCCGACATGGCCGCGCTGTCGGACTATCTGGAGGAGACCGGCGCGGGGCTGATGTGGGCGGGGGCGGCGGCGCTTGGTGCGCCGGCGGCGGCCGAACCGTCTGTGCGCGCGCTTGGCTGGGCGGCGGCGGCGGCGGCCTTCCTGCGGGCGGTGCCCGAGCTGCGCGCGCGCGAGATGCCCGGCGTTCCGGGTGCCGATCACGCCGGGCTGGCGGGCAGGGGGCTGGCGCGGCTGGCCGAGGTGCGGCGCGGGTGGGGCGCGGGGCCGGGGGCACCGGCGCTGATCGCCGGGTGGCAGGCGGGGCCGGTGCTGCGGATGGCGGCGCGAGATCCGTCACGGGTGGAGGAGGGGCGGCTGGCGCTGTCGGAATTCGCGCGGCGCGGGCGGCTGTTGTGGGTGGCGGCGACGGGGCGGTGGTAGGGCAGGCCGCGGATCGGGGCCGTTCCTGCCGCCTGCCGTTCGGGGGGGGCGTGACACCGGAAGCGGTCGCTTTCCACGTCGCCGGGATACTTTCGCATCCCCGAAAACAAAATGCCGCCCCATGGGGCGGCATTCCGTGTCGTGCAAGGCTGGCCTCAGAACCCGGCCTTGATGTTCTCGAACTCTTCCAGCATCCGGGCGCGCATTGCCTGATCCAGCGGGGTCTGGGTGTGCAGGATGCCATGCACCGGGTCCATGAAGTTCTCTTTCAGCTCTTCTGCCGAGATCGTCTTCATCGCCTCGACGTTGGTCGAGGAATAGCCGACCTTTTCCAGCAGTCCCTTGGCGGAATTCGGCGCGAGGAAGGCGTTGATGTAGTCATAGGCCTTGTCTTCCGAGCCCGGCGCGTCCTTGAGGTTCACATAACCGCAGAACCAGGTGGCCGCGCCCTCCTTGGCCTCGCGCTGGAAGCCGACGGGGAAATTCGCCTCGCGCAGCAAGGGGATGGCATCGTTCCACGACCAGGCCACCTGAACCTCGCCCGAAGCCATGAGTTGCGACAGCTCCGACGGGTCGGACCAGTAGGACCGCACGTTCGGATGCACATCGCGCAGCCATTGTGCGGCGGCAGTGAACTGGTCCTCGGTCAGGTTGGTCCAGTCGTGGACACCGGTCGCCAGAAGCGCCAGCGACCACACGTCATCGGTGTTGTCCGGCAGCGAGATGCGGCCCGCGTATTTGGGATTCTTGAACACCTCCAGCGTCGAGACATCCTCGGCCGGGACTTCCTTGGTGTTATAGGCGATGGCGGTATAGGCATAGTCGGTGGGGATATACCAGACGCCGCCATCATCCTTGAAAACCTTGGAATCGAGGAAGTTCGGCGCGATGTTCTTGAACTCGGGGATGCGCGACACATCCCACGGCTCGATCAGGCCGGCGTCGCGATAGCTGGCGATCTTGGAGGCGCAGGGATGCGCCACATCGGCCTTGAACCCGGTCGACAGCTTCTGGAACGCCTCGTCGTCGTCAGCGAAAAAGGCGAAGGTCGGCTTGTCGCCGTTCTTGGTCACATAATCCTGCCAGAGTTCCGGCTGGTCAAAGCTGGTCCAGTCAAAGACCGTCAGCTCTGAATCGTCGGCGCGCACGGCGGTCGACAGGCACAGCGCGGCGGCCGTCGACGCAAGGATGAGCGAGAGGCGGGTCATGGGGACTCCTCGGTTGGGTGGAAGGGGTTGTTCTTCCCGGCCTTTTGCCGGGTTGCGCCCGAAAGGCTAGATTGGCTCTGGTGCAGCATCAAGCACTTATTGCAGATTGCGCAGGGACGGGGCGCGGAAGTCCCGCCCCTGCCGCAGCTTGCGGCACAGCACCGGAGCCGGTGCGGAAATCATGCGGTTGGAGGGATGGATGACCGGACTGGACCTGAATTTCGTGCGCGGGCAGTTTCCCGCCTTTTCCTCTGCGGTGCTGTCCTCGCACGCCTTCTTTGAAAATGCGGGCGGGTCCTACCCCTGCCGTCAGGTGGTGGACCGGCTGCACCGCTTTTACACCGACCGCAAGGTGCAGCCCTATGCCCCCTATCCCGGCGCGCAGGCGGGCGGGGCGGAAATGGACGAGGCGCGCGCCCGGCTGGCGGCGATGATGGGGGTTGACGGCGATCAGCTCTGCTTTGGCCCGTCGACCAGCGCGAACACCTTTGTGCTGGCCAATGCCGTGCGGCAATGGCTGCGCGGCACCGATGCGGCCATCGTCGTGACCGATCAGGACCACGAGGCCAATTCCGGCTGCTGGCGACGGCTGAAGGATGAAGGGATCGAGATCCGCGAATGGAAGATCGACCCCGAGACCGGCCTGCTGGACCCGGCGCGGCTGGCCGGGCTGCTGGCCGACGGGCGGGTGCGGCTGGTGGCCTTCCCGCATTGTTCCAACGTGGTCGGCGCGATCAACCCGGTGGCCGAGATCTGCGCCATGGCCCGCGCGAAAGGCGCGCGGACGGTGGTGGACGGCGTCAGCTATGCCCCCCACGGACTGCCGGATTTCCCGGCGCTTGGCGCGGATGTCTATCTGTTTTCCGCCTACAAGACCTATGGGCCGCATCAGGGCATCCTGCTGATCACGCGCGACTTTGGCGAGGAACTGCCCGCGCAGGGCCACTGGTTCAACGCGGGCGTGCTGTGGAAGCGGTTCACCCCCGCCGGGCCGGACCATGCCCAGATCGCCGCCTGCGCCGGGATGGCCGATTACATCGACGCGCTGCACGACCATCACTTCGGGGCCGGAACCGGGGCCGATCCCGCCACCCGCAACCGCGCGGTGCATGACCTGATGCGCGCGCATGAGGTGGCGGTGACCGCGCCGCTGCTGGACTTTCTGGCGGCGCGCAACGACCTGCGGCTGATCGGGCCGCGCGATGCGGCGGCGCGGGCGCCGACGGTGGCCGTGGCGCTGGACCGGCCCGCCGATCCGGTTGCGGCAGAACTGGCACAACACGGCATCGCCTGCTGGGGCGGCGATTTCTATGCCCGCCGCCCGTTGGAGGCGATGGGGGTCGATCTGTCCCGCGGCGTCTTGCGGATGAGCCTGGTGCACTACACATCGGAAGACGAGGTTTCGCGCCTGATTTCCGCGCTGGAGGCGGTGCTTTGATGCACCATGACGGATTTGTAACAGAAATATGACAAATCCGCCTTGAGGCCGCCGCACCCCCGTGACAGGCTGCGGAAAAATGCCGCAGCCGGAAAGGGTGGGCGCGATGCAAAGCACAATCGGTCTGATCGACCTGCTGGGGGCGGTGGCCCTGCTGATGTGGGGGCTGCGGCTGATCAAGACCGGGGTGCTGCGGGCCTTTGGCGCCACGCTGCGCCTGTGGATCGCTAAGGGAACCACGAACCGGGTGACGGCGGCCGCTTCGGGATTTCTGGCCACGATCGGGCTGCAATCCTCGACCGCGACGGCGGTGATCACAGGCTCTTTCGCGGGGCGCGGGATTGTCGATCCCCGCATGGGGCAGGCGGTCATGCTGGGGGCGAACCTGGGTACGGCCGTTGTCGCCGTCGTCCTGTCGGCCGATCTGCACTGGCTGGGCAGCCTGTTCATCCTTGCAGGCGTCGTGACCTTTTCGCGCAGCACGGGGGCGCGGGCCAAGGGGATCGGCCGGGCGATCCTGGGCCTGGGGCTGATGATCCTGTCGCTGAAACTGCTGGGCGAGATCAACGAGGAACTGCGCACCGCCCCCGCGGTGACGGCGGTCTTTGCCGCGCTGAACGGGGCGCCGCTGTTCGCGCTGATCGCGGCGGCGGGGTTCGCGGTGCTGGGGTCGTCGTCGCTGGCGGTCGTGATCTTTGTCATGCTGCTGGCGCAAGGCGGCGTGGTGCAGGCGCCCCTGGCGCTGGCCATGGTGGCGGGGGCGAACCTTGGCGGGGCGATTCCGCCGTGGCTGGCAGTGGCGAACGAAGGCGCGGGCGCGCGCAGGCTGACGCTGGCGAACCTGATGGTCCGCGCCGCGGGCGCGCTGGTGGTGACGGCGGCGGCCGGGCCGCTGGCCGCGCTGGTGGCGCGGGTGTTTCCCGACCCCGCCCAGGCCGTGGTGTGGAGCCATGTGGGCTTCAACATCGCGCTGCTGGTGGTTTTCCTGCCCCTGATCGGGCCGGTGGGGCGGCTGGTGGATGCGCTGGTGCCCGAAGGCGACCCCGAGGGCGCGGGCGGTCCCGCCTATCTGGACGAAAGCCTGCTGTCGACGCCGCCGCTGGCCCTGGCCGTCGCCGCGCGCGAAACGCTGCGTCTGGGCGATCTGGTCGCGCAGATGCTGGAGCGGACCGAGACCGCCCTGCGCAACTCGGACGAAGGGGCCGCGCATGAGGTGGTGGCGCTGGAAACCCAGGTCGACCGCCTGCACGAGGCGATCAAGCTTTACGTCGCCAGGCTGTCTCGCGGCGAAATGGACGAAGAGGACACCCGCCGCGCCAACGAGATCATCTCTTACGCGATCAACCTGGAACATGTGGGCGACATCATCGACAGTGGACTGGTCGAGGGAGCGGAAAAGAAGATCCGCCGCCGGTTGAGCCTGTCGCCCGAGGGGATGGGCGAGATCAGCAGCTTCTTCGCCGAGACGCTGGCCAACCTGCGGCTGGCGCAGGCGATCTTCCTGTCGCGCGACCCGGCACTGGCGCGGCAGCTGATCGACAGCAAGATCGCCGTCCGCAAGATCGAGGCCGACAGCGCCGAACGCCACCTTGCCCGGATGCGCGCCGGCCGGGCCGAGACGCTGGAAACCAGCACGATCCACCTCGACATGCTGCGCGACCTGAAGCGGGTGAACGCGCACCTCGCCTCGGTCGCGCATCCGATCCTGGAAGAGATCGGGGTGCTGGGGGAAAGCCGCTTGCGGCCTGCGGAATAGCCGGGTTCCCTGACCTCGGGCAGTCCGGGGTCGTCCGGCCCGTCGATCTTATCGCACGCCCAGGCCGGCCTGCATCAACACCCGCCGCACCGGCGCCAGGGCATACATGGCACCCAGCATCCGGGCGCGCAGGTCGCGCCAGGCCGGCGCCCCCGCCATCGAGGCGCGGTTCAGCGCGTCGATGCCGGTGATGCGGGCCACGACTTCGGCATGGCGGCGGCGGTGATAGGTGTCCAGCATCGCCGCATCACCCAGAGTGCCGGGCGATTTCAGCGCCAGGTCCAGAAGCTCGGTCAGATCCTTCATCGACATGTTCAGGCCCTGCGCGCCGATGGGCGGCATCACATGCGCCGCCTCGGCCATCAGGGCGATGCGCTGGCCCGACATGCGGTCGGCCACCTGCGCGATGATCGGCCAGACCGACCGCCGCGTCACCAGCGTCAGCGGGCCCAGAATGTTGCAGGACCGGCGGTTCATCTCTGCCTCGAACGCCGGCACGGGCAGGGCGGCAAGGCGGGCGACTTCCTCGCCCCGCTCCATCCAGACGATGGCCGAGGCGGGGCGCCCGCCGATGTCGGGAAGCGGAACCAGCGTGAACGGCCCGCCGGAACGGTGGATCTCGGTCGAGACATTGGCGTGCGGAATGGGATGCGTCACCGAAAAGGCCAGCGCCTTCTGCCCATAGCGGAAGGTGCGGGTGCCGATGCCGGCGGCCTGCCGCATGGGCGATTCCCGCCCGTCGGCCGCCACGACCAGCCGGGCGCCGATCCGCGACCCGTCGCCCAGGGTGACAAGCGCCTCGCTTTCGCGTGTCAGAAGCCTGGCCGTCGCGGTTCCGGGGCGGAAATCGACATTGGGCAATTCGGCCAACCGCGCCGCCATTTCCCGGCGCAACAGCCAGTTGGGCAGGTTCCAGCCAAAGGGCTGATCAGAGATTTCCGCGGCATCGAAGTCGCGGATCACCCGCGGCTCGGGTTCCGGCCCGCCGGCGTCGATGATGCGCATCACCTGCAAGGGCGCGGCAAAGGGTTCCAGCCGCTGCCACAGCCCCGCCTCGCGCAGAACCGGGATCGAGGGGTGAAGAAAGGCGGTCGTCCGCAGGTCCGCGCCCTCGGCCGCGCCATCCGTGACCGGCGGCGCGGGGTCGACGCAGATGACCTGGAACCCGGCCGATCCAAAGGCCGCCGCCGCCGCCAGACCCGCGACGCCTCCGCCGGAAATCAGGATATCGGTCCGCTCCATCGTCGCCCCCTTGCCGTTTGGCATGATATAGCGACGGGCGGCCGCAATGGCGAGGCGACAAACCCGCCCATCCCCGCAGGGGCGTCAGGGCCAGGAAATCGCGATGAAGAAGGCGAACATGACCGGCACCATGGCCAGTGCCGCCAGCGTCAGCGCCGCAAGGCCCCAGACCTTGACCGCCAGCACCAGGCACAGCACCAGGATCGGCAGGGCATAGAACACGTTGTTCACGTCGCGCCCGATGTCGCGGGCGATCCAGCCGATCAGCGGGATCGCATGGAACAGGCGCATCATGCGCGAGGGCGCGGGCAGGGCGGGGGAATGCTGCATCGGGAACACCTCTTTTCTCCCCGGAGGTGACACGGGGGCGCCCGGCGCTCAATCCGGCGGATTGCCGCAGCTAGTTCGGGCGCGAAATGGCGAAGAAGAACACGAACATCGCCACTGTCACCACAAGGCCGAGCAGCGTCAGTGCCGCCGGCCCGATCAGCGCCACGGCAACCCCCAGCACGACCAGAACGGCCAGCACCAGAACGGCGATGCCCGCGGCCGGCGTGGCCAACCAGCCTTGCAGCGGGCCGAACAGGGGGACAGGGTGTGAGTCAGTCATCGCGATCTCCTTCCAGGGGGACGATCCGGCCAAGAAATTCGCTCAGGTCCGGGGCGTGGTGATGGATGTGGGGGGCGGGCGCCGCCGCGGGGGCGATATGCACGGTGCGCATTCCCAGGGCATGTGGCTCGGCCAGGTTGCGGGGGTCGTCCTCGAACATGGCGGCGCGCGCGGGGTCGAAGCCGTCGACCTCGCGGATGGCGGCATAGGCGCGGGGCGCGGGTTTCGGGTGAAAGCCGCTTTCCTCGACCCCGTAAAGCGCGTCGAACACGCCAGACAGCCCCCGCGCCGCCAGCACCCGCGCGGCATAGCGGATGTCGGCATTGGTGAAGACGATCCTGCGGCCCGGCAGCCGGGCGATCCGCCCGGCCAGCACCGGGTCGGGCGACAGCGCGGCCATGTCGATGTCATGCACATGGTCCAGATAGGCCACAGGCTCTATCCCGTGTTCGGCCATCAGGCCCGCCAGCGTCGTGCCATAGGTGGCCCAGTAATGCCGGCGCAGGCGGTCGGCCTCGGGCCGGTCCACCGAAAGCCGTGTCATCACCCAGTCGGTCATCCGTGCCTCGATCTGGTCGAACAGCCGGGCCGAAGGCGGATAAAGCGTGTTGTCCAGGTCGAAGACCCAGGTGGTCACATGGGAAAAGTCGCGCATGTCATGCAGCTTATGCCGGCGGGCGTCCTGCGGCAATCCCGCGGGTGGACGGGCCGGTCCCGCGCCGCTAGTGTCGCGACCGGACTGCGGCAGGAGGGCGGGCTTTGCAGAAGGATGCCTATTCGCTGATCCTCGAGGCGATCGAGGGCGGCGTCTACAAACCCGGCGACCGTCTGGTCGAATCCGAACTGGCCGAGCGGCTGGGGGTCAGCCGCACCCCCGTGCGCGAGGCGTTGCAACGCCTTGAAACCCAGTCGATGCTGACCCGCGACGGGCGCAGCCTGATCGTCGCCTCGCTGGACCACAACCAGCTGGCCGAACTTTACGCCGTGCGGACCGAACTGGAGGGGCTGGCCGCCCGCCTTGCCGCCCGCCACGCCACGGACGAGGAGATCCGCGTCCTGCGCAGCATGGCGCAAGAGGATCACGCGCTGGAAGGCGGCGACCCGAGGGCGCTGGCGCGGGCAAACAAGCGGTTCCACCGGCAGATCCACCTCGCCTCGCACAACCGCTTTCTGGTGCAGCAGCTGGACCTTCTGCACCGGTCGATGGCGCTGATGGCGACGACCTCCTTTGCGGCCGAGGGGCGCGATGCCGCCGCGCTGGACGAACACGACCGCATCGTCCGCGCCATCGAGGCCCGCGACGGAGAGGCGGCGCAATCCGCCCTGCGCAGCCATATCTCGAAGGCGTTCGAGACGCGGCTGATGGTCGATGCCGGCGGGCTGCGGACGCGGTAGCCCTGTCCGCGATCCGGGCGAAGGGCCGGCCGTTACGCAGAGGGCCAGCCGCAGGGGCCGGGTCTTGGCTACGGGCCGGATGCCGCGTGATCTTCGACCCCATCGGGGAAGATCCTGAAGGACAGCCCCCCGCCCGTGCCGGGAGTTCAGCCGTCCGGACAACCCCGCAGCAGGCGATCCCCGAAAGTGCCCGCCCGTGCTGGCTGTTCAGCCGCCCGGACGACCCCGCAGCAGGCGATCCCCGAAAGCGCCGCCCGCGCCGGGAGTTCAACCGTCCGGACGACCCCGCATCAGACGATCCACGAACCTCCCCCCGTGCCGGGTGTTCAGCCGCCCGGGCGACCCGGCAGCAGGCGATCGCCGAACCTCCGCGCCTGTGCCGGCTGTTCGGGATGCCGTGATGGCGGAGGGTTGCACAGAGGCTTGCACAGGGGATGCCCGCCAAGCTCCTTGTCGCATGGCTGCGCATGGGTATCCGACCTGCCGCTGTCGGGATCATGTGGCAGGGCTGCGGTGGCCATGTCGGACCCGGAGCGTTCCCGTTTCCGCCCAAGGGCGCAGGGTAGGCGCAGGGTGGACGCGGTAGGGCGGCGCGGCACGGCCTGAGCTGTGCCCTGCGGCTGATGCCTAACCGCGATCTTTCGCGTCGAATACGCCGTGTGCCGTCTTGTCCCACCAGAACGGCCGCATCACCATTTCCCACGCGGCCTTCCACGCGGCGAATGTGCCGAGCGGGTGATAGAGATGCAGCGTCGGCACCCAGAGCAGGGGCAGACGGTGCCGCGTGCGGCGCAGCCCGGCGATGCCGATGGCGATGTTCAGCAGTTCCGACGCGATGAACAGCCCAGTCATCCCGGCCAGAAGCCCCGGCGCCAGCATCCCCGCCAACGGATGCGGCAGTCCGAGCGCAAAGGCCCAGAACGACCACAGCACCGGCGCGAACAGCGCCTGCGTCAGCGACCCGAGGAACAGGATCTGGAACCCCATGAACCCCTGCGGCCCCAGTTCGCGCCACAACCGCAGCGGATCGCGCATATGGGTCAGCCACGTCATCATGTAGCCCTTGATCCAGCGCGACCGCTGCTTGATCCAGGGCAGGGCGCGGCAATTCGCCTCCTCTCCCGTCACGGTGTCGATCAACTCGGTCCGATAGCCGTGCCGCCACAGGCGGATGCCAAGGTCGGCATCCTCGGTGACGTTGTGCGCATCCCACCCCCCCAGGTCCTCCAGCGCGGCGCGGCGGAAGAACAGCGTCGTGCCGCCCAGGGGAACGGGAATGCCCAGCCGGGCGATTCCGGGCAGGATGATGCGGAACCAGGCCGCGTATTCGATGGTGAAACAGCGCGAAAGCCAGTTGGTGCGCGGGTTGTAGTAGTCAAGCCGCCCCTGAAGACAGGCGACCTGCGCGCCGCGGGAATGAAACCGTTCGACCACCCGCGCGATCTGGTCCGGCTCGGGCGCATCCTCGGCATCATAGACGCCGATGATCGAACCGCGACAATGCGAAAGCGCGTAGTTCAGGGCGCGGGGCTTGGTGCGCGGCTGGCCCGCCGGGACGGTCACGATGCGCATCCAGCCGGGAAGGCCCGCCTGTTCCAGCGCGAGACGGGTGGCGATGTCATCTTCCTCGACCGCAAGGATCAGGTCCAGATGTTCGCGCGGCCAGTCCAGCCGCCCCAGACGCCGGACCAGCCGGGGGGCGATGCGGCTTTCGCGGTAAAGTGCGACGATGATCGAAACCGTGGGGATGCGCGCGATGATGGGGGCAGGCGGCTCGGCCAAGGCGGGGCGCAGCGCGGCCAGCACCGCGGCCAGCCGCAACCCCATGGAAAGCGCCAGCGACAGGACCAGCCATGCCGTAAGTGCCGCCATCAGCGCGCCCGGTGCCCAGAACGCCAGCGCAGCCACAAGCAGGGCCAGCAGCATCGCCCGCGGAACGCGCGCGGTGCGGCCCCAGCTGCGGCAGCTTTCACGCTCGTCCACGCTGGCTTCGGCCTTGCGCGCCAGTTGCGCCCCGCGCACGCGCCCGATGGCGGCATCCAGCGCCTGCGGTGTGATCAGCGCGGGCACAACCTTGCCGAACGTGGCCGCCAGCCGCGAGGCATGACGTTCCAACGCGTCCGGCTGCGTGGCGGCGACCAGGACGGCGCCGCCCGCATCGCAGACCGGGACCAGCCTTTCGCGCAGGCAGAACTCTGCCCCCAGCCGGTCGATCAACAGCGCATCCGCAGGCGTCGAGCGCAAGAGCGGATCCGCCAGGGGCAGGCCGCTGCGGCGCGAGAGGGCGGCATAGACCGCCTCTTGCCGGGCCAGGCCCTGCGAGATCAGCACCGCGGGCAAGGAGTCGGCCCGCGCGCCGCGCGCGGCAAGCGCCGCAACCGTGGCATCCGGTCCGACGGCAATGTCGCGGGCCAGATCTGCACCCACGGGGGCAGGAAGGTGTCGCAGCGGGGTCGCGGGCATTGAACCTCCGGTCGGATGACCGAAGGTCGCAGCCCTTGGTTAAGGCAAGGTTAACGAAATTCGGTCCATCCGCCGGATCACCCGGCGCGGCGGGCCTTCATCGCCTCGGCAAAACGGTCGAACAGGTAATAGCTGTCCTGCGGGCCGGGGCTGGCCTCGGGGTGATACTGCACGCTGAACACCGGCTTGCCGTCCACCGCGATGCCGCAGTTCGACCCGTCGAACAGCGACACATGGGTTTCCGAAACCCCGGCGGGCAGGGTCTGGCTGTCCACGGTGAACCCGTGGTTCATGCTGGTGATTTCCACCTTGCCGGTGGTCAGATCCTTGACCGGGTGGTTCGCGCCATGGTGGCCGTGGTTCATCTTGACCGTGGTCGCGCCAAGCGCCAGCGCCAGCATCTGGTGGCCCAGGCAGATGCCGAAGACCGGCAGGTCGGCCGCCAGAACGCCCTGGATCATCGGCACGGCATATTCGCCGGTCGCCGCCGGATCGCCGGGGCCGTTCGACAGGAACACCCCCTCGGGGTTCAGGGCCAACACATCCTCGGCCGTGGCGGTGGCGGGCAGCACCGTCACCTCGCAGCCCGACGAGGCGAGGCAGCGCAGGATGTTGCGTTTCGCGCCATAGTCGATGGCGACGACCCGCAGGCCGGGGCCTTCGCGGCGGGTATAGCCCTCGGGCCAGGCCCAGCGTTTTTCGTCCCAGCGATAGGATTGGGTGCAGGAGACATCTTTGGCCAGGTCGAGCCCGACCAGACCCTTCCAGCCGCGGGCGCGGGCGACCAAGGCGGCGATGTCGAAATTGCCGTCCGGGTCATGGGCCAGCGCCACATGCGGGGCGCCCTGCTGACGGATGGCGCGGGTCAGGCGGCGGGTGTCGATGCCGCCGATGCCGATCCGGCCCTTGGCGGTCAGCCACTGGACCAGATCGCCCGCCGCGCGCCAGTTCGACGGCTCGGTCGGGTCCCATTTCACCACCATCCCGGCGGCGACGGGTTCGGCCGTCTCGTCATCCTCGGCCGTGGTGCCGGTATTGCCGATATGGGGGAAGGTGAAGGTCACGACCTGTCCGGCATAGCTGGGGTCGGTCATGATTTCCTGATAGCCGGTCATGGCGGTGTTGAACACCAGTTCCGCCACCGTCTGGCCCACGGCGCCAAAGCCCTTGCCGTAGAAGATCGTGCCGTCCGCAAGCGCAAGGCAGGCGGTGGGTTTCGGCAGGCTTTCGGCGCTGACGGACATGGGGCGACTCCATTTCGGCAAATTGGCCGGAACCTAAGGGGGGCGGGGGCAAGGGTCAAGCCTTTGTGTCCGAAAGAATTTCGTTGTAAATCAATGGGATGGCGGCGGCGCCCCGCAGTTGTGATACGCGGCCTTTCGCGCTAGGCTGTGGCCGGACCAAAGACAGGGGGTTCCCGATGACCTTGCGCGAACGGCTGGCGGCCGCGCTGAAAGACGCGATGAAGGCCCGCGAGGCCGACCGGCTGTCGACGCTGCGCCTGATCAACGCCGCGATCAAGGACCGCGAGATCGCCGTGCGCACCGAGGCGGGGGCCGAGGTGGGCGATCCCGAGATCCGCGCCATCCTGGGCAAGATGGTCAAGCAGCGCCAGGAATCCGCCCGCGCCTATGAGGAAGGCGGCCGGGTGGAACTGGCCGAAAAGGAACTGGCCGAGATCAAGGTGATCGAGGAATTCCTGCCCCGCCAGCTGTCGGCCGACGAGGTTCAGGCCGCCATCGCCGCCGCCATCGCGGAAACCGGCGCCGGCAGCATCCGCGACATGGGGCGGGTCATGGCCGCGCTGAAAGGGAAATACGCCGGCCAGATGGATTTCGGCGCGGTCGGGCCGATGATCAGGGACCGGCTGGGGTGACAGGTTTTCTGCTCGCGTGATCCGGCCCGGCTGCGGGGGGGGGCGCACTCTTCCGGTCCGCGCCGCAGGTTTGTGAGCATCAGGCGGGATGGCGCTTTGGCCCGGTGGGGCCTGGCGGACAAGGAACTCGGTGCGCGGAACGGCGTTTCGTCTTTTTCCGTCACGGGAGGCGATCATGCCCGCCAGATCCAAGGCCCAGCAACGCGCCGCGGGCGCCGCCCTTGCCGCCAAGCGCGGCGAGGTCAAGGTCAGCGAATTGTTCGGCGCATCGAAAGAGATGTATGAGACGATGACCGAGCAGGAGCTGGAGGATTTCGCCTCCACCAAGCTCGACGGTCTGCCGGATCACGTCGAAGACAAGTAACAGGCGTTACGGATAAATGGCCGGTCCCGCGAGCGGCCATCCCCCCTGGACTGGAGGCAGTCAGGGGGGGAGGGATCCTTGCCGCCCCGAACGATCCCGGCGGACCGGGATGGTTCGCTTTCGCCAGCTTTAGGCGGCTGCGATTCGGCGCTTGATGGCTGCATCGTGTTCGATTGCCGATCTTCTGGCGCCGATGGCACATATTGATGCGCTTTCGGAAACATGCCCCGCGATGGCGCGCAAAGAGTCTTCCGTCCGGGGTGGGGCAAGGAACAGCACCGATCGGAACGGCTGTTCTGTTTCTGGCAGGGCGACAGTCCCTTGCGTGTGCTTCGATTTTTTCCGGTTTCATTTTGTCTTGCAATCCCTGGTGGAATTTTGGCGCAATCTTTGGTTGAAATTCCGGAACGCGGCTGCCACGAACAATGGCCGAAAAGCGGCGCCGACAGCAGGGCCTTGCCCTGCGCACGCCGCTTTTTGGCCTTTTTTTCTTTTCCGAAACCAAGTTGCGCGGTATCGAATATGTGTTCCGCCGCGTGGGCGGAATGGCCGTGGGGGCGGTCGTTCAGTGGTGCGGACCCTTGGGTCCGGTCTGCGTGCGAGGGAAAGTGCCGGGCGCGTATTGTCGCGCCGCAGCGGTTTTCCTGCGGAAGGTGCATCGGGTCGCGCGGCCCCTTGCGGCTCCCTTGCACCACATCTGACGACAGGCGCCTTTTGACACGGTGGTCCGCTTCGCACGGGCCGCTCATGGGTCCGTCCGTCTTGTATCGCGGGACGTTGCGGGCAGTTTGATCGGGTAAGGCCGGGCAACCGGCAGTGTGGCAAGTGAGGGAACGGCGATGCCAGTGTTTGCGCATTACACCTTCGACGACAGCGGCGAGATCGTGCAGGACAGCGCGGCCGCGAACGGGGCGCAGGACGGCATTTATCTGAACGGGGCCGAGGCATCGGGCGGCGCGGTCGCACTGGACGGGCAGGACGATCTGGTCAAGATCGAACCCGATTCCTCGTTTCAG
>JASGFG010000036.1:0-35160 GCA_047605605.1 Paracoccaceae bacterium | reverse complement strand
AGGAGGCGCATGAGGCGATCCGGCGGGCGAAGATGAATGGCAAGCGGGTCTGGGGCGAGCCGCTGATCCAGCATCTGACGCTGGATGAAAGCGAGTATTTCAACGCCGACTGGGACCATGCCGCGCGGCGGGTGATGTCGCCGCCGTTCCGCGACAGGAAGCATCAGGACTCGCTCTGGGCTGGGCTGGCGAGCGGCACGCTGTCCTGCGTGGCGACGGATCATTGCGCCTTTACCACCGCGCAGAAGCGGACCGGGGTGGGGAATTTCACCAAGATCCCGAACGGCACGGGGGGGCTGGAGGACCGGCTGCCGATGCTGTGGACCTATGGGGTGAATACGGGGCGGATCACGATGAACGAATTCGTGGCCGTCACCTCGACCAATATCGCCAAGATCATGAACTGTTACCCGAAGAAGGGCGCGGTTCTGGTCGGCGCCGATGCGGATCTGGTGGTCTGGGATCCCGAGGCGGAAAAGGTGATTTCTGCGTCCAGCCAGCAATCGGCCATCGACTACAACGTGTTCGAGGGGAAGAAGGTCAAGGGTCTGCCGCGCTATGTCCTGTCGCGCGGGCATGTGGCGGTGACGGATGGCGCGCTGACCTCCTCCGAAGGGCATGGCAAGTTCGTCGCGCGCGAGCCGAACGGGGCGGTGAACAAGGCGCTGTCGACCTGGAAGGCGATCACCAATCCCCGGCCGGTGGCGCGGGAAGGTATCCCGGTCAGCGGGGTGTGATGGATGTTTCTGCGGGCTGCCTCGAAACCCCCAACTATCAGCATGTGCAAATGATGCTGCAATACGCCATTGCCTATCTCTTCGCTCTGATCGGCGGGCTTGTTGCCCTTATTGTCGCAACACCGGTCTTTGTAACCTGGGGGCTCAGTCCGTCGTTGTTCCCACCTACAGGCGTGTTTATGGCGCTTCCCTTTGCCGTTATGACATCAATCTTGCCCTATGCAGGCGCAGTGTTGCTTCTTAGACGTTTGGGTTTGAATTCACAGGGCTGGCAAATGCTTGCAGGTGCGGGTGTAACCATAGCTTCGCTAGCCCTCTTTTGGCTTTGTCCGGACGGGGGGAAGGCTCCATCAACTTTCTTACGGGAAAGGTCCGTGCTTGGCATACTTCTCGCGGGAGGCGTGGCGGGGTTCATACATCACTGGGTTCTGTCAAATTGGCGGAACGGCGAAAGTGAAAGGGGCACGGGCGGATGAAAGACACCATCAACCTCGCCCCCCCGGTGATCGAGGCGCGCGACCTCAACCTGGTCTTCCAGACCGGCGATGGCCCGGTGCAGGCGTTGAAGGACGTGAACCTGACGATCAACAAGGGCGAGTTCGTCAGCTTCATCGGCCCCTCGGGCTGCGGCAAGACCACCTTCCTGCGCTGTGTTGCGGCGCTGGAAAGCCCTACGGGTGGGACGCTGACGGTCAATGGCATGACCCCGGACGAGGCGCGCAGGAAACGCGCCTATGGCTATGTGTTTCAGGCGGCGGGGCTTTACCCCTGGCGCACCATTGCCGGGAACATCAAGCTGCCGCTGGAGATCATGGGGTTCTCGCGCGAGGAACAACAGGCGCGGGTGGACCGGGTTCTGGGCCTTGTCGACCTGACCGGGTTCGGCAAGAAATACCCTTGGCAGTTGTCGGGTGGGATGCAGCAGCGGGCGAGCATCGCCCGCGCGCTGGCCTTTGACGCCGACATTCTGCTGATGGACGAGCCGTTCGGGGCGCTGGATGAAATCGTGCGCGACCGGCTGAACGAGGAACTGCTGAAGCTTTGGGCGCGGACGGAAAAGACCATCGGCTTCGTCACCCATTCGATCCCAGAGGCGGTGTATCTTTCCACCCGGATCGTGGTGATGAGCCCGCGTCCGGGCCGGATCACCGATGTGATCGATAGCCCCCTGCCGCGTGAGCGGCCTTTGGACATCCGCGACAGCCGCGAGTTCATCGAGATCGCGCATCGGGTGCGCGAGGGGTTGCGGGCGGGGCATGGGGATGAGTGAAGGGGGGAGGAAGTAAACTTATGGCCAATAAGGATACATTGAAAATTTGGGTCAAGGAGGCACTTTCCGAATTTGGAGGCAGCGCCAAATTGGTGGAGGTTGCAAAGTATATCTGGGAAAACCATGAGCAAGAGCTGCGCTCATCGGGTGATCTCTTCTATACTTGGCAATATGATATGCGTTGGGCTGCAACATCACTTCGCCGCGCGGGTGTAATGGCAGAGGGCTGGAACCTGAAACTTTGAAATCCGTCCTTCCCATTCTTACCGTCGTCTTTGCCATCGTCTTGATCTGGTATGCCGGCGCCGTCGCGATGAACCGGCAATGGATCGTCGATCAGGCCGCGCGGGCGGGAAATCCGCCGCCGGCGTTCGGGCAGATGGTGAGTGAGACGATGGCGCTGGAGCGTCCCGTCCTGCCCGCGCCGCATCAGGTGGCGGTGGAGTTGTGGAAGGGGGTGACTGGCTATGCCGTCACCTCGAAACGCAGTCTGGTCTATCATGGCTGGATCACGCTGTCGGCCACGCTTTTGGGGTTTGCCATCGGCACGGTGGCGGGGATCGCGCTGGCGGTGGGGATCGTCCACAACCGCGCGATGGACCTGAGCGTGATGCCCTGGGCCATTGCCAGCCAGACCATACCCATCCTTGCCATCGCGCCGATGTTCATCGTGGTGATGAATTCCATGGGGGTGCAGGGTCTGGTGCCAAAGGCGATCATTTCCGCCTATCTGTCGTTCTTTCCGGTGGTCGTCGGCATGGTGAAAGGCCTCCGCAGCCCCGATGCGATGCAGCTGGACCTGCTGCGGACCTATAATGCCTCGGGGGGCGAGGTGCTGACGAAGCTGCGGCTGCCGTCCTCGCTGCCCTATCTGTTCGCCTCGCTGAAGGTGGGGGCGGCGGCGGCGCTGGTGGGGGCCATCGTGGGGGAACTGCCGACCGGCGCGGTGGCGGGCCTTGGCGCGCGGCTGTTGAGCGGGTCGTATTACGGCCAGACCATCCAGATATGGGCGGCGCTGTTCGGGGCGGCCATCGTCGCGGCGGCTCTGGTGGGCGTGATCGGGCTGGTGGAGCGCGTGACCCTGCGGCGGATGGGGTTGGTGCGATGAAACCCCTGAAATTCGACGAAACACACGGGATGCTGATGAACGTCAAGTTCATCGCATGGTTGGCCGCGGTGTTGGCTGGCGCGGCGCTGATCGGGCCAAAGGTCGTCATACCGCTGATGATCTGGGCGGTGATGTGGGTCATAAATGTCTGGCTGTCCAGGCATGACTGGGCCGGGGTCCGCTGGCTGGTGCCGATCATATTCGGACTTACCTTGCTGATCCTGTGGGAAACCACGGTGGCCCTTTTCGCCGTCTCGCCCGTGATCCTGCCCGCGCCTTCGGCCATCGCCGCGCGGATCGGGGCCAGCCTGCCGGTGCTCTGGGCCGATTTCGTCCAGACCGGGTTGAAAGGCGCGCTGACCGGATACCTGATCGGCTGTGCCGCCGCCGTGGTGGTGGCGATTGCCGTGGACCGCTCGACCTTTCTGCAACGGGGGCTGCTGCCGGTGGGGAACTTCGTCGCGGCCCTGCCCATCGTCGGCATCGCGCCGATCATGGTGATGTGGTTCGGGTTCGACTGGCAGTCGAAGGCGGCGGTCGTGGTGGTGATGGTGTTTTTCCCCGTGCTGGTGAACATGGTCGCCGGGTTGAAGGCGACGGACCAGATGCAGCGAGACCTGATGGCGACCTACAGTGCCAGCTATTGGCAGACGCTGTGGAAACTGCGCCTGCCCGCTGCCATGCCGTTCCTGTTCAACGGGTTGAAGATCGCCACCACGCTGGCGCTGATCGGGGCAATCGTTGCCGAATTTTTCGGCAGCCCGATCGTGGGCATGGGGTTCCGCATCAACGCATCCATCGGGCAGCTGGCGCTGGATATGATCTGGGCCGAAATCACGGTTGCCGCAATCGCCGGTTCGGCCTTCTATGGTCTGGTCGCGCTGATCGAAAGGCGGGTGACGTTCTGGCACCCGTCGCAAAGACGTTAAACAAGGGTCTGAACAACGGCCCGCAACAGGAGAGGAAGATTATGAAAAAGCTGATGACGGGCACGATCCTTGCCGGGCTTTTCGCCACCGGCGCTTGGGCCGAGGATGTGAAGCTGCAACTGAAATGGGTCACGCAGGCCCAGTTCGCGGGCTATTACGTCGCCAAGGACAAGGGATTCTACAAGGACGAGGGGCTGGACGTGACCATCCTGCCGGGTGGCCCGGATGTGGCGCCGACGCAGGTGATCGCGGGCGGCGGCGCGGATGTGGTGGTGGACTGGATGCCCTCGGCACTCGCCGCGCGGGAAAAGGGGCTGGCGCTGGTCAATATCGCGCAGCCGTTCAAATCCTCGGGGATGCAGCTGACCTGCCTGAAAGAATCGGGCGTGGCGACGCCTGCCGATTTCAAGGGCAAGACGCTGGGCGTCTGGTTCGGCGGCAATGAATATCCGTTCCTGAACTGGATGGCCAAGCTGGGTTACAAGACCGATGGCTCGCCCGATGGCGTCACGGTGCTGAAACAGGGGTTCAACGTCGATCCGCTGTTGCAGAAGCAGGCGGCCTGTATCTCGACCATGACCTATAACGAATACTGGCAGGTCATCGACGCCGGGATCACCCCGGATCAGCTGGTGAACTTCAACTACACGCAGGAAGGCGTGGCGACGCTGGAGGACGGCCTCTACGTCATGGAGGACAAGCTGAAAGACCCGGCCTTCGAGGACAAGATGGTGAAATTCGTCCGCGCCAGCATGAAAGGCTGGAAATGGGCCGAAGAAAACCCCGACGATGCGGCGATGATCGTGCTGGAAAACGACGACACCGGCGCGCAGACCGAAAAGCACCAGAAGCGGATGATGGGCGAGGTCGCCAAGCTGACCGCCGGGTCAAACGGCGCGCTGGACGAGGCGGATTATACCCGCACGGTCGAGGCGCTGATGTCCGGCGGGTCGGATGCGGTGATCACCAAGGCACCCGAAGGCGCATGGACCCATGCGATCACCGACAAGGCGCTGAACTGAGCATGATCGAGGACGCGCCCTTTCCGGGCGCGTCCTGCATCCACGGGAAAGGCGGGGGCCTCAGCCCCCCGGCATGTCCTTGAACTTGATCGACTCGCCGCAGCCGCAGGCTTCGGCGACATTGGGGTTGTTGAACTTGAACCCCGATTCCAGCAGCGAGGTCTCATAGTCGATCTGGGTGCCGAACAGGAACATCTGCGCCATGGGCGCGATCATCACTCGCGCGCCGTCCTGTTCCACCACCTCGTCCATGGGGTTCACGTCGGACACATAGTCCATCGTATATTCCATGCCCGCACAGCCGCCCTTCTTGATGCCGATGCGAAGGCCGGCCGAGCCTTGCCTGGTCATCAGCCGCGAGATCTGCTTCGCTGCGGCCGGGGTCATGGTGACAGCCTGTTTGCCGGGGATGCCGAACATCGGAAAGCTCCTTCTTCGGCGCATAATTTAGGGCGAAAGGTCGGGGATTCCAAGCGGCGGCAGATGCGTCAGCAACGCAACCGTCAGAAAGGACGCGGCAATGGCCCAGCCAAAGCTCGCCAGCGTGCCGATGATGACATATTCGCTGACCGCGCGGTCGTCGCCCACCGTGCCGAACCGCAGCACCGACTTGGCCGCGATCAGGAATCCGATGCCCTCGGTCTGGCCGGTCAGCACCAGAAGGAAGATCAGCCCGCGCTCCAGATGGCCGATGACCAGCCCGCCGTTCAGCAGGCCCGGCGAATGGCCGGGCTTGCGCATCAGTTCGGCCGCCCAGGGCTCCATCAGCAGGCCGATGGCAAAGCCGCCGGCGCGGGTGGCCAGCAATGCCCCCGCCGCGATGGCCATCAGCGCGGGCAGGTTCGACACGCCGGACCACAGCCCGCCTGCCCAGAGGCCCGGCACCCACGCCGCCACCCCGGCCAGCACCGCCAGATGCGCCGCCTGATCGGCCAGAAACGGCCAGAGGCCGCGGCGCAGCGCAAAGGTCTTTACCGCGTCGATGGCCAGATGCGTCAGCGTCAGGATCAGCAGCGCCGGATGCAGGCTGCCGGTCGCGGCGATGGCGGTCGCCAGCACCACGCCGCCATGCGCGCCCAGGGCCAGCGGGCGGCGCTTGTTGGCGACCATCCAGCCGGTCTGGAACAGGAAATCGGCCAGCACATGCGCAAGGAGAAGGGCGGCGAAGGTTTCAGTCATTCGCGCCAGCCTTGGCATATCCGGTCCGAAAGGCAAGATCCGCCGCCGCCAGCAAACGATGGCCCGCCGCCTTCAGCCGCAGCCCCACGGCCTGGCGGCTGATGCCCAGCTGGCTGGCGATTTCGTCCTGCGTCGGGAGGTCGGGCGAAAGCGCCATCGCCATTGCCTGCGCCTGCTGCGGCGACCATCGTGCGGCATAATCGGCGGCGAAGGCGAAGCATTGCTTCTGAAAGCCATCGACGCCACTGCCGTGAATCGTCAGGGTCTCGTCGCGCCGCATATCCTCCAGCCCCCGGCCCGAGGCGGTGAAGGCCGGGCCGATGGCTGTGGACAGGTCGGTCCGGTCGGTCGGATATTCCTCGCCTATGCCGACCGCGATGCGCGTCGCCAGCCCCCCGCCCGCCCGCAAGGTCGCCAGAAGGTAAAGGCAGGCCCAGAGACAGCGGCCCGGCTCGGTCAGGATCAGCTGCCAGCCATCGCCGCGAAAGCGGGTGAAGGCCGTATCGCCGCCGATCTCCACCGCCGCGCGGGACAGAAGCCGCATCGTCTGATCGACCTGCCGGGGCAGGGCGGCGGTCGAGGCGATCAGATCTCCGGTCAGGACGGCAATCGTAGGGGCCATGGGCAAGTCATAAGGCTTGCTTTCGTAAAAAGCAAGTCTGATCGCTTGCCTTGTCTCTGGGCAATGAAAAAGGCTTGCATTTCGACAATGCAAGCCCTTGGGCTTTACATGAAGCCCAGTTCCAGCCGGGCCTCGTCGGACATCATTTCCATCCCCCAGGGCGGATCGAAGACCATCTTCACATCCACCTGCTTGACGCCGGGCAGCGCCTCTACCGCGTCGGTCACCCAGCCGGGCATTTCGCCCGCCACGGGACAGCCGGGGGCGGTCAGCGTCATCAGGATGTCGACCTCGCTCTCGTCCGAGATGGTGATGGTATAGACCAGCCCCAGATCGAAGATGTTCACCGGAATCTCGGGGTCGAACACCGTGCGGCAGGCATCGACCACGCTGTCATACAGCGGATGCTCGGTCGTCGAGGGTTTGATGAGGGGGGCGCCCTCGATCTGGTCCGGGTGGTCGGTCATGATGTCCTGCGGCGTTTGTTGAGAGATTATATAGGAATCCCGCCGCCCGAGGTCCAGAGCCAAGGCGGCCTTGCGCTATGGCGGCGAAGGGGGCGGGGCCTTGCACGGGCTTGGGCGAGGGCGGTTCGGGTGGGGCAAGGGGGAGGCCCGCAGCGAGAGGGGCTGAGGGGAGGGCAAAGCAGGGTCCGGCCTGGCCCAGGCACGGTTTCAGGGAAGAGGTGAGGGAAAACAGCCTCAATCTGCACGGGCGGTCCGGCTTGCGCCGGAGGGGCTTTACGGCGAGGAGTGGCCTGGCAGCGGTCGAACTTGGCGCGGGAACGGGGCGCGGCGAGGTGGAGAGGGCCGGCCCGGACCGAGGCGGCGATTGGCGGAGGACGCAAGACTGCGGTCGGGATCGCTGCTGAAGTGGGTAACAACGAGGCGGATGAAAGCGGTTCGGCTGGGGCAGAGATGGGCTGGGGAGCCATGGCCACGAGCCGAGAAGGCGGGGTGGTTGTCGGTGCCCCCGGTTTCCGGTCCATGCGGATCTTCGCTGTCAGTTGGAAACAAGGGACCGCATCAGGCCGTCGAGGCGGCAGGCACGCCGCAACATCCCCAAGAGCTCTGCTCCGCCGCGGCGAGGCGCCGCGACGACGGGCCGGCCCTCGCTCCAGTTCAGAACGGGATTTCGTCGTCCATTTCGGACCGGCCGCCGCCATGAAGGAAAGGCCGCCCGCCCACCGCAGCAAGGCGCCGTGACGACGGGCCGGCCCTCGCCCCCGTTCAGAACGGGATTTCGTCATCCATGTCGGACCGGCCGCCGCCGCCCTGGCCGCCGCCAAAGCCGCCGCCCGACGATCCGCCCGAACGTCCGCCGCCATAACCGCCGCCGGACGAACTGCCGCCGGAATACCCGCCCGAGGAGCCGCCGCCGGAATAGCCGTCGTCACCGCCGCGGTCGTCAAAGCTGCCGCCACCGCCTTCGCCGCGGCCGCCCAGAAGAGTCAACTCGCCCCGGAACTGGCGCAGCACCACCTCGGTCGAATAGCGGTCCTGGCCGGACTGGTCCTGCCATTTGCGGGTTTCCAGCGCACCCTCGATATAGACGGTCGAGCCCTTGCGCAGATATTGCTCGGCAATGCGGGCAAGGTTTTCATTGTAGATGGCGACCGTATGCCACTCCGTCCGCTCTTTCCGCTCGCCCGAGGTGCGGTCGCGCCACGTCTCGGACGTGGCGATGCGCAGGTTCACCACCTTGCCGCCGTTCTGGAAGCTGCGCACCTCGGGGTCGCGGCCGAGGTTGCCGATGAGAATAACCTTGTTGACCGAACCCGCCATGATTCCCCCTGTGCGTCGTTCCGGCAGCCTCGCCGGTTTCTGGTTAAGAAGGCTATAACGGCACCCCGGTCCAGCCGCAATCGGCGAAGCCTTGCCGATGGATGGGGCAAGGACGGGCGGCGAACGGCTGGAAATGCCGGATTTTTCCGTTATAGTCGCCGCCGGGACAGTGAAGGGGCAGGGAATGGTCCGCCATCTTCTGACGGCCGGCATGGCCATCGGACTGGCGCTTTCGGGCGCGCAACCGGCCGCGGCCGAGGCTCTGGTGCTTTCGGGATCGTCCAAAAGCCGCAATGCCCTGTTCAAGTCGCAGACGAAGCTGCTGGATGGCCGCCTGTCCAGCCAGTACGAGGCCTCGGTGCGCCTGACCCCCAAGGGGAAAGAGGGCGGCGCGGCGGCCGAAGCCGTGCCGCGCTATGCCGGAAATTACCGCGGCGCCTATCTGGAACATGCGAAGACCGTGGCGCGCAAGCATGGCGTGCCCGAGGATCTGTTCCTGCGGCTGGTGCAGCGGGAATCGGGCTGGAACCCCGGCGCGGTGTCCAACAAGGGCGCCAAGGGGCTGGCGCAGCTGATGCCCGGCACGGCGGCCAAGCTGGGGGTCGACATCGACGATCCGCATCAGAACCTGGAAGGCGGCGCGCGCTATCTGGCCATGATGTTCGCCCGTTTCGGCAGCTGGCGCCTGGCCCTTGCGGCCTATAACGCCGGGCCGGGGGCGGTCGAGAACTACAACGGCGTGCCGCCCTATGACGAGACCGTTCAATATGTGAAGGCGATTCTGGGCTGAGGCCGGGGGGCAACAGGCCCGGGGATCAACAGGCCAGAAGGCGGCAAGGCGTCGCAGCGGCGGCATGACGCGCGGCGGAAGGACGCCGCGACATTCGCATAATCCGTGCTACATCTTTTCCGGCAAGGAAAAGCCGGGGAATGCCATGTTCGCGGATCTCAGCATATCGGGCCTCGATGCCGCCATGCTGGCACGGGTGCAGTTCGCCTTTACCGTGTCTTTCCACTTCATCTTTCCGGCCTTTTCCATCGGCACGGCCAGTTTCATGGCGGTGCTGAACGCGCTGTGGCTGTGGACGCGCGACCCGGCCTATCTGCGGCTGTTCGACTGGTGGAAGACGATCTTTGCCGTGACCTTCGGGATGGGCGTCGTGTCGGGCATCGTCATGTCCTATCAGTTCGGCACCAACTGGTCGGTGTTTTCCGACAAGGCCGGCGCGGTGATCGGCCCGCTGATGGGGTATGAGGTGCTGACCGCCTTTTTCCTGGAGGCCGGGTTCCTGGGCATCGCGCTGTTCGGCCGCAAGCGCGTGGGCGAGGGGCTGCACATGTTCGCCGTCGCGATGGTGGCGGTGGGCACGCTGGCCTCGGCCACATGGATTCTGGCGGCGAACAGCTGGATGCACACGCCGCAGGGCCATGTGCTGGCGCCCGACGGCACCTTCCACCCGGTCGACTGGTGGGCGATCATCTTCAACCCGTCCTTTCCCTATCGGCTGGTGCATGTGGTGCTGGCGGCGTTCCTGACCACGGCCTTTGCTGTCGGGGGCGCGGGGGCGTGGCATCTGCTGAAGGACAGGTCCAACCGTCAGGCGCGGATCATGTTTTCCATGGCGATGTGGATGGCGCTGATCGTGACACCGATCCAGATCCTTGCGGGCGACCAGCACGGGCTGAACACGCTGGAGCATCAGCCCGCCAAGATCGCCGCGATGGAGGGGCATTTCGACACCCACAAGGGCGCGCCGCTGATCCTGTTCGGCATTCCCGACGAGGCGAACGAGGTCATGCGCTATGCGGTGGAAATCCCGCATCTCGGCTCGCTGATCCTGACGCACAGCTGGGACGGAGAGCTGAAGGGCCTGAAGGAATGGGCCCCGCAGGATCGCCCGCCGGTCGCCATCCCGTTCTATGCGTTCCGGGTGATGGTGGGGATCGGGTTCCTGATGCTGGGGCTGGGGCTGTGGTCCGGCTGGGCGCGGTGGAGGGGGCGGCTTTACGACATGCGCTGGCTGCACCGGGCGGCGGTGATGATGGGGCCTTCGGGTTTCGTCGCGGTGCTGGCGGGCTGGTATGTGACCGAGGTGGGGCGCCAGCCCTTTACGGTCTACGGCCTGCTGCGCACCGCCGACAGCCTGTCGCCGGTGGCGGCGCCTGCGGTTGCGGCCTCGCTGACGGCGTTCGTCATCGTCTATTTCGCGGTCTTCGGCGCGGGCACCTGGTATCTGCTGCGGCTGATGGCGCGGGTGCCTGCCGGTGACGACCACGAACTGGAACAGGGGCCGGTCCGCGCGGCGGGCGTCGCGCCCGGACCGGCGGCCGACATGGCGGAGGGGACGTGATGGACTTTGACCTGCCGACGGTCTGGGCCGGGATCATCGCCTTTGCGGTGCTGGCCTATGTGGTGCTGGACGGGTTCGACCTTGGGATCGGCATCCTGTTCCCGCTGTTTCCCGAACGCCACGACCGCGACCTGATGACCAATTCCATTGCCCCCGTCTGGGACGGGAACGAAACCTGGCTGATCCTTGGGGGCGGCGGGCTGATGGCGGTGTTTCCGCTGGCCTATGCCACGGTGCTGCCCGCGCTTTACATGCCGATCATCCTGATGCTGCTGGGGCTGATCTTTCGCGGCGTGGCCTTCGAGTTCCGCTGGCGCACCCATGCGGGGTCGCGGATCTGGGATACCGGGTTCTGGCTGGGGTCCACGCTGGCGGCGCTGATGCAGGGCATCGCGCTTGGCGCGCTGGTCAAGGGCATCCGGGTCGAGGGGCGCGAATATGCGGGCGGCTGGTGGGACTGGCTGTCGGCATTCTCGATCACCACGGGGCTGGCGGTGGTGGTGGGCTATGCGCTTCTTGGCGCGACATGGCTGCATCTGAAGACCGAAGGGCCGGTGCAGACCCATGCCCGGCGCGTGGCCATGGCCGCGGGGGCCGGGACATTGGCGCTGATCGGGGTGGTGTCGGCCTGGACGCCTTTCATCCGGCGCGATTATTTCGACCGCTGGTTCCAGTGGCCGACGGCGTTCTTTTCCGCCCTTGTCCCGCTGCTTCTGGCCGGATGCGCGGTTCTGATATGGGACGGGCTGCGGCGGGAAAAGGACTTGCAGCCGTTCCTGGCGGCCCTGGGTCTGTTCGTGCTGTCGTTCGTCGGGCTGGGGATCAGCTTTTACCCCGATATCGTGCCCGGTGCCCTGTCGATCCATCAGGCCGCGGCACCCGAGGCATCGCTGCGCTTTCTGCTGTGGGGGGCGGTGGTCTGCGTGCCGCTGATCCTGGGCTATACCGGCTATGCCTATTGGGTGTTCCGCGGCAAGCTGAACCCGGACGAGGGGTATCACTGATGCTGTCGCGCACCCTTTGGTTCCTGGGCCTGTGGTGCGCGGGGGTGGCGGTGGTGGGGCTGGTCGCCCTGGCGATCCGGGCCGTGCTGCTGCCCTGACGGGGTGGGAGGCAAGGCCCTAGATCGGGCGGACCTTCAGCCTTGCCACGCGGTTGTCGCGGCGGGTCGCGATCTCGAAGCGAAAGCCGTGAAAGCGGAAGACCTGGCCCTCTTCGGGGATGGTCATCGCCTCGTGGATCACCAGACCGGCGAGGGTATTCGCCTCGTCATCGGGCAGGTGCCAGTCCATCCGGCGGTTCAGGTCGCGGATCGTCATGGCGCCGTCGACCAGATAATCGCCATCGCGCGCGCGCTTCAACCCGCCGTCACGGACGACGACATCCATCTCGTCCGTGATCTCGCCCACGATCTCTTCCAGGATGTCTTCCAGCGTGATGAGGCCCTGAAGCGCGCCGTATTCGTCCACGACCAGCGCGAAATGGCTGCGGCGGGCCAGAAACTCGCGCATCTGTTCGTCCAGCGTGGTGGTATCTGGGATGAAATAGGGCTTCATCGCGATCCGGCCCGCGTCCAGCGTGGCGATATCCGCGCCCTCGACCCGCAGGCGATGCACCTCGCGCAGCAGATCCTTGGCGTGAAGCACGCCGACGATGTTCTCCTCCTCGTCGCGGTAAAGCGGCAGGCGGGTGTGGGGCGAGGCGAGGGCGCGGTCGATCATAGCGGCCGGGGGCAGGGCGGCGTCGATCATCTCGATGCCCGATCGGTGGCGCATGATCTCGTCCACGGTTCGGTGCGACAGGTCCAGCGCACCCAGCAGGCGGTCGCGCGCCTCTTTCTCGACCGCGCCTTCGCTGTGTCCCTGCGCGATGGCGCCCGCCAGTTCCTCGCGCGCGGCGAGGATGCGCGCCTCCGGGTCGGCCTTGACGCCAAAGGGCGACAGCAGCGCCCGTGCCAGACCCCGCAGCAGCGCGACCAGCGGCGACAGCCCGGCAACCAGCACGGCCACCGCCGGGGCAAGCCGGGCGGCGACCCCCTCGGGATGGGTGGCGGCCAGCGTGCGGGGCAGCACATCGGCCAGCGCCAGAAGTGCGGCCGTGACCGCAAGCCCGGCGACCAGCCCGGGCGCGGCGGTTCCCGCCCGCGCCAGATCCTGCGCGGCCAGAGCCCCCGCCATCACCCGCGCCAGCGTATTGGCAACCAGAAGCGGTCCGGCCCGCCGTTCACCATCCTCGGCCAGGGTGGCGGCCAGGGCGGCGCCGCGGCGGCCGCGGTCTGCCATCTCGCGCAGGCGGGTGCGCGAGGCCGCGCCAAGCGCCGTTTCCGCCGCCGATACCAGCGCCGAGACAAGGATGGCGAAAAGCACGAAAACCACCGTCATTCCTGCCCCTTGCGGGCCAGCGGATGCCTGGTCAGCACCAGCTCGCGCAGCCCTTCGTCCAGCACATGGGTATAGATCTCGGTCGTCGCGACATCGGCATGGCCCAGCATGGTCTGGATCGCGCGCAGATCCGCCCCACCGGCCAGCAGATGCGTGGCAAAGGCATGGCGCAGCCGATGCGGCGTCACCTTTTCCGGGTCGATCCCGGCGCGGAGCGCCATGGCCTTGATCAGCACGAAGAATTGCTGGCGCGTCATCCCCGTGCCGGGCTTGCGGCCCGGAAACAGGTGGCGGCTGGCGGGGCGCCCTTCGGCCCGGCCCGCCTCCTCGGCGGCGTCGCGGGTGGCCAGCCACAGGCGCAGCGCCTCGCGCGCGGGGCGCGACAGGGGGACCATGCGCTCCTTGTCGCCCTTGCCGCGGACGAGGATCATCCTGGGGTCGCCCCGCGCGGCCGCGACCGGCAGGTCCACCAGTTCGGACACGCGCATTCCGGTGGCGTAAAGCAGTTCAACCATCGCCAGATTGCGCAGCCGGTCGGCCGGGCTGCGGCCCTGTGCGCCCGCGGCGGCGATCAGCGCGTCCACCTCCTCGCGGCTGAGCGTCTTGGGCAGGCGCTGCGCCCGGCCCGGACCTTTCAGCCGCAGCGCCGGGTTGTCGGTCCGCCAGCCTTCGTCATAGGCAAAGCGGAAAAGCTGGCGGATGGCCGACAGGCGCCGCGCGCGGGTGGCTTTCGACAGGCCCTGCGCATCGCAGAAAATCAGGTAATCTTCGACATCCTCGCGCGCCGCCATGGCAAAGCCGGTGTCGCGGCGGTCCAGCCAGCCGGCAAAGTCCAGCAGGTCGCGCCCATAGGCCAGCTGGGTGTTCCGCGCCGCGCCCTGTTCGGCCGCACGGGCATCCAGAAAGGTGGAAATCCACCGCTCCATATCCGCCATCTGCCGCGCGGGGGCGGTCGTCATCCCCGCCGCTCCAGCAGCATCAGTTCCAGCGCGGCCTGACGGGCGACCCGTTCCAGCCCCACCTTGCGCAACAGCGACAGGCCCTGCGCCACGCCGCGCTGATCGCCGTGCAACGCCGTCGAGATGCGGCCGATGGCGGCCAGTATCGCCTCGCCCAGCCGGTCCTGATCCACCAGCGCGGACAGGTCGGCGCCGGGATCGGGGTTCAGGAACGCGGGCGCGATGGCCCGGCTCATGCCGTCCGGCGCGGCAAGGCCGCGGATGTCGCCGCGCGCGACCCCGGCCAGAAACGCCTCGCGCGGATCGCTGCGGGGGCGGGCCGCCACCTGCTCGGAGACGGGCGACAGCAGTTCCACCGCAAAGGCGATGCGGTCGGCATCCCCGCCCGGCGACAGTTTCGACAGCGCCCCGCCGTAAAGCATGGCAAAGGGCACCTCCAGTTCCGCCTCGGTCATGCGGTCCCAGATGATCGGCAGGGTCTGCTCGATGCCCCGGATGTCTTCGGTCGACATCGCGGCATCGAAATCCTGAAACGCAGCGGCCCGGTCCCAGACCCCGCCCGAGGCCGCGGGCTTGCGTTCGGTATAAAGCCCCAGCAGCAGGTTCGGTGCGATGACGCCCGCGCGTTCCAGCCGCTCGGCCGCCTCGATCTGCGCTTTCCATCCGGCATTGGGGCCGAGTTCGGCATGGGCAAAGGCAAGGGGCAGGGTGGTGGTGGTCAGCGGCTCGCCGATGGCCTCGAACATCCGCCAGGCCAGCGGCGTCACCGGGCTGGGCGCGGGGGGCGCAGGCTCGCCCTCGAACAGGTCGGGGTCCAGGAACCGGCCGATCAGCGCCTCGTCCTCGGCGGAAAGCTGGCCAAGCGCCACCCCGGTGCGCAGCGTCAGCGCCGCGGCGTTCCAGTCGCCGGACCGCGCAAGGCAGAAGATCCGCGCCTGAGGGGTGGGCGACAGATTCGGGCGCGAGCGGAGCGTCTGGCAGGCGCGGTCCTCGTTCCCGGTCAGAAGCGCCACGTCGAAGGCGCGACGGAACAGCTCCGGCCCCGGCGCGCCCGCGGCATCCAGCAGCGCATCGGCCTGATCCAGCGCGCCCATCTGCAACAGGCGGTCGACGCGGGCGATCAGCAGCCGCCCGTCGCTGCCCGAATCGGCCGGGGGCTCTGCCTCGGCCAGCAGCAGCGTCAGCAGCAGTCCGCGCAGCGCGGGCAGGCTGCCCGGATCGGTCGACCCCAGGGCGGCGGCCACCTCGGCGGTCTGGCCCATGCCCCAAAGCCGGTGCGGAAGGCCCGTCACCGCGGGCGGAAGCAGGCCCACGCCATCGGCCGAAGGCTTGCCCAGCGGTGTCACCGCCACGGATTCGGGCAGCGCGCCGTTCTTGGTCACGGGCGGCTCGTCCGGGCGGGGAGGGACGGGGCGGCTCATCGCGGCGGGGGTCGCCACGGATTTCGACAGCCAGTCGATGGCCGACAGCGGCTCTTGCGCGCGAACCGGCGCGGCAAGGACAGCCAGAAGACCGAGGGTCAGGGGAAAATGCGTATGAACACGGTCATTTGGCATCAAGCGTCACCGGAACAGTCACCTGGCCCTGTCGGGGCGACAGGTCCGCCAGATAGGCATAGGCGGTCAGCGCCACGAAAGCCAGAATTACCAGCACTGCCAAAGCCTTGAGGATGCGTCCCATGCCCGTCTCGCCTTTCCTGCCGCCGGTTGGTCCGGCCGATGGATTTTCAGTTTCTTGGCGGGCCTGTCGCAGCCCGCGCGCGACGAATATAACTGGCATTCCGGCGGAGTTCACGCCATTCAGGCAGGAAAGATCGGCACTGTGCGGGGGATCGCACGCCGCTGGCGGAATTGTGATCGGGGGATCGGTATGGTGCGGTTGCGCAAGACCGTGGTGATGGTGGGGATGATGGGGGCGGGGAAAACCGCCGTCGGAACCGCGCTCGCCCGGCATCTGGGCGTGCCTTTCCTCGATTCGGATGATGAAATCGTCCGCGCCGCCAACCGCACCATCCCCGAGATCTTCGAGCGCGACGGCGAGCCGTTCTTTCGCGCGCGCGAGACCGAGGTGCTGCGCCGTCTGCTGGCCGGCAGGCCCTGCGTGCTGTCCACCGGCGGCGGCGCCTTCCTGTCCGAGACGAATCGCGACCTGATCCGCGCCTCGGGCGTGTCGGTCTGGCTGCGCGCCGATCTGGATCTGCTGTGGCACCGGGTGCGGCACAAGACGACGCGGCCGCTGCTGCGCACGGCCAACCCGCGCGAGACGCTGCGCCAGATCTACGAGGCGCGGGTGCCGGTCTATGCGCTGGCCGATGTGACGGTGGATTCCTCGGCGGATATTTCGGTCGATACCATGGCCCGCCGGGTCGAGACGGCGCTGACCGCGCGCGAGGATGTGCTGGAGGTGGCATGACCGATATCGTTGAGGTGAACCTGCCGGGCCGCGACTATCAGGTGCGGATCGGGCCGGGGCTGATCGACCGCGCGGGGGCCGAGATCCTGCCGCTGTTGCGGCGCAGGCGGGTGGCCATCGTCACTGATGAAACGGTGGCCAGCCGGCATCTGGACCGCCTGACCGCGGCCCTTGCGGCCGAGGGGATCGCCAGCGCCGCCCTGGCCCTGCCCGCGGGCGAGGGGACAAAGGGCTGGCCGCAGTTCGAGCGCACCGTCGAATGGCTGCTGGACCAGAAGGTCGAGCGTCGGGATGTGGTGGTGGCCTTCGGCGGCGGGGTGGTGGGCGATCTTGCCGGTTTCGCCGCCGCCGTCCTGCGGCGCGGCGTGCGCTTCGTGCAGATCCCCACGACGCTTCTGGCGCAGGTGGACAGCTCGGTCGGGGGCAAGACCGGCATCAACACCGCGCAAGGGAAGAACCTTGTCGGCAGCTTTCACCAGCCCGCGCTGGTTCTGGCCGATACCGGGGTGCTGTCCACGCTGCCCGACCGCGATTTCCTTGCCGGCTATGGCGAGGTGGTGAAATACGGCCTGCTGGGCGATCCGCTGTTCTTTGAATGGCTGGAGGTCGAGGGTCCGCGCCTGCGCCGCGACCCCGCGCATCTACAACGCGCCGTCCGCCGCTCGGTCGAGATGAAGGCCGAAATCGTCATGCGCGACGAGACGGAAGAGGGCGACCGCGCCCTGCTGAACCTTGGCCATACCTTCTGCCACGCGCTGGAAAAGGCGACCGGCTATTCCGGCCGCCTGCTGCATGGCGAAGGCGTGGCCATCGGCTGCGCTCTGGCCTTTGAACTGTCGCAGCGCCTTGGCCTTTGTTCGCAGGAAGACCCGTCGCGGGTGCGCGCGCATCTGAAGGCCATGGGGATGCGGACCGACCTGTCGGACATCCCCGGCGATCTGCCCGATGCCGAAGGGCTGTTGCAGCTGATGGGGCAGGACAAGAAGGTTCAGGACGGCAGGCTGCGCTTCATCCTGGCGCGCGGCATCGGCCACGCCTTCGTCGCCGATGACGTGCCGCCGGACACCGTGCGCGACCTGCTGGCACAGGCGCTGATCCGCCGATAGTCCCGTCCGTTCAGTCCAGCGCCCCGGTCCGCGCGGAACCCGGCGGGTGGGCAGGGCGTTTCCTCCGCACAACTTCCGGGGGGAAAGCCATGATCCATCAGAAACCCGTCTCGCCACAGCCCGTGCGGCAGGCGCCCCCCTGTCCGCCGCAGGCCGACCACGATCAGGGCTGGCAAAGGGAAAAGACGCGCGACGACCACGACCACACCGAACAGGCCGACGGCGGCAAGGGCGGCATCTGCCCCTGACCGGAGCCTGCCGCTGATCGGAGAAGCATTCGGAGCCTCGACCGACCCCTTTCATCCTCTTCGCGAAAATATCCTCAGGGGGTGAGGCGCGCTTCGCGCCGAGGGGGCGCGAGCGCCCCCTTTGCCCGCTATCCGCGCCGCCGCCGGCGCCCGCCATCCCCGCCACCGCCGGTGTTGAACGACACATCCGGCAGTGTCACCACCTTTTCCAGATCGGGAAAAGGATCGACTGCGTTCGGGATGGCGCTCGCATTGACGAAATGCTCCTGAAAGCGCGGCTCGATGGCGGTTTCGACCTTGTGGATGTGATGCACCGTTTCCTCGATGGCATCGCGCGCCGCCACATTGCACAGTGCGATCCGTGCGCCGGTTCCGGCGGCATTCCCGGCGGAGGTGACCTTTTCCAGCGGTGCATCGGGGATCATGCCCAGCACCATCGCGTGTTTCGGGCTGATATGCGCGCCGAAGGCACCGGCCAGGGTGATGCGGTCCACGCGCGCCACCCCGATTTCATCCATCAGCAGCCGGGCGCCTGCATAAAGCGCCGATTTCGCCAGCTGGATGGCGCGGATGTCGCCCTGCATGACGGTGATGCGCGGCCCGCCGCCGACGGATGCGTCGTGCAGCAGATAGCTGAAGGTCCGGCCATGCGGCTCGCATCTGGACGTTCCGACCTGCTCGGGGCTGCCGATCAGGCCCGAGGCATCGACGATCCCGGCCATGCGCATCTCGGCCACTACCTCGATGATGCCCGATCCGCAGATGCCGGTGATGCCGGTCTGCGCCGTCGCCGCCGTGAACCCCGGATCGTCCGACCACAACTCGCAGCCGATGACGCGGAAGCGGGGTTCCTTCGTCACCGGGTCGATCTCCACCCGCTCGATCGCCCCCGGTGCGGCGCGCTGGCCGCTGGAAATCTGCGCGCCCTCGAACGCCGGGCCGGTGGGCGAGGAACAGGCCAGAACCTTGCGCCTGTCGCCCAGCAGGATCTCCGCATTCGTGCCCACATCGACGATCAGCACCAGATCGTCGGACTTGTCCGGCTGTTCGGACAGCGCCACGGCGGCGCAATCGGCGCCCACATGGCCCGCGATGCAGGGCAGGACATAGACCCGCGCCGCGCGGTTCAGGTTGGTCAGGTCCAGATCGCGCGCATCGAAGGACAGGCTGCCGGAATGGGCCAGCGCAAACGGCGCCTGCCCCAGTTCCACCGGGTCGATCCCCAGCAGCAGGTGGTGCATCACCGGATTGCAGACAAAGACCGCCTCATAGATCGCGCCCGGCTCGATCCCGCCCTCGCGCGCGATACCTTCGGCCAGGGCGTTGATCGAATCGCGGACGGCGCGGGTCATCTCGACATCGCCGCCGGGGTTCATCATCGCATAGCTGACGCGGCTCATCAGATCCTCGCCAAAGCGGATCTGCGGGTTCATCACGCCGGACGAGGCCAGCACGCGGCCATCCTTCAGGTCGCACAGATGCGCGGCGATGGTGGTGGATCCCAGATCAATCGCCAGGCCATAGATGCCCCCGTCGTGATAGCCCGGCCACAGGTCCAGGATGCGCGGCACCGCATCGTGATTGCCCTTGTGGACGGCGACCGTGACCTTCCAGTCGCCCTTGCGCAGCACGCCCTGCAACCGGCGCAGGATGCCAAGGTCGGCCGTCACGCCCCGCACCTCCCATTGCGCGGCCAAGGCCGCCGACAGACGCTCGAAGTCGCCCGAGGGCTCGTGCATGTCGGGCTCGGCCACCTCGATGTAGTAAAGGCGGGTGGCGGGGTCCATCTCGATATGCCGCTCGGTCGCGGATTTGCGGATGACCTGCTTGTGGACCTGGCTTTCGGGCGGAACGTCGATGACCACATCGCCCATGACTTTCGCCTGGCACCCCAGACGCCGCCCGTCGATCATGCCGCGTTTCGACTTGTAGCGTTCCTCGACCGCGTTCCAGTCAGACAGGGCATCGGCGGCGACATGGACACCATGTTTCGGGAAATCGCCGAAACCGGGGGTGATCTGGCATTTGGAACAGATACCGCGCCCGCCGCAGACGGAATCGAGATCCACACCCATCTGCCGCGCGGCCTGCAACACCGGCGTTCCCAGCGGCACGCGCCCGCGCTTGCCCGAGGGGGTAAAGATGACTAGCGCGTCGTCCGCCATGAAAGCCTCCCGTTGCTGATCCCTGTTTACGCGGGTGCGCGCAGGGCGCAATGCCCGGAAGCGGCGCTTTCCTGCCGCTTTCGCCGCCTGTATGCAGGGGACGGAATGGAAAGGGGGCAGGGCGATGGCGGCAAAGGTCTGCGCGGTATGTGGCGGTACGGAAACCGGGCCCAGGGTCCCGGTGCGTGCCGTGGGGCCGGAACTGGCGGCGCAGATGGACCGGCTGCATCCCGGCTGGCGGGCAGGGAGCGTCGTCTGCCGCAGCCATCTGGCCGAGGCGCGCCGCGCCCATATCGACCGCCTGCTGGCCGAAGACCGCGAAGAGATCACCGCGCTCGATTCCAAGGTGGCCGAGGCGATTGCCCGGAACCAGAGCCTTGTCGCCTCGCTGGCCCCCGACGGGACCGAGCGCGACAGCCTTGGCGCACGGGTGGCCGACCGGGTGGCGGGGTTCGGCGGCAGTTGGGCCTTCATCCTGGGGTTCACCGGGGTGCTGCTGGTCTGGGTCGCGGTCAATGCGGTGCTGGCCTCGCGCGCCTTCGATCCGTTCCCCTTCATCCTGCTGAACCTGGTGCTGTCCTGCATCGCGGCGCTTCAGGCGCCGCTGATCATGATGAGCCAGCGTCGGCAGGAGGAAAAGGACCGCGACCGGGCGCAGAACGACTATCTGGTCAACCTCAAGGCGGAAATCGAGATCCGCCTGCTGCATGAAAAGCTGGATCACCTGATGCTGCAACAGTTGCAACATATGAGCGAGTTGCAGGCGCTGATGGCGGAAGACGCGGGCAGCGGGCGCGGCGACCCGAACGGCCACTGACAGCCCTCGGGCCGGCCGGAAAAGGCCCGGCGACGGCCTGCGCGCAAGTTGGTTTCATCCTACGGTTTCCTTCCGCCGCGCGTTCGCGTAACCCTTGCTGCTGTCGAGCAAGGGAGTGGGGCCGATGAAGAAACTCGCCGCCGGAAACTGGAAGATGAACGGGATCGGCGCATCTCTGGCCGAGGTGGCGTCGCTGATGCGGGCGCATCCGGCGCCGGCCTGCGAGGTTCTGCTTTGCCCGCCCGCGACGCTGATCGCCCGGATGGCAGAGACGGCCCGCGGAACCGCGCTGAAGGTCGGGGGGCAGGATTGCCATGCGAAACCTTCGGGCGCGCATACGGGCGACCTGTCGGCCCAGATGCTGGCGGATGCCGGCGCGACCCATGTGATCGTCGGCCATTCCGAACGCCGGGCCGACCATGGCGAAACCGATGCGGTCGTCGACGCCAAGGCGGCGGCGGCGCAAGAGGCGGGGCTGACCGCCATCGTCTGCGTGGGCGAGACCGAGGCACAGCGCGATGCGGGCGAAACGCTGGACGTGATCGGGCGGCAGATCCACGGCTCGGTCCCCGAAACCTCGACCGCGGAAAACCTGGTCGTCGCCTATGAACCCGTCTGGGCCATCGGCACCGGCCGCACCCCGACGCTGGAGGAAATCGCCGAGGTCCACCGTTTCATCCGCGAACGCCTGACCGCGCGGATCGGCAGCCCCGCGGCGGGTGTGCGGCTGCTTTACGGCGGCTCGGTCAAGCCGTCAAACGCGGCCGAGATCTTTGGCGTGGCCGATGTCGACGGCGCGCTGGTCGGCGGCGCCAGCCTGAAGGCCGAGGATTTCGGCGCCATCGTCGCGGCGCTGTCCGCCGCCGCCAGTTGACCGTCGCCGGCTGTTGGCGACACGGCAAGTCGCGGATGGAACAGCCGCCCGCGACCCCGCGGGCCAGTGTCGCGGCATGACTTCGATCCCTGTTCCCGCTTCGCGTAGCACGCTGAACGCCAATCTGATGTGCATGGCGTCGATGGTGGTCTGGGCGGCCGCGCTGCCCGCCGCCGATTTCTTGATCGGCAATGTCCCGCCCGTGGCGCTGACCGCGATGCGGATGGGACTGGCCGGTCTGTCGCTGCTGCCGGTCTGGTGGCTGGCCGAGGGGCGCGGCGCCCTGCGCGGCGCGAACTGGATCAAGGGGATCGGCGTCGGCGCGCTGTTTTCGCTGGGCGCCCTGTTCCTGGTGCTGGCGCAGGCCCGCACCGATGCGGTTACGGTCGCGGTGATCGCCGCCCTGTTGCCTGTCATCGGAATGGGGATCGAGGTGGTTCTGGACGGCCGCCGCATCACCACCGTTCTGGTGCTGGGGATCGGGCTTTCGCTGGCCGGGGGTCTTCTGGCCTATGCGGCAAAGCTGGACGAATTCGGCCTTGGCTTCGGGGCGCTGGCCGCGCTTCTGTCCAACCTGACCTATGCGGCGGGATCGCGGCTTTCCGTCACCGCCTTTCCGGCGATGACCCCGCTTGGCCGGTCGGCGCTGACGCTTTGCGGCGCGGGGATCGCCGCCACGCTGACGCTGGGTTTGCAGACGGCGACGGTCGGCAGCGGCGAATGGGGCGTGTTCGGCTGGCAGCAGGCGGCGGCTCTGGCGATGTTCTCGATCTGCGGGATGTCGCTGTGCCAGATCCTGTGGATCGCCTCGATCGACAAGCTGGGGCTGGGCGTCTCGTCGCTGCACATCAATGCGGCGTCCTTCTACGTCATGTTCTTCGCCTGGCTTCTGGGCAGCCCGTGGAACTGGGTGCAGGCGGCCGGGGCGCTGATCGTCGGGCTGGGGGTGCTGGTGGCGCAGGGAATGATCCCGATAGGGTCGCGCCGTGCTGGAACTTGACCAAAGCCCGACCGACCCCGCCTTTGTCCAGAACCCCTATCCGTTCTACGAACGCGCCCGTGCGGGCGGCCCGTTCTTTCGCTGGCGGGACTATGGCCTGACCTGCACCGGCAATGCGGCGGCGGTGAACGCCATCTTCCGCGACCGCCGTTTCGGCCGGGAAGAGCCGCCGGAACTGGCCCGCCCCGTCGCCCCGCACCTGCGCCCGTTTTACGCGGTCGAGGCGCATTCCATGCTGGAGCTGGAGCCGCCCCGCCATACCCGGCTGCGCGGTCTGGTGCTGCGCGCCTTCACCTCGCGCCGGATCGCGGCCCTCGCCCCCGAGATCGAGGCCTTGGCCCATGCGCTGATCGACCGGCTGCCCGCGGGCCGGTTCGACCTGCTGGACATGTTCGGCCAGCCCTTGCCGGTGACGGTGATCGCCCGCCTTCTGGGCGTGCCCGAAGAGATGGGGCCGGACCTGCTGCGCTGGTCGAATGCGATGGTCGGCATGTATCAGGCCGGCCGCAGCCGCGCCACCGAAGAGGCCGCGGTGGCCGCGACCGAGGCTTTCGTGGCCTTCCTGCGCGGCTATATCCAGGACCGCCGCGCCCGGCCCGCCGATGACCTGATCACCCACCTTGTCGCCGCCGAGAGCGAGGGCGAGCGCCTGACCACGGACGAGCTGATCTCTACCTGCATCCTGCTGCTGAACGCCGGGCACGAGGCAACGGTGCATTCCATCGGCAACGGCGTGAAGACCCTGCTGGAAACCGGCCACCGCATCGCCCCCGACACGGCCGAGGCCACGGTCGAGGAAATCCTGCGCTTCGATCCGCCGCTGCACATGTTCACCCGCTGGGCCTATGAAACGGTCGAGGTCATGGGCCATACCTTCCACCGCGGCGACCGGGTGGCGCTGCTGCTGGCGGCGGCGAACCGCGATCCGGGCGTCTGGGACCGGCCACAGGTCTTCCTGCCCGCCCGACCCGTGAAGCCGAACGCCAGTTTCGGCGCGGGGGTGCATTTCTGCGTCGGCGCGCCGCTGGCGCGGCTGGAACTCCAGATCGCGCTGCCGATCCTGTTCGACCGCTTGCCGGGGCTGCATCTGGCCGAGGCGCCGGATTATGCCGATGTCTACCATTTCCACGGACTGCGCCGGCTGATGGTCGCGGTCTGAAACAGAGGGGGGCGCTGCCCCCGCCGCCCGTTCCGGGCGACTCCCCCGGGATATTTGGGCAAAGAGGATGGGGGCAGGGGGTCTGCCTTCATCCTCTTCGTTCAAATATCCCGGGGGTGAGCGCCGCTAGGCGCGAGGGGGCAGCGCCCCCTATTCCTCTTCCTCGGCCGCCTCTGCCTGACGCCCTCGAAACCCCTGGGCCACGACGAATTTCTCGGAACTGTCGGCGCGGCTGGCGGGGGGCTTCACATTGGCCACCTTGCGGAAGTTCTTCTTCAGCGTCACCTGCATCTCGTTCTCGGCGCCGCCCGCCAAGACTTTGGCGACGAAGGTTCCGCCATCCTCCAGCACGTCGAAGGCGAAGGCCAGTGCCGCCTCGACCAGCGCGATGATGCGCAGGTGGTCCGTGCCCTTGTGCCCCGATGCGGCGGCGGCCATGTCCGACATCACCACATCGGCGCGCCCGCCCAGCCAGCCCTTGACCTTTTCATCCGCATCGTCGGCGAGAAAGTCGAGCTGGTGGATCTCGGCGCCCGGAATGGGCTCCACCTCTTGCAGGTCCACCCCCAGCACCGTGCCCGCCGGCTTTTTCGGGTTCTCGCCCAGCGCGTTCACCCGCGCGACCGCCACCTGGCACCAGCCGCCCGGCGCGCAGCCGAGGTCCACCACCCGCGCGCCGGGTTTCAGAAAGCCATAGCGGTCATCCAGCTCCAGGATCTTGAAGGCCGCGCGGCCGCGATACCCCTCCTTTTTGGCGCGCTGGACATAGGGATCGTTCAACTGCCGCTCCAGCCACAGGGTCGAGGACAGCTTGCGCCCCTTGGCGGTTTTCACCCGCACCCGCAATTCCCGCTGGCCGCGGCCCGAGGTGTTCTTTTCGTTCATGCCCAAGGCCCTTCTTCCAGAACGCCGTCGGCGCTCATCTGTGCATAAAGCAGCCCCTCGCGCAGGCCGCGGTCGGCGACGGACAGCCGGTCGGTCGGCCAGATCCGCATCAGCGCCTGAAGGATCGCCGCGCCCGACATGATCAGCGTATGCCGGTCGCGCCCGATGCGCGGATCGGTGCGCCGCCCTTCCGGCCCCAGGCTCAGGTATTCGCGGATCACGCTGTCGATCTGGTCCGAGGTCATCTGCAACCCGTCGACCTTGGCCCGGTCATAGCGGCGCAGGTTCAGGAACGAGGCGGCGACGGTCGTGACCGTGCCGCTGGTGCCGATGATCTGGAACCCCTCGCGCCGCTGCTGGGCGCTGTAGGGGCTGAACGAGGACAGGTTTTCCTCGAAGAACCAGCTCATCAGCGCGAAACGCGCGGCGTCGTCCTCCACATCCTGGAACTGGTCCTTCAGCGTGGCGACGCCCAGGGGAACCGAGATCCAGTCGACCACCCGCGCCTCGCCCTTGCCCTTTTCGTGGAAACCCGTGCGCAGCCGCATGATGGCGCGGCCGCGATCCTCGGGCACCACATCGGACAGGTCGATCCACACCAGTTCCGTCGATCCGCCGCCGATGTCGACCACCAGCAACTGCTCCGTCCGGCGCGAGACCAGCGGCGCGCAGGAGATGACGGCCAGCCGCGCCTCTTCCTCGGGGGGGATGATTTCCAGCGCGAGGCCGGTTTCCCGCCGCACCTGCCGGATGAAATCGCGGGCGTTGCGCGCGCGACGGCAGGCTTCGGTCGCGACAAGGCGCATCCGCAGGACGCCGTGTTTCTCGATCTTTTTCTGGCAGATGCGCAGAGCCTGCACCGTGCGGCCCATCGAGGCGCGCGACAGGCGCCCCGAGGCCTCAAGCCCGGTGCCAAGCTGCACCGTCTTGGAAAAGCTGTCGATGACCTGAAACTGACTGCCCCTTGGCTGGGCAATCAGCATCCGGCACGAATTGGTTCCCAGATCCAGCGCCGCATAAAGCGACGGCTGGGCCGGGCCGTTGGGGGCCGACGGTTCGACCGGGCGGGGCGCAATGTCCTGCGCCGCCTCCGCCTTCGGGATCGCGTCCGCCCCACGGGGACGCTCGGGCGTCATAACCGCCCTCCATATGTGGTTGAGGCCAAGGTAATGACGAATGTGCGACATGACAAGCGTCCGTCTCCTGCCACGCCGCCGGTTGACCCGGTTTCGGCGCCATGCCAGCATTCCTGCTGTTTGGATGATCTGGTGGGGTTGATGATCCGGGCATTTGGCTTGGCCACTTTCCTGACCGGCTTCGGCTCGGCCGCCGTCGCAGGCGGAATGGGCGAGCCGACACAAGAGCCTGATCCCACTGTTGCGAAGAGCCGGACCCCGCCCGGTCTGCCGGTCCCTCGGCAGAGGATGCGTCTGCTGCTGCCGCAAGTGCACGGCATGAAAGACCGGGTCCGCTGTTGCTGCGTTCTTTGCCGAAGACGAAGGCCGTGAAGCCTTAGCTTGTCGTGCCGAATGGACACGAAGCGGGACTTGTGGCGTCCTTGTCAGCCCCAAGTCGCCAACCGCGCGCGCCATGTCGAAAACCGACCATGCCTGTCGCGGAATGGCGATATTCAGGGAGCGAGGACAGGGGGAAGGAATCGCGGATCATGCCGGAAGTGACCATCGTCTACTGGCGCGACATTCCCGCCCAGGTCATCGTCGGCAAGGGTCGCCGCGGGTCCAAGGTGCAGCTTTCGGAACGGTTCGAGCAATCCATCGACCGGGCCGCGATGAAATCCGGCGCGCGCGACACCGACAGCTATCTGGCCGAGTGGCGCAAGGGCGAGGCCTATGAGGTCGAGGGCGACCCCGAGGCCGTCGCCGCAGCCGAGGCCGCCCGGCTGGAGATGGAATACGACACCGACCGCCTGAAGGCACTGATCGACAACGGCGGCAAGGTCTGACCCCGCCCAACATGAGGAGAGGCCGCATGGCCCTGTTCAACTTCCGCCGTTCGCAGACGACCGAGGCCGAGGGCAATGCCGCCGAGGTCGAGGCCTTTCTGAAAGGCTATTCGATCGAGGTGATGCCCCGCACCGCCGAAAAGGTCGAGGATTTCCGGTCGATCCTGCCCGCGGGCACCCGCGTCTACATCGCCCATATCGAGGGCACCCCGATCGAGGATATGGTGGCCACCGCGAAACGCCTGGCAACCGAGGGCTTTCCGGTGATGCCGCATTTCCCCGCGCGCATCATCCCCGACCGCGCGACGCTGGCCGACTGGATCGCCCGCTATCGGGGCGAGGCCGGGGTGGATCAGGCGCTGCTTCTGGGCGGCGGCGTGAACACCCCCGCGGGCGAGTTCGACTCGTCCATGCAGCTGATCGAGACTGGGCTGTTCGACGGGTTCAAGCGGCTGCACGTCGCCGGCCACCCCGAGGGCAACAAGGACATCGACAAGGACGGCGGCGACCGGATCGTCATGCAGGCGCTGAAGTGGAAACAGGCCTTTGCCGACCGCTCGGATGCGCAGATGGCCATCGCCACCCAGTTCTGCTTCGAGGCCAGGCCGGTCATCCAGTGGGTCGACCGTCTGGCCGCAGAGGACATCCGCCTGCCGGTCCATATCGGCGTCGCCGGGCCGGCCAAGCTGCAGACGATGATCAAGTTCGCCATCGCCTGCGGGGTCGGCCCCTCGCTGCGCGTGTTGCAGAAACGCGCGCTGGACGTGACCAAGCTGCTGCTGCCTTATGAACCGACCGAGTTCATCGCCGAACTGGCCGCGCACAAGGCGCGCAATCCGGCCTTTGGCATCGACTCCGTGCACTTTTTCCCGCTGGGCGGCATCAAGACCAATGCCACCTGGGCCACCGAACATGGCGGCGCCTCGGGCCGCCCCGCAAACTCTTGAGAAACAGGTTTAAGAATGACCCGCACCGTCATTGAATCCAAAACGAAAACCGTCATCATCGGCTTTGACGAACCCTTTGCTGTCATTGGTGAGCGGATCAATCCGACCGGGCGCAAGAAACTCGCCGCCGAGATGGAGGCAGGGAATTTCGAGACCGTCATCAAGGACGCGCTGGAACAGGTGGCCTGCGGGGCGACGATCCTGGACGTGAACTCGGGCGCAGTCTTCACCAACATGATGGCCAAGGACCCGCGCTATGCCGACAACAACTTTGTCGAGCCGCCACTGATGAAGCAGCTGATCGAGATCGTGCAGCAGACGGTCGACGTGCCGCTGTGCATCGACTCGTCCGTTCCCGCCGCGCTGGAGGCCGGGCTGGCCGCCTGCGAGGGGCGCCCGCTGCTGAACTCGGTCACGGGCGAGGAGGAACGGCTGGAACTGGTCCTGCCGCTGGTCAAGAAATACAACGTGCCGGTGGTGGCGATTTCCAACGACGACACCGGCATTTCGCCCGACCCCGAGGTCCGCTTTGCCGTGGCGAAAAAGATCGTCCAGCGCGCCGCCGATTTCGGCATCCCGGCGCATGACATCGTGGTCGATCCGCTGGTGATGCCGGTGGGCGCCATGGGGTCGGCGGGGCAGCAAGTCTTCACCCTGGTCCGCCGTCTGCGCGACGAACTGGGCGTGAATACCACCTGCGGCGCGTCGAACATCTCGTTCGGCCTGCCGCATCGGCACGGCATCAACGGCGCCTTCCTGCCCATGGCGATCTGCGCGGGCATGACCAGCGCCATCATGAACCCGGTGCGTCAGCAAGAGATGGAGGCGATCCGCGCCGCCAACTTCCTGATGAACCACGATGCCAACGGCGGCGAATGGATCCGTTTCGCCAAGGTGCTGGAAGCCGTCGAGGGCGGCGCCACCTTTGCCGAAGCCTCGGCCGCGGCCGGCAGCGCCGCCTCGGGCCGCCGGGGCGGACGCCGCGCGCGGGGCTGAGGCGCGGTTTCCGGCGGCCAGTCCCGCCGCCGGATGCGATACCATCCGGGAGGTATCCGCGGTGGAACTGTCGCGCGAACGGGCTGTGGATTCGTCCGAGGCATAGGGCTTCGGCGCGGCTCGGGTTGATTTACCCGCATTGTAAACCTTCGCCCCGGGTGTAAATTCGTGGGCGGAGGATCGAACCATGCCTGCGACGATTTCAGGGGCGCGCCTGCGCGAACGGCGGCAGGAGCTGGGGCTGCGCCAGGCCGAGGTCGCGGCGGGCGCGGGAATATCGGCCTCGTATCTGAACCTGATCGAGCATGACAGGCGGCGGGCGGCGGGCGAGGTTCTGCTGCGGCTGGCCGCATCCTTGGGCATCGAATCGCAGGATGTTGCCGGGCCGGGCGTGCCGGCGCTGGCCGAAGACCTGCGCGCGGCGGCCGCGGCGGCGGGGGGAGAGGCCGAACTGGACCGGGCCGAGGATCTCGTCCGCCGGTTTCCCGGCTGGGCCGAGGTTCTGTCGCGGCTTCATCGCCGGGCCGAGGGGCTGGGCCGCGCGGTCGAGGCGCTGAACGACCGCATGACGCACGATCCGCATCTGTCGGCCACCATGCATGAGGTGCTGTCGGCCGTGGCCTCGGTCCGGTCCACCGCGGCGATCCTGGCGGAAACCGAGGATCTGGACCCGGACTGGCAGCGCCGGTTCCATCGCAATCTCGATCAGGACAGCGCCCGTCTTGCCGAAGGGGCGCAGGCGCTGGTCGCATGGCTGGACGCCTCGGACCGCGAGGAACGGCTGGGCATCGCCGCCCCGCAGGAGGAGGTCGAGGCCTGGCTGGCCGAACACGGCTGGCAGCCGGGCGGTGCGACCGGGGCGCTGGCTTCGGGCAGCGCGCGCAGTCTGGCGCAGGCGTGGAATGCGCAGGCGGCGGCGGATGCGCGGCTTTTGCCGCTGGACGAGTTCACCGCCGCGCTGGAGGGGGACGGCGCCGATCCCCTGCGGCTGGCCGCGCGGTTCGGGGCGCCGGTGCTGGCCGTCTTTCGCCGCATCGCCACGCTGCCCGACAGCGGGCTCGGGCTGGTGGCCTGCGACGCCTCGGGCACGCTGACCTTTCGCAAGCCCGCGGCGCATTTTCCCTTGCCGCGGTTCGGGGCGGCCTGTCCGCTCTGGCCGCTGTATGCGGCGCTTGGCCGGCCGATGCTGCCCGTCGAGGCGATCGTCAAGACGGCGGGCCGCGACGGGCGGCGGTTCCGCATCCTGGCCTTTTGCGAGCCGCGGTTTCCCGCCGGCTTCTCGGGGCCGGAACTGCGCGAGGCGGGAATGCTGATCCTGCCGGATGACGATGGCGCAGGCCCTGCGCTGCCGGTGGGATCGACCTGCCGCGTCTGCCCGCGCGAGGCCTGCGCCGCCCGGCGCGAGCCGTCGATCCTGTCGGATGCAGCGTGACCATGGATTTTGACTCGCCCCCGCTTTCGCGCGACAGTCGGTCCGTGCGCGGGCCGGAGGAGGGGTCGCGCCGCCGGGGGAGGTCGCGGAATGGCGGGCAAGGTGCTGCTGGTCGAGGACGAGCCGAACATCGCCGAGGCGATCCGGTTCCTTCTTCTGCGCGACGGGTGGGAGGTGGAGGTCACGTCGGATGGCGCGCTGGCCCTGGACAGGGTGCGCGCGGCCGGCCCGGATCTGGTGATCCTGGACCTGATGCTGCCGGGCCGCAGCGGGCTGGAGATCCTGGCGGCGCTGCGCGCCGATCCCGCCACGGCGCAGCTGCCGGTCATGATGCTGACTGCCAAGGGGCAGGGCCGCGACCGCGACGCGGCCGAGCGGGCGGGCGTCAGCCGGTTCATGACCAAACCGTTTTCCAATGCCGAAATGCGCGAGGCGGTGCGCGATCTGGCCGGGGGAGGGACGGCGGCATGACGGCGTGCCGGCACAGGTTCCGTGCCGCTGTCCGGTGCGGGCGATGCCATGGCGGTGGCGGGCGCGCTGCGTGGCGCCGGTTGTGTGCTATCGCGCGCGGGCGGGATCGCGACGCGGGCCTGCCGCTGCCGTGCGGGGCAAAAGCGGGGCAGGCCGGGGCGGGCAATCGCCCCGGATCACCCCCCCATCCGGCACCGGGAACCGTTCCCGTCGCGCGACGGACGGGTGGGCCAAGGTGAAACAGACCCGTGCCCCGCTGTTTCTGGCCCGCGCGGAATATCGCCGCCGCCGCCTGCGCGATGCGGCACGGCTGCTGCCCGTGGTGGGCGCGGTGCTGTTCCTCTTGCCGGTGCTATGGCAGGGGCAGGCGATGGCGCCGGGAACGGCCTCGGGCGGGCTTTATCTGTTCGCGGTCTGGGGCCTGCTGGTCGTCGGGGCCGCGGCGCTTGCCCCAGCGCTGAGCCGCCCGCCGCTGGACGATCCGCCGCCGGGGGGCGACAGGGATGCCCTTTGACATCCTTGTCCTGACCTGCCTTGCCTATGTGTGCTTTCTGTTCGCCATCGCCTTCTGGGTGGAACGGCGGGCGATGAGGGAACGGCTTGGCTTTCTGCGCTCGCCCTTCGTCTATACGCTTTCGCTGTCGATCTACTGCACGGCATGGACGTTCTACGGCGCGGTCGGCTATGCGGCGCGGTCGGGGCTGGAATTCGTGACGATCTACCTTGGCCCGACGCTGGTGTTCTGCGGCTGGTGGTGGGTGCTGCGCAAGCTGGTGCGGATCGGGCGGCAGCAGCGCGTGACCTCGATCGCCGACCTGATCTCGTCGCGCTATGGCAAGTCGAATACGCTGGGCGTTCTGGTGACGCTGATCGCGGTGGTGGCGACCACGCCCTATATCGCGCTGCAACTGCAATCGGTCACGCAGGCCTTCGGCGTGTTTGCCGAGGTGCGGCCCGAGGGCTGGCCCATGCCCGACCGCGCCGCGACCGCCGTCTGGGTGGCGGGGGGGCTGGCGCTGTTCACCATCCTGTTCGGCACCCGCAACCTTGATGCCAAGGAACAGCACCATGGCATCGTCACCGCCATCGCGGTCGAGGCGGTGGTCAAGCTGGTGGCGCTGGTCGCGGTCGGGATCTTCGTCGTCTGGGGGCTGGCGGGCGGACCTTTCGCCATGGCGCGCGCCATCGACGCCTCGGCCATCGCCGACTGGCAGATGCCGGCCGGGCGGTGGACGGGGCTTTTGTTCCTGTCGGCCTCTGCGGTGATCTGCCTGCCGCGGATGTTCCAGGTGCTGGTCGTGGAAAACGCCGACGAGGCGCATCTGGCGCGCGCCAGCTGGGCCTTTCCCGCCTATATGCTGGGGATGAGCCTGTTCATCGTCCCCATCGCCGTGGTGGGGCTGGACCGGATGCCGGCGGGCGCCAATCCCGACATGTTCGTCCTGACCCTGCCCCTGGCCGAGGGGCGGGGCGGGCTGGCGATGCTGGCCTTTCTGGGCGGGTTTTCCTCGGCCACGTCGATGGTCATCGTCGAATCCATCGCGCTGGCCACGATGGTGTCGAACCATGTGCTGATGCCGGCCTGGCTGGCGCTGCGGCCGCGCGCGGTGTCGGGCGACGTGCGGCGCTTTGTGCTGCTGGCGCGGCGGGTGTCCATCGCGGCGGTGCTGGCGCTCGGGCTGGCGTATTACCGGGTCTCGGGCGGGTCGGGGGCGCTGGCTGCCATCGGGCTGATCGCCTTTGCCGGGGTCGCGCAGGTTCTGCCCGCGCTGCTTGGCGGATTGTTCTGGCGGGGGGCCACGCGGATCGGGGCGGGGGCGGGCATGATCACCGGCTTTGCGGTCTGGGCCTATACGCTGTTCCTGCCGTCGTTCGGCCCCGGCGCGGTCCTGCCTGCCGATGTCATGACGCAGGGGCCCTGGGGCCTGGGACTGCTGCGGCCCGAGGCGCTGTTCGGCGTGGCGGGGCTGGACCCGCTGGCGCATTCAGTGTTCTGGTCCATGGTGCTGAACACGCTGGTGTTCTGCGCAGGCTCTCTTCTGACCTTTCCCGGCCCGGTAGAGCGGATGCAGGGCGCGGCTTTCGTCAACGTGTTCGATGCCGAGGCATCCGGCCCGCGCGGCTGGGAACGCGGTCAGGCCGAGCCGGAGGCCCTGCTGTCCATGGCGCAGCGCATCCTGGGCGAGGAGGAGGCGCAGACGTTTTTCGAGGCCGAGGCGCGGGCGCAGGGCAAGGCAGGGCTGCTTCCCGATCCGGTGCCCGATTTCGTCGTCGGTCTGGAGCGGCGGCTGGCCGGTGCGGTTGGCGCGGCGACGGCCCATGCGATGATCAGCCAACTGGTCGGCCGCGCGACGGTTTCGGTCGAGGATCTGTTGGCCGTCGCCAATGAAACCGCGCAGATCATGGAATATTCCGCCGCCCTTGAATCGCAGCGCGAGGAACTGACCCGCACCGCCCGCGCCCTGCGCGAGGCGAACGAGGCGCTGACCCAGATCTCGGTCCAGAAGGACGCCTTTCTGGGCCAGATCAGCCACGAGCTTCGCACGCCCATGACCTCGATCCGGGCGTTTTCGGAAATGCTGGCCGAAGGCGCCCCGCCCGATCAGGTGGCGCGTTTCGGGCGCATCATCCATGACGAGGCGGTGCGCCTGACCCGGCTGCTGGACGATCTGCTGGACCTGTCGGTGCTGGAAAACGGCTCGGTCCAGCTGAACCTGGGGCTGGCCAATCTGGGGCAGATGATCGACCGGGCGCTGGCGGCATCGGCCCAGACCAGACCGGAACGATTGTTCACAATCCATCGCACCAACGCCGCCGAGGATATTTTCCTGCGCACCGATCCCGACCGGCTGGTCCAGGTTTTCATCAACCTGATCGCGAATGCGCGGAAATATTGCGATTCCTCCCGGCCGGAACTGCGCATCGCCGTGCGCCACCGGGCGGGGCGGGTGACGGTGGATTTCATCGACAACGGCTCGGGCATTCCCAAGGACCGGCAGGCGCTGGTCTTCGAGAAATTCGCCCGGCTGACCGATCAAAGCCGCGCGGGCGGCGCGGGGCTGGGGCTTGCCATCTGCCGCGAGATCATGGCGAACCTTGGCGGCACGATTTCCTATCTGCCGGGGCAGGGCGGGGCGGCGTTCCGCGTGATGCTGCCGCTGTCGCTGCAAAAAAGGGCCGCCTGATCGCAACGCTTTGGTAACCCGTTTGCGCCAGTCTTGCGTCAAAGGGCGATAACGGGGGCTGGCATGGATCGAGACATGGCGGGGCAGGGCGCGGTGATCCGGCGCAAGGTTGCGGCGGCAACGCCCCCCGCGGCCGAAGGGTCGCCCGGCGCCGATCGCGGCTGGCGGCTGGCACTGGCCCGCGCGGCGCGCGACGTGCTGAAACTGGGGCTGGAGGTGCGGGGGCTGTCGCTAGACCGGATGTCCTTGGCCGAACTGCTGGAACTGCCCGAGGAACGGTCGCTTCTCGCCGTGGTCGAGGGGCCGGACGAAGGGTTGGGCCTGATGGCGCTGTCGCCCCCGGTCCTGGCCGCCATGGTCGAGGTGCAGACGCTGGGCCGTGTCCTGCCCGTGCCGCCCGCCGCCCGCCGCCCCACCCGCACCGATGCGGCGATGATCGCGCCCGCCATCGACGCGGCGCTGTCGGGCCTTGAAATCGCACTGGCCGAGGAGGCGGACCTGATCTGGGCCGGGGGGTTCCGCTATGCCTCGTTCCTGGACGATGCGCGGCCCCTGGGCCTGCTGCTGGACGACACCGGCTATCGCGTGCTGCGGGCGGAGGTGTCCCTTGCCGAAGGGGCGCGGACGGGGGGCGTGCTTCTGGCCCTTCCGGCCGAGGGGCGGGGGCCGCGGCCCGCGCGCATCGCGCCGCCTGCCGCCGATGCGGGGCCGGCCTTTGCCCGAGCGCTGGCCGCGCAGGTCGCGGATGCGGGCTGCGTCCTTCAGGCGGTGCTGGCCCGGCTGTCGATGCCGCTGTCGCAGGTCATGGCCCTGTCGGCGGGAGAGTTTCTGCCCCTGCCTGCCGCCGCTCTGGACCGCATCGGGTTCGAGGGCGTCGATGCCCGCAGGCTGGCCGAAGGCAAACTGGGCCAGAACCGCGGGATGCGGGCCGTGCGGCTGACCCCCCCGGTCGAGGTTGAGGCGCAAGGTGCCGCCGCGCCCGCCCTGCGCGCTGTGGGGTGAAGGCCCGGCGCGGAGGTGAGTGAGCGGTAGGGTGCGGGGGCCGGGCAGGGCCTGAACCAGCCCCGCGCTGCTTGCGCGCCCGCAGCAGCACGGGGTGCGCTTGGTCGCAGATGCCGGGAACGGGGCCGGTATGGCGGCGGTTCGGGCGGCGGCGGC
>JASGFG010000035.1:0-35265 GCA_047605605.1 Paracoccaceae bacterium | reverse complement strand
AGTCTTGCCACCAGTTCCTGATCCCTGTGGTCCGGCGCGGTCATGATCGCCATGTCCAGCGCCCGGTCGCAGCCATGCGGGCAGGGCGCGCGTTCGGCCCCCAGCAGGCCGGGCAGCGCGGCCACCATGTCGCGCGCGCGCCCCGCATTGGCTGTCAATGTCGCGATGACCTGCGCCACATCCACGGCGTCGTGGTCGGGGTGCCAGCAGTCGAAATCTGTCACCATCGCGACCGAGGCATAACAAAGCTCGGCCTCGCGGGCGAGTTTCGCCTCGGGCATTCCGGTCATTCCGATCACATCGGTGCCCCATTGCCGGTAAAGGCGCGACTCGGCCAGGGTCGAGAACTGCGGCCCCTCTATCGCCAGATAGGTGCCGTCGCGATGGACCGTCGCCCCCGCCTCCGCGGCCGCCTTTGCGCAGGCCGCGCCAAGCCGCGGGCAGGTCGGATGGGCAAAGCCCACATGCGCCACGCAACCGGGGCCGAAGAAGGACTTCTCGCGCGCGAAGGTGCGGTCGATATACTGATCGACGATCACGAAATCGCCGGGCCGATAGTCCTCGCGCAGCGATCCCACGGCGGAAACGGCGATCACGTCGGTGACGCCCAGCCGTTTCAGCGCGTCGATATTGGCGCGATAGGGCACCGATGTGGGGGTATGCACATGCCCGCGCCCGTGCCGCGGCAGAAAGGCCATCGGCACGCCGCCGATCCGGCCCAGAAGCACGTCATCCGAGGGCTTGCCGAAGGGTGATCCGACCTTGACCCAGGACGCGCCTTCCAGCCCCTCGATCCGATAAAGGCCCGACCCGCCGATCACTCCGATCATCGTGCGCATTTGCAGCCCCCTTGCCACCCGTCTGCGGGGATAGGCGGCGAGAGCGGCAGGAAAATGGCGAGAGGGTGTCACTGTTGCCCAAGATCAGGGAAATCCTGTGGAAATTCCTGAATCCTGCCTGCATCTTTCGCAGGATGCGTGAAATTCCGGCACTTCGCCTTGCCGGCGGGCCAGGCCTTCGCGCGGCAACGGCGCGCCGGTCAGCGTTCGTCGGGGCGGGCCAGTTCGAACACCTCGCCCACGATGGCGTAATCGCGATAGCCAAGCCGCGAGACCGGGCGAAAACGGGTCACGTCGAACCGCCCGCCGACAAGGCAGTCGTCGCGCAGATGGATGCCCACGACCTCGCCATGCACCAGCCAGTTGTCGCGCCCCAGAAGTTGGACCACCTGCACCACGCGGCATTCCAGCACCGCGGGCGCGCCTGCGACATGGGGGCAGTCGATCTCGCGGCACTGGGCCTTGCCGATCCCGGCCAGGGCGAATTCGTCGACATCCCGCGCCACGGGGGCCGAAGTCTCGTTCATCCGGTGCAGCATCGCCTCTTCGACGATGTTCACCGCGAAAACCCCGGTTTCGCGGATATTGGTCAGGCTGTCCTTGGTGCCGGTCGACGAAAACACCACCTGGGGCGGCACATAGGCGGCGGCATTGAAGAAGGAATAGGGGGCCAGGTTGTCGCCGCCGGCGCCCCGGCTGGAAATCCAGCCGATCGGCCGGGGGGTCACGATCGCGTTGAACGGGTTGTGCGGCAGGCCGTGGCCTTCGGCGGGGCGATAGAACATGGGCTTCCTCGACAATCGCGGTTTACCCCTGACCTAAGCCCATGTTACGGCGCGCACAAACGGATTCGCCCAAGGGGTCTGCCGCGCATGTATCGCCTTGAAGAGGAAACCGAGGCCGACTGGTGGGAGGTCGAGGCGCTTTACGACCTGTGCTTTGCGCCGGGGCGGACCGCCCTGTCGTCCTATCGGCTGCGCGACGGGGTGCCGACGGTGGCGGCGCTGTGCCTGACGTTGCGGGACGAGGACGGGACGCTGGCCGCCGTCATCCGCTATTGGCCGGTCGAAGTCGGCGAGCATGACGTTCTGCTGCTGGGGCCGGTGGCGGTCCACCCGACGCGACAGGGCGAGGGGCTGGGGGGGCTGCTGATCAACGAATCCCTTGCCGAGGCGCGGCGGCTTGGCTGGGAACGGGTGATGCTGGTGGGCGATGCGCCCTATTATTCGCGTTTCGGCTTTCGCAAGCTGGAGGGCGTGGTGATGCCGCCGCCCACCAACCCCGATCGCGTCCTGGGGATCGAACTGCGCAAGGGCGCATGGACGGGGGTTCGGGGCGACGTGACCCGCGCAACCTGAGCCGATGCGGGAAAAGGGGGTCTGTGCCCCCCCGACCTTCACCGCCCTTTTCCCAAGGCGAAGGGGGAATCGGCGGGCGTGTCTCGGTCGGACGGGGGTTTTGTACCGGGGCCATTGCAGCAGCGGGCGGCGCCCCCATATCCTTTCGCATGAGCAACCAACTTCCCGACCTCGTGGTCCCCGAAATCTCCGACCTTTCGCCCGAGATCGCGGCACTGGCCGCGCGGTACCGGCGGGCGAACGGGCCTGTCATCGGCATTATGAACCGGCTGGGCGGTTCGCTGGAGGCGCAGCTTGGCGTGGTGCCGCAGGCTCTGCGCGAACAGATCGACCGCGCGGCGGCGGCGGCCCTGGAAAAGGCGCATGACCTGGCCGCGCAGGGGCGGCGCGCGCCCTCGCTGGGGCGGCAGGGGCCGCTGGCGGCGGCGGTGCTGTCGGGGATTGCCGGCGGGGCGGGGGGCATCGCCTCGGCCCTGGCCGAACTGCCCGTCACGGTGACGGTGATGCTGCACGCCATCCGGCGCGAGGCGCAGGCCGCGGGCTATGACCCCGACGATCCGGCGATCCGGGCCGAATGTCTGGCGGTTTTCGGCGCGGGCAGTCCGCTGGCGGCGGATGACGGGGTGAATACCGCCTTTCTTTCGGCGCGACTGACGCTGACGGGACCGGCGATCCAGCGGGTGATCGCCGTCGTCGCGCCGCGCCTTGGCATCGCCATGGGACAAAAGCTGGCCGCGCAATCGGTGCCGGTGATCGGCGCCGTCACCGGGGCCGCGATGAACGCCGCCTTCCTGCATTATTACCGCGAGGTTGCGGCGATCCGCTTTGCCCTGTTGCGTCTGGCCGAGGTTCACGGGCCCGCGCAGGTCTCTGCCGCCTTTGCCAGCGCGGCAGAGCCTGCGCCGGTCAAGACCGCGGCGCGCGGCTGACGGCTATTCGGGCTGGCGGGACAGCCATTCTGTCAGCGCGGGGCGCACGGTTTCCACCCCGGCGGCGCAGGCCTCGTCGATGACGGCGCGGGCCTCGGCCAGATCCACCCGCCGCAACAGCGCCTTGACTGGGCCGACCGAGGCCGGGCGCATCGACAGCGCGCGGAATCCCATCGCGGCCAAGGCCAGCGCCTCGACCGGGCGACCGGCATCCTCGCCACAGAAGGAAAGCGCGGTTTGCGTTTCCTCGCAGCGGCGCACGATATGGGCGAGGAAGCCCAGGAACGACGCGTTCAGCGTGTCATACCGGCGGCGGACCCGTTCATTCTCGCGGTCGGCGGCAAAGAAGAACTGCTTCAGGTCGTTGCCGCCGACCGAGATGAAATCCGTCAGTTCAAAGAACGCGCGCGGCGCCCAGGCGAGGCTGGGGGTTTCCAGCATCGCGCCGATTTCGATCGAGACGGGAACGGCATGGCCCAGGGATTTTTCCCGGTGCAATTCGCGCAAGACCGCGCCGCGCGCGGCCTCGAACTCGGACAGTTCGGTGATGAAGGGGAACATCACCGTCAGCGGCCGCCCGTTCGCGGCGCGGATCAGCGCCTGCACCTGCATCCGCAGCACGCCGGGCTTGTCCAGCCCGACGCGGATCGCCCGCCAGCCCATGGCCGGGTTCGGCTCGTCCTGCGGCTTCATGTAGGGAAGCACCTTGTCCGATCCGATGTCCAGCGTGCGGAAGGCGACACGCTTGCCCTTCGCCGCCTCCATCACCCTGGCGTAGAGGGAGGCGAGTTCCGCCCGCTGCGGCATCTTGTTGCGGATCAGGAATTGCAGTTCGGTGCGGAAAAGGCCCACGCCTTCGGCGCCAGACCCTTCCAGGCTGGGCAGGTCGGCCATCAGCCCGGCGTTCATGTGCAGATGCGTCACCGTTCCGCATTTCGACTGCGCCGGCAGGTCGCGCAGCGAGGCATAACGCTTTTGCGCCTCGGCCTGCATGGCCATCTTGTCGCGGAAGGCGCGGGCCACCGTTTCCTCGGGGCGCAGATGGGCGATGCCCTGATCGCCGTCGACAAGGATATGGTCGCCGTTCAGCGCCTCGGTCGTGATGCGTTCGGCATGGATGACCAACGGGATGGCCAGCGCCCGCGCCACGATGGCCGCATGGCTGCCGACCGATCCCTCCTCCAGCACCACGCCTTTCAGCTTGCGCCCGTATTCCAGCAGTTCGGCCGGGCCGATGTTGCGTGCCACCAGCACCGGGTCCAGCGGCATTTCCGCCCCGGTATCGGCGCCCTGTCCGGTCAGGATGCGCAGCAGCCGGTTCGACAGGTCGTCCAGATCGTGCAGCCGGTCGCGCAGATAGGCGTCGGGCACCTGTTCCAACCGGGCGCGGGCGGCGGATTGTTCCTTTTCCACCGCCGCCTCGGCCGACAGGCCGCGGGCGATGTCGTCCTCCATCCGCTTCAGCCAGCCGCGGGAATGCGCGAACATGCGATAGGCCTCCAGCACCTGGCGCTGTTCGGCGTTCAGGCTTTCCGCCTCCAGCAGGGTATCGACAGACACGCGCAACTGCTGCACCGCATCGCGGATGCGCTCGATTTCCGTCAGCGGATCGTCGGCGACGGGGTTCGTCACCACGACGCGGGGTTCGTGCAGCCAGACATGGCCCTCGGCCGTGCCCTCCTGCCCGGTGCCGCCGCGGAACATCACCCATTGCTTGTGACGGGCGCGCAGCGTGTCATTCTCGCCCGAGAAGGCGCCCAGTTCGTTCATCTCGGCCAGGACCATGGCCACGACATCCAGGGCCTCGATCTCGTCCTCGCCGAATTCGCGGGCATTCTTGGACTGGACGACCAGCACGCCCAGCTTTTCCCCGACCCGCTGGATCGGCACGCCCAGGAACGAGGAAAAGATCTCCTCCCCCGTCTCGGGCATGTAGCGAAAGCCCTTTTCGCCGGGTGCATTGCCGGTATTCACCGGCATCCCGGTGCGCGCCACGCGACCGACCAGCCCCTCGCCGATCTTCATGCGGGTGTGGTGGACGGCGGTTTTCTTCAGCCCCTCGGTCGCAAACAGTTCCAGCGTTTCGGCATCGCGGAACAGGTAGATCGAACAAACCTCGGTCTGCATCGAATCCGCGATCAGATGGGTGATGCGGTCCAGCCTGTCCTGCCCCTTGGCCGGGGTCGCCAGCACATCGCGCAGGCGGCGCAGAAGTTTGCGGCTGTCGCTTTCGCTGCGTTCGGGCATGGGGGCGTCCTGAAATGACTTTCCCCTTCTATAGGGGGCGGCGGGCAGGGGCGAAAAGGGAAAATGCACGGATGAATCGAAAAGGGCGATCCGCTGCCGGACCGCCCGTTTTTTCTGCGATGCAGAAAGGGTTACGCCTTTCCCAGATCGAAAGTGTCGTGCAGCGCCTGCACGGCCAGTTCCATATACTTGCGGTCGATCAGGACCGAGATCTTGATCTCGCTGGTCGAGATGACCTTGATGTTCACGTTCTCGTTCGACAGCGCCTTGAACATCCGCGCCGCCACGCCGGCATGGCTGCGCATCCCGATGCCCACGACCGAAACCTTGGCCACGTCGGTGTCGATGATCAGTTCGTCATACTTGATCTCGCCGCGCGAACGGGCATCTTCCATCGCCTTCTTCGCGCGTTCGACCTGATTGATCGGCAGCGAAAAGGTCATGTCGGTGACGGCGCCGCTGTGGCGTTCGTCATAGTCCTTTTCCGAAATGTTCTGCACGATCATGTCGACGTTCACCCCCGCCTCGGCCAGCGGGCCGAAGATCGCCTGCGCCACGCCGGGCCGGTCCTCGATGGTGAACAGCGTGATCTTGGCCTCGTCGCGCGAAAAGGCGATGCCGGAGACGACTTTCGATTCCATGATTTCATCCTCGTCGCAGACCAGGGTTCCAGAGTTTTCGTCGGTATCCTCGAACGAGGACAGCACCCGCAGCCGCACCTTGTAGCGCATGGCGAGTTCGACCGACCGGGTTTGCAGCACCTTGGCGCCCAGGGATGCCAGTTCCAGCATTTCCTCGAAGGCGATCCTGTCCAGCTTGCGCGCCTTGTCGGACACGCGCGGGTCGGTGGTATAGACGCCATCGACATCGGTATAGATGTCGCAGCGTTCCGCACCAAAGGCGGCGGCAAAGGCCACGGCGGTGGTGTCCGACCCGCCGCGGCCAAGGGTGGTGATCCGGCCCTCGGGCGACACGCCCTGAAAGCCCGCGACGACCGCCACCTTGAAGCCTTCGGCGAATTTCGCGTCGATGTTCTCGCGCGGGATCGACACGAAGCGCGCGGAACTATGGGCGCTGGTGGTGTTGATCGGCACCTGCCAGCCCTGCCACGACCGGGCCGGGATGCCCATTTCCTGCAACCGCAGCGCCATCAGGCCCGCGGTGACGTTCTCGCCCGAGGCCACGACGGCATCGTATTCGCGCGCGTCATACAGTTTCGAGGTGCCCTCGACCCAGCCGACCAGCTCGTTGGTCTTGCCGGACATGGCGCTGACGATGACGATCACGTCATAGCCGCGCTCGACCTCTTTCTGCACCTTCTGCGCGGCATTCGCGATGCGCTCGAGGTTGGCGACCGACGTGCCGCCGAATTTCATCACCAGAAGCGGCATGTGCCCCCCTTTTGGCCCGGAAAAACCGCGTGTCTCTTATGCGGGGGCGGGCGGGGGTGCAAGGGCGGAAGGGTCGGCCGATGCTTTTTGTCGGGTTCAGTCCAGACGATAGTCCACCGGCAAAAGCGGGGGCGGAGGTTCCTCGCCCAGATGCGGGGCCATGCTGATCTCCACCGCGCGGCAGATCGCGCTCATCGGCAGGGCGTTCGGCGTGTCGGCAAAGGGGTGGGACAGTTCCTCGGTCACTTCGGCGAAACCGAAGAAGATATAGGCCATGACCCCCACGACCAGCGGCGTCATCCATCCCGCCGGCCCGATCAGCGACAAGGGCACGATCAGCAGGTAAAGCCACGAGGTGCGGAACACCAGCAGCGAATAGACATAAGGCAGGGGCGTCACCGCGATGCGTTCGGCGCCCGCCTGATGGTTGCCCAGATCGGCCATCCGGTCGGTCAGCTGCCGCGCGCCGAACCCGTCCAGCCGCCCCGCCGCGCGCTCTTCCGCCAGCATCAGCGCCATCGCGTCCAGCGCGTCGCACGGCCGCGCCCGCGCGGCCAGCCCCGCACGGTCGGTCGCTGCGGTAGAGGCCGCATCCGGCCCGCTGGCGCGCAGGTTGATGCGGTGCAGGTGCAGGTTCGCCAGCGCCAGCCGCAGCAGCCGGTGCCGCGCCGCCTCCTCGGGCAGGAAAACCTCGGCCTCGCGCGCCAAAGCCCGCATATTGGCCAGCATCAGCCCCCAGAGCTTCCGCGCCTCCCACCAGCGGTCATAGGCGGCATTGTTGCGGAACCCCAGGAACAGCGACAGCGCGATCCCGAACACCCCGAACGAAGTCGGCTCGGGGTGGGGCAGATCGTGGAACCTGTGGTCGACCCAGACCAGCGCCGCGGCATAGGCCATCATCCCCAGCAACTGCGGCGCGATGGTCGGCAAGACCGATCCGCGCACCGCGGTCAGCACATGCAGGAAAGTGGGTTTGCCGCGGACGATCATGGGCTGGCCCCGGTTTGTTTTCTGCTCGTGTCGCCTGCTTAGCCGGACAGGGCGGGTTTGTCTGCGATTTCCTGCCGCAGGGCAGGGTTGCACACCACGCATCCGGCCCCGCGCCTTGACCGCGCTGCAAACCCCTTCTCCCTCTTTCTGGACACAAATATCCTGCGGGGAGGTCCGGAGGGGTGCAAAACCCCTCCGGGGCCAGCCAGGGGGCGCGCCGCCAACCGGCCTACAGCGCCCGCCACCCGATGTCGCGGCGGCAGAACCCGTCGGGCCAGTCGATGGCATCGACCATGGCATAGGCCCGCTCGCGCGCCTCGGCCAGGGTGTTGCCCCGCGCGGTGACGTTCAGGACGCGCCCGCCAGTGGCGACGATCTGGCCGTCGCGCTCGGCAGTCCCTGCATGGAACACCATGTTGCGGCTGTCCTCGGGCAGCAGGTCCAGCCCGCGGATCGGTGTGCCCTTGACATAGGGGCCGGGATAGCCGTTCGCGGCCATCACCACGGTGATCGCATGGTCGTCGGCCCAGTTCACCGCCATGTCGCGCAGCCGCCCCTCGGCGCAGGCCAGCAGCAGGTCCAGCGCCTGCGCCCCCAGCCGCATCATCATCACCTGGCATTCCGGATCGCCAAAGCGGGCGTTGTATTCGACCAGCCGGGCGCGCCCCGCCTCGATCATCAGCCCGGCGTAAAGGACGCCGGAATAGGGCGTGCCGCGGCGGGCGAGTTCGCGGATGCAGGGCAGCACGATCTCCTCCAGCGCCTGTTTCTGGATCGCGCCGGTCAGGACGGGCGCGGGGCAATAGGCGCCCATGCCGCCGGTGTTCGGGCCGGTGTCGCCGTCGCCCACCCGCTTGTGGTCCTGTGCCGTGCCGATGGCCAGCGCATCGGTGCCGTCGGTCAGGATGAAGAAGCTGGCCTCTTCGCCGGCCATGAATTCCTCGATGACGACCTCGGCCCCCGCCGCGCCGAACTCGCCGCCGAACATGTCGTCGACCGCGGCCAGCGCCTGTTCGACCGTCTCGGCCACGATCACGCCCTTGCCCGCCGCCAGCCCGTCGGCCTTGACGACGATGGGGGCGCCCATGCGGCGGATGTAGTCGCGCGCGGGGGCGGCGCTGTCGAACCGGGCATAGGCGGCGGTCGGCGCGCCGCAGGCATCGCACAACTCCTTGGTAAAGGCCTTGGACGCCTCGACCTGCGCCGCCGCCTTCGACGGGCCAAAGGTCAGGATGCCGGCCGCCCGCGCCGCATCGGCCACGCCCGCGGCCAGGGGCGCCTCGGGGCCGACGATCAGGAAGTCGATGGCGTTTTCCTCGCAGAATCCCACCACCGCCGCGCCGTCCAGGATGTCGAGACTGGCGCATTCCGCGACCGAGGCGATGCCCGCATTGCCGGGTGCGACGATCAGCCGGTCGGTCTTGGGGTTCTGCTTGACCGCCCAGGCAAGCGCATGTTCGCGCCCGCCCGACCCGAGGATAAGGATGTTCATGGCGCGCCCCCGCTAGGTTTTCCGTGGCCCGCGTCATAAGATGAAGCGGGCCAGCGAGGCAAGCCGCATGGACAAGGGAAACCGCAGGGACGACAGCCCGCCACTCCGCCCCAGCCGGGCGGAAAACGCCGTGCAGCTGGCGGGGGCGGTGATCTTCGTCCTGGGCGTGTTCGGCGAATGGTGGGGAACGGCGGCGGCGGGGCTGGTCCTGTTTGCGGCCGCCGTCCTGCGCTGTTACCGCCGCCTGTCCCGATTGCCGACCGACAAGGACGATTGACGCCGGGACAGCCGGTTTCTTCAAAGAAACCGGCCCGGACCTTTCAAAAGGTTCGCAGCGGAGTTTTTGAAAACTCCGCAACCGGCCTTTCCGGCGGCGCGGCGGCGGCCTATCCTGCGGCCATGGACCTGTTCGAAGACTCTCCCCCCCCGCCCGGCAATGCGCCCGAATACACCGTTTCCGAACTCTCCGGCGCGGTGAAACGCGTGATCGAGGGTGAATTCGGCCTTGTCCGCGTGCGGGGCGAGATCGGGCGCGTGTCGCGCCCCGCCTCGGGGCATCTGTATTACGACCTGAAAGACGACCGTTCCGTCATCGCCGCGATCACCTGGAAGGGGCAGGCGGGGCGTCTGACCGTCAAGCCCGAGGAAGGGATGGAGGTCATCGCCACCGGCCGGATGACCACCTTTCCCGGCCAGTCGAAATATCAGCTGATCATCGAGGATCTGGCCCCCGCCGGGGCGGGCGCGCTGATGGCGATGCTGGAAAAACGCCGCGCGGCCCTGGCGGCCGAGGGGCTGTTCGATGCCGCCCGCAAGCGGCCGATCCCGTTCCTGCCGGGGGTGATCGGCGTCGTCACCTCGCCCTCGGGCGCGGTGATCCGCGACATCCTGCACCGGCTGCGCGACCGCTTTCCACGCCATGTCCTGATCTGGCCGGTGGCCGTGCAGGGCGAGAAATGCGCGCCCGAGGTGGCGGCCGCCATCCGCGGCTTCAACGCCATCGCGCCGGGCGGTCCGGTGCCGCGCCCCGATCTGATCATCGTGGCCCGCGGCGGCGGCAGTCTTGAGGATCTGTGGGGCTTCAACGAGGAAATCGTGGTGCGCGCGGCGGCCGAAAGCCGCATCCCGCTGATTTCCGCCGTGGGGCACGAGACGGATACGACGCTGATCGACCATGCCGCCGACCGGCGCGCGCCCACGCCGACGGCGGCGGCGGAAATGGCGGTGCCGGTGCGGCTGGACCTGCTGGCGGGGCTGGACGGGCAGGGCGCGCGGCTGGCGCGCGGTATCGCGCAGGGTCTGGGCCTGCGGGGCCAGCGGCTGCGCGATCTGTCCCGCGCCCTGCCGCGGGTCGAGACGCTGACCGCCGGGGCGGCGCAGCGGCTGGACATGGCGGCGCAGCGGTTGGGGGCGGGGTTGGGGCTGGCCGCAGCCAGAAAGCGTCACCGCTTTGAAGGCGTGGCGGCGCGGTTGTCGCCTGCCGCGCTGATGGCGGCGATTCATCGGCGCGCCGACCGGGCAGACGCCTTGGCCGCCCGTCTGTTGCCGGCGGCCGAGCGGCGGCTTGAACGCCGGCAGGACGCGCTGGCCGCAATCTCCGGGCGTCTGACCCCGGCGCTGGGGCGGCTGATCGGCGACGCCGAGCGGCAGGCGGCACGGGCGAGGGGCGAGCTTGCGGCGCTGGACCTGCGGCTTCAGGCGGCGCCTTCGGCCCGGCTGGCCAGCCTGTCCCAACGGCTCGAGGCGCTGGACCGGACACGCCAGACGCTGGGCTATGCCGAAACGCTGCGGCGGGGGTTCGCGGTGGTGCGCGGCGATGGCGCGGTCGTCACCTCCAGGGCCGAGGCCGAACGCGCACAGGCGCTGGAAATCGAGTTCCGCGATGGCAGGCTGGCCGTCGGGCAGGGGCCGCGGCCCGCGCGAAAGCCCAAAGGCGGCGAAGGTCCGGATCAGGGCAGCCTGTTCTGAACCGCCGGCGCGATGGGATGCGGCGGGGCGGCAAGGCGTTCCACAGCCGCGGTTTCAAAAACGTGGTCGCTTCTGTCTCTGGCAAAGGAAGGGCTGTTTCGCTGTTCCCTTTCTCGATTCGGTCGTGACTGGGGCTATGAGCGCGACAGGCCCGACGAAAGCGGCGGACCTTCCGCCCTTGCCGGAACGCAGTTTCAAAGCGCGGGTTCGTGACAGCGCGCGGCCCAGTGTTCCGCTGGCCGTGCGGGAGCCGCCAACCGAAAATTTCGCATAACCCACGCGCCGGATCTATCGCGAAGATGCCAGCCGGACGATCAACTCGTCCTCCTCGCGCCGAGGGCGGATGGCGAAGGCGCGCGAGATGTCGGCGGCGGTGCGCTGGATCACCGGCAGGAATTCCGACACCAGCTGTTCCGCGGTCGCCCGCGAACGCGGGGTCCCGACGTTGATCGCCGCGATCGCGCGGCCCGCCGAGGAAAAGACCGGCACGGCGACCGAGATCAGCCCCTCCTCGAACTCGCCCTCGACCAGCGCGTAGCCCTGTTCGCGCACGCGGGCCAGCCGTTCGCGGAACAGCACCGGGTCGGTGATCGTGCGCGAGGTCATCGCCCGCAGCAGGTGGTCCGACATCAGCCGGTCGAGTTCCTCGGGCGGCAGGTGTGCCAGCAGCACGCGCCCCATGGCCGACACCGCCGCAGGCACCCGCGTGCCGACCGAAATGGTGATGCTCTGCACGATGCGCCGCGCCTCTGCCCGCGCCAGATAGACGATGTCGCCCCCGTCCAGCACGCCAAAGGAACAGTTCTCGTGCAACTCGTCCACGGCCTGCCGCAGATAGGGCTGCACCGTTTCGCGGAAATTCCAGGTGGACAGATAGGAATACCCCAACTCCAGCAGCTTTGGCAGCGGGCGGAAGGATTCCTGTTCGACCTGAAGATAGCCCAGTTCCGTCAGCGTCAGCAGGAACCGGCGCGCGGCGGCGCGGCTGAGCCCGGTCTTTTCCGCGACCTCGCTGGTGGTGATCTGGGGCTGTTCCTCGGAGAAAAGCCGCAGCACCTCGATTCCCCGCGCCAGAGCCGAGACGAAATCCGCCGCCTTGATCTTGCCCGGCGCGGCCGCCGGTTTGCGCGAGGCCGTGGTTCGCCGGACAGGGGTAACACTTTTCGCCATGGGAAACTCCTTGCGCCCGGCGCGGGAAAACGCCTTATCCTAGCGGGGAATAGCGGCCTCGCGCAACCCGATGCAAGATGCGTTCCGCAAGTGGAATCTCAAAATCGCACAAACGTGCGAAAAATGATTGACAGAGACATGCCGATTGCGCGATCCTTGGCGTATACAGGCAGGAGGTCCGTCCCGTGCAGATCATGCGCATCGACAATCTGGTCAAGGACTTTGGCGCCACGCGTGTCCTGAAGGGAATCGACCTTACCGTCAACCGGGGCGAGGTGGTGGTGATCCTCGGCTCCTCCGGGTCGGGGAAGTCGACGATGCTGCGCTGCGTCAACCTTCTGGAGATACCGGACGGTGGTGCGATCTACCTTGAGGGACAGCGCGTTGGCACCATCTCGGGCGAGCGTGCGGAATATCCGGCGGCTGAACAGGTGCGGGTGCGCAGCAAGGTCGGCATGGTGTTCCAGCAGTTCAACCTGTTCCCGCATCTGACGGTCGAACAGAATGTCACGCTGGGGCTGCTGAAGGTGCGCAGGATGCCCGCCGATCAGGCCCGCAAGATCGCGCTCGATTGCCTTGCCCGTGTCGGCATGGGCGACAAGGCCGACCGCTATCCCGGCGGGTTGTCGGGCGGGCAGCAGCAGCGCGTCGCCATCGCCCGCGCCGTGGCGATGCAGCCGACGCTGATGCTGTTCGACGAACCGACCAGCGCGCTGGATCCCGAACTGGTGGGCGAGGTGCTGCAATCCATGCGCGCCCTGGCCGACGAAGGCATGACGATGATGATCGTCACGCACGAACTGGGCTTTGCCTATAACGTCGCGACCCGCGTGGTCTTTCTGCATGACGGCAAGATCCACGAACAGGGCGCCCCGCACGAAATTCTGGTCAACCCCAGGACCGAACGGATGCGCGCCTTTCTTGCCAGCCATTCGCAATTCCGTATCCCCGAGGCGGTCGCCGAAGCCGCCGCGCGGACCGACGCCGCCTGATCCGCCATGGAAGGGGTCGCGCAAACCGCCCACCGGATCGAGGATCGGCGCTTTCTGCGGGGGCAGGGGCGCTATCTCGACGATATCCGGCCGCAGGGATGCGTGGCGATGGCGGTTGTGCGCTCGCCCCACGGGCGGGCAAGGGTGCTGGCGGTGGACACCGCCGAGGCGCTGGCCATGCCGGGGGTTCTGGCAGTCCTGACCGCGGACGATCTGGCCGAATTCAACGCCCGCCCGCTGCCCTGTCTGGCCGAGATCGGCAAATGGGACTGGGCGCGGCCCTTTCTGCCCGCCCGCCCGATCCTTGCGGCGGATGAGGTGCGCCATGTGGGCGAACCCGTCGCCGTGGTGATCGCCGAGGATCGCGCCATCGCGAAAGAGGCGGCCGAGGCGGTTTTCGTCGACTACGACCCGCTGCCAGTCTGCGCGACGGTGGACCAGGCGCTGTCGGGCGAGGTGACGCTGTGGGATCAGGCGCCCGACAACCTGAGCTTCGATTGGCATTCGGGCGATGCGGCGGCGGTTCAGGCGGCGTTCGACACGGCCGACCGGGTGGTTTCCATCGACCTGATGAACAACCGCGTCGCCGGTCTGGCGCTGGAGCCGCGGGGCGCGATCGGCGAATACGACCCGCGTGAGGACAGGTTCACCCTGCATGTCTCGTCGCAAGGCGGCCATGCGATCCGGCGCATCCTGTGCCAAAACGTCTTTGGCATCCCCGAGGGGCGGATGCGCGTCATCACCCCGGATGTCGGCGGGGCCTTCGGGCCAAAGATCTTTGCCTATCAGGAATATGCGCTGGTGCTGATGGCGGCGGCGCGGGTCGGGCGGCCGGTGAAATGGGCGTCCGAACGGGGCGAGGCGCTGGTTTCCGACACCCAGGGCCGCGGGCAGGGCTGTCACGCCGAACTGGCGCTGGACGCGGCGGGCAGGTTTCTGGCGATGCGCTTTGACTGTCTGTCGGATGTGGGCGCCTATCCGGGCCAGCACGGGCCGAACATCGCCACGGTGGCGGGCGACGGGCTGCATCCGGCGGTCTATGACATCGGGGCGGTGCATGTCCGGGTGCGGGGCGTGTTCACCAATACGCTGCCGACCGATTCCTATCGCGGCGCCGGGCGGCCCGAGGTCATCTATGCGGTGGAGCGTCTGGTCGATGCCGCCGCGCGAGAGCTGGGGCGCGATCCGGTCGAGTTGCGCAAGCAGAACTACATTCCGCGCGCCGCCATGCCGTTCACGACCGTCACGGGGCAGATCTATGACGACGGCGATTTCGCCGCGCTGACGGCGCGTGCGGTGGAACGGTCGGGTTATGCCGACCGTGCCGGGGCCAAGGCCCGCGCCGCGGCCGGGGGCAAACTGCTGGGCTTTGGCCTGTCCTATTTCATCGACCGTTGCGGGCGGGGAATGGACGAATTTGCCGAGCTGCGGTTTGATCCGTCCGGGTCAGCGGTGCTGTTCGTCGGGTCGCAGACCAACGGGCAGGGGCACGAGACGGCCTATGCCAATATCGTCGCGCGCAACCTTGGGCTGGACCGCGCCCTGATCCGAGTGGTGCAGGGCGACACCGATCAGGTGGCCTTTGGGCGCGGCACCGGCGGGTCGCGGGCGCTGGCCGTGGGGGGCAATGCCGTCTTTCTGGCGACGGGGCGGGTTCAGGCCAAGCTGCGGGCCATCGCCGCGCATCTTCTGCACTGCGCCGAGGCCGATCTGCGCCAGGACGGCGATCTGTTCCTGCGCGTCGGCACGAACCAGAGCCTTCGGCTGGCCGATTGCATCCGCGCCGCGTTCAACCCGCCGCAACTGCCCAAGGGGATGGAACCGGGGCTGGCCGCGCAGGCGAACTACAAGCCCGACCGCCCGACCTTTCCCAACGGATGCCATGTCGCGCAGGTGGAAATCGACACGGCGACGGCGGAAATCCGGCTGGTCCGCTATACCGCCGTCAACGACGTGGGCACGATCCAGAACCCCGAACTGGTTCTGGGCCAGTTCCATGGCGGTCTGGCGCAGGGCATCGGCCAGGCGCTGATGGAAGAGGTGATCTATGACCCCGACACCGCACAACCGCTGACCGGATCTTTGATGGATTACTGCTGTCCGAAGGCCGACGATTTCGTCGACTTCGACCTCGATTTCGTGGAAATCCCCTGCCGCACCAATCCGATGGGCGTCAAGGGCTGTGGCGAGGCGGGTACCATTGCCGCGCCCCCCACGATTGCCAATGCGGTGATGGACGCGCTGGCCGGATACGACACATCCGCGCTTCAGATGCCGTTCACCGCCGCCAAACTGTTCGCCGTTCTGGCGGGTGGGCGAACAGGATGAAGAAACAGCACCGGCCGCGGCTTCAACCCCTTCACTGACAGGGATCAGAGATGAAAATCGCAAACTGCCTCAAGGCCGCGCTTGCTGCGGTCACGCTCTCGCTTTTGCCTGCCGCCGCCACGCAGGCGCAGGAGAAATCCACCTGGGACCAGATCTTTGAAACCAAGACCTTGCGCCTTGGCTGCGCGCAGTCGGAACCCTGGTGCTTCAAGGATGCCTCGGGCGAGGAAGGCCCCGGCGCCTACAAATCCGGCGATACCGTCTGGCGCGGCGTGTCGGTGCAGCTGGGCAAATCCATCGCCGACGCCATGGGGGTAAAGCTCGAAGTGGTGGAAACCACCTGGGGCAATGCGGTGGCCGGGCTTCAGGCCAACCAGTTCGACTTCATGTTCGTGCTGGACGCCACGCCCGAACGCGCGCTGGCCATCGACTTTGCCGGGCCGATCCTGTGGTATCCGGTGGCGCTTCTGGTGCCCGAGGATTTCAAGCCGACCACCTGGGCCGAAATGAACGACCCGCAATACACGTTCGGCGCCGTCACCGGCACCACCTTTGTCCGCGCGCTGGAGAAATATACGCCCAAGGCGAATATCGTCACCTTTCAGCAATCGTCCGAAGTGATCGCCGCCTTCCAGGCGGGGCGGATCATGGGGTCGACCGGCACCGGCCCGAACGCCGACGTGGCCCGCACCCGTCTGGGCGTCGGCAAGACGCTGGTGCCCACCCCGGTGCAGGCCTATTCCACCGGCGCCGGCATCCGCAAGGAGGCCGACAAGCGGTGGCGCGACTACCTTCAGGTCGCCGTGACCTATTACTACGACAATGGCACCACCGACGGGTTCTATCGCGACTTCCTGGCCTGGCGCGGGCTTGATCCCGAAACCGCCGTGTCCACCCGGCGCGAAGTGCTGCTGCGCTGATCCGCCCCGCCCCGCCGGGCAGACCGGCGGGGCTTACCCCCCGAGGAGGAGCGAAAGATGAACTACGCCTGGGATTTCTCGGCCGTCTGGCGCAACATCGGCCAGCTGGCGGAAGGGCTTCAGGGCACGGCGCTTCTGACGCTGGCCTGCCTGGCGCTGGCGCTGCCTCTGGGGTTGCTGCTGGCGGTGATGCGGATGTCGCCGGTGCGGGCGCTGCGCCTGCCCGCGACGCTGTGGATCGACTTTTTCCGCGCGGCCCCGGCGCTGGTGCTGATCGTCTGGTTCTATTTCGCCTTTCCGATCCTGGCGCGCGTCAACCTCGATGCCTTCGGCGCCGCCTTTCTTGCCATCGGGCTGCAATCGGCCGCCTATATGGCCGAGGTGTTCCGCGCCGGGATGCAGGCCATCGGCCGCGGCCAATGGGAGGCGGGAGCCGCCATTGGCCTGACCAAGCCCGCGACCATCCGCTATATCATCCTGCCGCAGGCCGTGCGGCACATGATCCCCGTGTTTCTGATCCGCTTTGCCGAACTGGTAAAGGCCACGACGCTGGCCGCGGTGATCGCCTATGGCGACATGGTCTACCGCGCCAATGCCCTGTCGGCCCAGACCTTCCGCCCGCTGGAGGTGTTCACGGCAACTGCGCTGATCTTCTTTGTGGTGATCTTCTCGATCACCGGGCTGGCGAAACTTCTGGGCGGCAAGGCCGCTCCGGCGAGGTAAGGGCGATGACCTATCACTGGGATTTTTCATCCATCATCCGCTATCGCCACATCCTGATCGAAGGGATCGGCGGGATGCTGATGCTGGCCGCATCCGCGATCCTGACGGCGATGGTGGTGGGCTTTGTCATCGCCATGGCGCGGATCTCGACCCGGCGACTGCTGAACTGGCCCGCGACGGTCTTTGTCGCCTTCTTCCGCAACATACCCTATATCGTGCAGCTGTTCTGGTTCTTTTATGCGATGCCAGTGCTGATCAAGATGCAGGCGACGCCGTTCCTGGCCGCCTATCTGTCGCTGTCGCTGTATGGCGGCGCCTATTTCGCCGAGATCTACCGCGCCGGCATCCGCTCGCTGGATCGCGGCCAGTGGGAGGGGGCCAAGGCCATCGGCCTGGGCTGGGGCGGCATGATGCGGTATATCATCCTGCCGCAGGCGCTGCGCCGCACGATCCCCGCGCTGACCACCCAGACGATCGAGATGGCAAAGCTGACCACGGTCGCCTCGTCCATCGCCTATTTCGAGATCCTGTATGCCGGCAAGCTGATCGCCGATCAGGATCTGCGCCCGATCGAGGCCTATACGACCGTGGCCGCCGTGCTGATCGCGATCCTGATGGTCCTGTCCTGGGGCGCGGCGCGGCTGGAAAACCGGCTGGCCCGGACCTGACCCCCACAAACCGGAGACATCCATGACCTTCGCCCCGTCCGAAGCCCTGCGCCGCACGGGCGCATCGGCCACCATCGTCATCACCCAGAAGGCGCGCGACCTGCGCGCCGCCGGGGTGGATGTGATCGCCCTTTCCGCAGGCGAGCCGGATTTCGACACGCCCGCTCATATCGGCGAGGCGGCGGCCCAGGCGATCCGGCGCGGGCAGACCCGCTATCCCCCCGTGCCGGGCATTCCCGCGCTGCGCGAGGCGATTGCCGCGAAATTCGCGCGAGAGAACCGGCTGGACTATCGCCCCGAGGAAACCATTGTCTGCACCGGGGGCAAGCAGGTGATCGCCAATGCGCTGCTTGCCACGCTGAACCCCGGCGACGAGGTGGTGATCCCCACGCCCAGCTGGGTGTCCTATCCGCAGCTGACGGCTTATTGCGGAGCGAGGCCGGTGCTGGTGCCGGGCAATCCCGCCCGCGCCCACAAGGTCGACCCCGCCGCGCTGGAGGGGGCGATCACGCCCCGCACCCGCTGGCTGATCCTGAACACACCCAACAATCCCACCGGCGCGGTCTATTCCGCGGCCGAGCTGCGCGCGCTGGCCGAGGTGCTGGAACGCCATCCGCAGGTGTGGGTGCTGACCGACGACATGTATGAACACCTGCGCTATGACGGCATCGACTTTGCCACCATGGCCGAGGTCGCGCCCGTGCTGCGGGACCGCACGCTGACCATGAACGGGGTCAGCAAGTCCTATGCGATGACCGGCTGGCGCATCGGTTATGGAGCGGGGCCGCGGCCCCTGATCGACGCGATGGTCAAGTTGCAGACGCAGCTGACCTCGGGCGCCTGTTCCATCGCGCAATGGGCGGCGGTCGCCGCGCTGGAGGGGCCGCAGGATTACGTTCACCAAAGCCGTGCCGCATTCGCCCGCCGTCGGGCGCTGGTGCTGGACCGGCTGCGCGCCATCCCCGGCATGACCTGCGACACGCCCGAAGGGGCGTTCTACGTCTATCCGTCCTGCGCGGCGTTCATCGGCAAGACCGCCCCCTCGGGCAAGCGGATCGCGACGGACGAGGATTTCGTCAGTGAATTGCTGACGACCGGCAATGTCGCCACGGTTCACGGCGCGGCCTTTGGCGGGGAAGAGGCGTTTCGCATCTCCTACGCCGCGGCGGACGAGCAACTGGCCGAAGGCTGCCGCCGCATCGCCGATTTCTGCGCCAGCCTGCGCTGAACGGCACGGCAAAGAAACAGGGCGCCCGGTTCGATCCGGGCGCCCTGTTTGATTTCCGGCGATACCGGCTCAGGCTGCTTCGGCGGCGATCCGGCTGTTCAGCGCGTCAAAGAATTCCAGCGTCAGCTTCCTGGCGGTGGAATCGATCAGCCGCGTACCCAGTTGCGCCAGCTTTCCGCCGATCTTCGCCTCGGCGTCATAGGTCAGAAGCGTGCCGCCCTCGGCCGGGGCCAGGGCAAGGACCGCGCCGCCCTCGGCAAAGCCCGCGATACCGCCCGACCCCTTGCCATGGATGCGATAGCCGGTCGGCGGCGTCAGGTCCGACAGCGTGACCTCGCCCGCAAAGCGCGCCTTGACCGGCCCCACCTTGACCTGGACGGAGGCGACCAGACGGTCGCCTTCCTCCTTTGTCAGGGATTCGCAGCCGGGGATGCAGGCGCGCAGCACCTCGGGGTCGTTCAGCATTGCCCAGACCGTTTCGATGGGCGCGGGGATCAGTTGCTCTCCGGTCAGTTTCATGGCCTGTGCCCCCTGTCAGTAATAGCCGGCGTCGCGGTCGGCGGCGATGGCCGTCGCGTCGCGGTCAGCCGCCGCGCCGAAACCCGCCCCGCCGGGGGTGCGCATATGGATGCGGTCGCCACGGCGGATGACATGCTGGACCTTCTGTTCGTTCGGCGTCAAGGCGCGGTCGTTGATTTCCAGAACGCCCGGCACGCCGTCGTCACCCCCGGCGATGCCGGGCGGGGCGATGGCGGTCCGTTCGGCATGGAACCCCACGACGACCGGCAGGTCCGAGCGGTATTCCAGCAGCGTTTCCTGCCCCAGACCGCCGCGGTTGCGCCCCATCCCGCCGGATGCCTTGCGGAACCGTTTGTGCATCACGCGGAAGTTCGACTGCTGTTCCATCATCTCGACCGGCACGCACGAGATGTTGGAGGGCCAGCTCAGCACGTTATAGCCGTCGCGCACATCGGTCGCGCCGGTGCCGCCGTTGAAGAAGAACTTGTTGACGTAGGTTTCGCCCTCCTCGGTCACGCCGGTGGCCTGAAGGCTCCACAAGGGCGAGCCGGGGCCGGCGGCCACGCGGGTGGGATCGGCCTTGGCCAGCGCGCCAAAGACCGCAAAGGGCAGGAAATGCCCGGTCAGCGTCCGCGTCTGGCCCGAGGCCGGATAGCGGTGGTTCAGGACCGAGCCTTCGGGCGCCACCACCTCGATGGGCCGCAGCGCGCCGTCGTTGTTGGGCATGTCGGGGGCCAGAACGCATTTCAGGCCATAGACCGTCTGTGCATAGGTATAGCACAGCGCCACGTTCACCGCCCGGTCGACCTGCGGCGAGGTGCCGTCGTAATCGACCAGAACCCGGTCGCCCATCACCTTGACCCTGATCTTGATGGTCAGCGGCTCGACCACGCCGTCGGTCTGCAATTCATAGTCGTAGTCGCCATCGGGAAAGGCCCGGATCGCGGCGCGCATCGCGGCTTCGGACCTGTCGAGGATCTCGTTCGCCAGGCTTTCCAGCTCGGTCAGGTTATAGTCGGCCATCAGGTCGAACAGCCGCTTTTCCATCAGTTCCAGCGCCGAGACCTGCGCCCACAGGTCGCCCGTCACCTGATCGGGCACCCGCACGTTCTTGCGCAGGATCGAGATGAAGGTCTGGTCCACGCGGCCCGCGTCGATCAGCTTCAGCATCGGCACCTGGAACCCTTCCTCGAACACGTCGCGGATGTCGGATGTGCCGGTGCGCCCGCCCATGTCGGGCGAATGGGTGGTCGAGGCGGCAAAACCCGTCAGCCTGCCGTTCAGAAAGATCGGCTTCACCACGGTCAGGTCGGGCAGGTGACCGGTTCCCATCCACGGATCGTTGGTGATCAGCACGTCGCCGGGGTTCAGCGTTTCGGCCGGAAAGTGGTCAAGGAAATGGCGCACCGTCTTGGGCAGTGTGCCGATGAAGGACGGAATCGAATCCGTCGCCTGCCCCAGACACCGGCCCTTGGGGTCGGTGATGATGCAGGAAAAGTCGTAGGATTCGCGCACCAGCGTCGAGAACGAGCTGCGCACCAGCGCCGCTGCGGCCTCATCCACGACCGAGACGAGCCGGGTCCAGATGACCTCCAGCGTCACGGCATCGAAACGTGCGGTTTGCATGAGCATGGTTTCGGTTCCTCTCAATGGGCGATGGTGACGACGATGTTGCCGTTCGGGTCGACGCGGAACGTGCCGCCGGGGCCGACGACCAGCGTCGATTCCGGCTCCTCGATCACGGCGGGTCCGGCGATGTCGGTGCCGCCGGGCAGCAGCACGCGGTCATAGACCGGGGTTTCGGTATAGTCGCGCAGTTCGGGGAAATAGATCGGACGGCGCTGTTTCACCGCGGCCTCGGGGTCGGTGCCTTCGCCCTTGCGGGCGACGCGGGCCGATCCGGTTTCGGCCGAGACGACGACGCGGACGTTCACGATCTCGATCCGGTCGGTCGGCGGGTTCAGGGTAAAGACCTCACGGTAGGCGGCGCGGAAGGCGTCCAGCACCGGGCCGCGGGTCGCCGTGTCATAAGGGCCCTGGGGCAGGTTCACCACCAGCTCGAACCCCTGGCCGATATAGCGCATGTCGGCCAGACGGCGGACCGAAATGGCGGGCGCGCCCTTGACCGTTTCGTTCACCACGGCGCGGGCCTCGTCCTCCAGCCGCTGATAGGTCGCCTCCAGCCCGGCCCAGTCCACTTCGGCCACAGGGCGGGCGACGGTCGCCACCCGGTCGACCTTGGCCGGCGCGATCAGCAGGCCAAGCGCCGAGGCCACGCCTGCGCCCGGCGGGCAGACCAGCCGTTCCAGCCCCAGCTTGCGCGCCACCTGATAGCCATGCAGCGGGCCGCCGCCCCCCGTCGTGACCAGCGCATAGCGGCGGGTGTCCTTGCCGCGTTCGGCGATATGGACGCGCGCGGCGCTGGCCATGTTCTCGTTCACGATGTCATGCACGCCCCACGCCAGATCGGCGACGCCCAGTCCCGTCTCTTTCGACAGGTTCGCCAGCGCGCCCTTTGCCGCGTCGGGATCGACCGCCATCGTGCCGCCCGCAAAGAAATCGGGGTTCAGATACCCCAGCGTCAGGTTGGCGTCGGTCACGGTGGGTTCCGTGCCGCCCAGTCCATAGCAGGCCGGGCCGGGCTTGGAACTGGCGCTTTCCGGGCCGACCTTCATCAGCCCCATCTTGTCCAGATGCGCGATGGACCCGCCGCCCGCGCCGATCTCGATCAGCTCGATGGTCGAAATCTTGATCGGCAGGCCCGAGCCTTCCTTGAAGCGCCGGGTGCGCGCCGCCTCGAACTTGTAGGAGATCAGCGGCTCGCCCTTGTCCACCACCGACAGTTTCGCCGTGGTCCCGCCCATGTCGAAGGCCAGAACGTGATCGACCTCGCTGCGCCCGCCGAAAAATGCCGCCGACAGCGCGCCCGCCGCCGGGCCGGATTCCAGCAGCTGGATCGGGTTGCGCCGCGCCTCGTCGATATGGGTCAGCCCGCCGCTGGACACCATCAGGAACAGCGGCGCCTGAATGCCGATCTCCTTCATCCGGGCCTCAAGCTCGGTCAGGTAGGCATGGGCCAGCGGCTTGACATAGGCGTTCGCCACGGCGGTCGATGTGCGTTCGTATTCGCGGATTTCCGGCGCCACCTCGAACGAGGTCGTGACCGAGATACCCGGATGCGTGGCGCGGATGTAGTCCGCCGCGGCATTTTCATGCGCGGGGTTCGCATAGGAATGCAGGAAGGAAATCGCGATCGAGGTCACGCCCTGCGCGACAAGGCTTTCGACCGCCGCCGCCAGGCTTTCACGGTCCAGCGCGCGTTCGACCTCGCCGCGCGGGGTCATGCGCTCGGCCACCTCGGCGCGGCGGATGCGCGGCACCAGCGCCTGCGGCATCTCGATGAAGATGTCATACAGCTCGAACTTGCGCTCGCGTCCGATTTCCAGGACGTCGCGAAAGCCTTCGGTGGTCAGAAGGCCCGTCACCGCGCCCTTGCGTTCGATCAGCGCGTTGGTGAACAGCGTGGTCGCATGGACGACGCGGGTGATTTCCGCCGGGGCCACGCCTTCGCGGGCGATGATGCGTTCGGCCCCGCGGATCACCGCCTCGGACGGGCGGTCGGGGGTGGTGAGAATCTTCAGGTTGTGCTGCACGCCCTTGTGCGGCTCGAACAGGACGAGGTCCGTGAAGGTGCCGCCGATGTCGATCCCGAGTGAATAAGGCATCCCTGTTTCCGATCCTGGGGCCAAGGCGGGCGTGCCGCTTTGGCGGTTTGATGTCCCTAGTATGCGGGGCCTGTGGCCGCCGCCTGCGACCCTTCTACGTCGAATCTTAATTTCGCACAAGTGTGCGAATTTTAATTTCGGCAAAAATCGCCATGTCGCCTGCGCGGTTTGGCGCGGGATCAGACGGCGTAGTCGTCGGCGTTGGAAACCCAGCCCTTTGCGATGAAATCCGCGCGCGCCGGGGCGAATATGTCGATCAGCAGATGACGCCCGCTGCCCAGCCCCTCGGTCGTGTGGATGACGCGCGGGGGAATCACGCACAGGCTGGCCGAGGGCGCGGTCAGGTGGATGTCCTCGCGCCACTGGTTCGCATCCGGCCCCCAGGGCGTGCGCAGGTGGTGGATGTAATCGCCATGGATGGCGAGCGAGCCTTGCTCGAAATCCTCATGCGAATGGGGGGACAGCTTGCTGCGGTCGCGCAGCCCTTCGTATTCGATCCACGAAATGCTCATCGCGGCGCTGCGCAGGATCTTCAGCCGCGGCTTGTCGGCAGGGGCCTTGATCGCATCGGCGGGAATGACGCGCGGCCCCGGATGGATCGCCCGCGCGGCGGGGGACAGCGGCAGGTGGCCATCCTCGCCCTGGCTGTAGTCGGCGTCGTTCACCGCACCGACGGGCGCATTGCCCGCAACCGGCATGATGATGGCGAGTGCCGCGCCGGGTGCCGTTTCCACCGTGAACCCCCCGGCGGGGATCAGGCAGACCGACCGCGCCGGGGCATCGACGTGCCCCGAATCGGCCAGGACCCGGCCCGGCGTGTCGGGAAAGATCACGATGGCCTCGATCTCGGCCGCAAAGGCGGGAGACGGCGCGCTGCCTGCGACCGCCCAGTCAACCGCGAAGCGCTTGCCGCGGGCGCGGGTGATCCGCCAGTTTTCCCCGCCGGCGGCGGGCATGAATTCGACGAACCCGTGCGCGCGCACGGGGGATTGCAGGGTCATCTTGTCCTCCTGTCGGTTGCCTTCAGCTTGCGGTGGCCAGCGCCCTTGCCCCGGCCAGCACCATCCCCTGATCCGATCCGATCAGGGCGATCCGCACCCCTTTTTCGCGCAGGCCCGCCAGGGCTTCGGGCCGGGCGCCATAGGCGCCAAGCGCCACCCCGGCTGCAGCGGCGGCGGCAGCCGTCGCGGCAAAGGCCCGGTCGAGTTCCGGCCCGGTCGAGCGGCCAAGGCCCAGACCCACGCCCAGATCGGCGGCGCCGAAGAACACGCCGTCGATGCCGGGGGTGGCGGCGATGGTCGCAACCTCGTCCAGCGCCTCGGGGTCTTCGATCTGGGCGATGATCACCACCTCGTCGGGGGCCTCGCGCAAAAGATCGGCCATCGGGCGTGCGGTGAACCCGCCCTGCCGGGTGGACCCGGCATAGCCCCGCCCGCCCGCGCCGAACCGGGCCAACCGCGCCACTCCGTCCGCCTGCGCGGCGCTGCGGACATGGGGCACCAGCACCCCCGCCGCGCCGCAGTCCAGCGCCTGAAGCAGCGTTTCGGGCGCGGTATGGGCCACCCGCACGATCGCGGGGAGGTGCAGCGCGCGGGCCAGGGCCAGACACCAGTCCAGTTCCCGCCGGCCAAAGGCCGAGTGTTCGGCATCCAGGCAGATGAAATCCACCCCGGCCAGCGCCATGATCTCGATCACCTCGGACGAGGGGGTTTTCACGAATGTGCCGGCCAGCGCCTCGCCCGCCGTCAGGCGGGACCGGAACCGGGCCGCGGTGTCGTTCTGCATCCTGTCCTCCCTCAGCGCGGCAGGGGTTCCTGCCAGCGGAAATACTGCATGGCCAGCGGGATCAGCCATTCCTGCCGCTTGGGCCACGGGACGGCGCGGGGGGCGTCCAGGCGGAACAGGCTCTGCGCCTCTTCCGTCCGGCCAAGGATCGCCATCGCCGCCTTGCGCCCCAGCCAGGGCGCCATCGCCAGACCCGAAAAGCAGTAGCCGAGCGCGAAGTGCATCCCCTGATGCTGGCCCACATGGGGAAACAGATCCTCGGTCGCGGCGCATTTGCCCGACCAGGCAAAGGCCACCTTCACATCCGCCAGTTCGGGAAAGAAATACGCCATCTCCTGCCGCAACCGCGCTGCCAGTTGCTGCGGTGATCGGTGCCACAGCCCGGTCCGCCCGCCCAGAACAAGCCGCCCATCGGCCGAAAGCTGGTAATAGGTCGAGTTCTTGCGGTTGTCGTGATAGGTCCGGTTGCCCGCCCGCAGCCGCGCCACCGTCTCGGGCGGCAGGGGTTCGGTCGCCATCATGAAGGCGACGATGGGGATCAGGCGGCGGTGATGCCATGCCTGCCCGGCCGGGGTATAACCGTTGGTCGCGATCAGCACGTCGCGCGCGGCGATGCGGCCACGGGGCGTGTGGACGACGAAACCCGCGCCCTCGCGGGTGATCGCCTGCGCCGGAGTGTGGCCGTGGATCGCTGCGCCCGCCCGTTCCGTGGCGTTCAGCATCGCGCGGGTGTAAAGCCCCGGATGCACCGCCGCATTGCGGACGATGTGGATGCCGCCGCAATAGCGCCCGGTCGGCAGTTCGGCACTGGCTCCGTCCAGGAAATCCACCGCCTCGCCGTTGTGCTTCGCGCGCAGTTCCCATTCCCGGCACAGCTTTTCGCGGTGCGCGGGCGTGACCGCCCCCACCACACGCCCGCATTCGCGCAACCCCGTCGGGTCGGGCAGTGACCGGATGCGGGCCAGCGCGTATTCATAGACCTCGGACAGTTCGTTGAAATAGGCCTTTGCGGTGTCGAGGCCGCGTTCCGCCATCAGCCCGCCGAAGGAATGCTTGAAATACCGCCCCAGCATCGCGCCATTGCGGGAACTGGCCCCGCCGCCGGGGGCGCCCGCGTCCAGCAGAACGACGCTGCGCCCGGCTGCGGCCAGCGCCTCGCCTGCCGAGGCGCCGGTCAGCCCCGCGCCCACGATCACCACATCCGCCCTGTCCGGCAGGGGGGCGGAGGCGTCCCGTTCCATCCCCCCGGCCGAGGCTTGCCAGAACGGGGTGGCGGAAAAATCTTTGCTCAGGGCATCAAGAGTCATTGGCAGCACCTCGACTTTGCGGCAATATGAATATCGCACAGTTGCGCGAAAACCAATATGCCAAATGGCGAAGCGCGGAAATTTCCGCATTTCCCCGGTGCCGGAGGGGTCTGAGATGGTCGAGATCACAGTGCGGGTGAACGGGCAGGGCGTCACGCGCGAGGTGCCGCCGCGCCGCCTGCTGGTGGAGTTCCTGCGCGAGGACCTGCGCCTGACCGGCACGCATGTGGGCTGCGACACCTCGCAATGCGGGGCCTGCACGGTGCATCTGAACGGCGAAAGCGTGAAATCCTGTTCGGTCCTGGCCGTCGCCTGCGACGGGGCCGAGGTCGCGACCATCGAGGGGTTGGGGGCAACCGGCGCGCTGCACCCGATGCAGCAGGCCTTTGCCGACCATCACGGGCTGCAATGCGGCTATTGCACCCCCGGCATGATCATGGCCGGGATCGCGCTGTCGCGGCAGGGCCTGCCCGAGGATGACGATACCCTGCGCGAGATGCTGCACGGCAACCTGTGCCGCTGCACCGGATACCAGAACATCCTGCGCGCCATCCGGTCCGGCGCGGCCGCCATGGCGGGGCAGAGCTGATGCGCGATTTCGACTATCACCGCCCCGCGACGCTGGCCGAGGCGCTGGACCTGCTCGCGGGCGATGACGAGGCTCTGCTGCTGGCCGGGGGGCAGACACTGCTGCCGACGATGAAACAGGGGTTGAGCGCCCCTTCCGCACTGGTCGATCTGCACGGAATTGCCGGGCTGGACGCGATTTCGGTGGTGGGACAGGTGCTGTCGCTGGGGTCGATGGCGCGGCACGCCGATGTCGCGGGCAATGCGCTGGTGCGCCAGGCGATTCCGGCGCTGGCCGGACTGGCGGGCGGGATCGGCGATCCGCATATCCGCAACCGCGGCACCATCGGCGGTTCGATCGCCAACAACGATCCGTCGGCGGATTATCCCGCCGCCCTCCTGGCCTGCGGGGCGGAAATCCAGACCGACCGCCGCCGCCTGTGCGCCGACGAGTTTCTGGCCGGGCTGTTCACCACCGCGCTGGAACCGGGCGAGATCATCCTGGCCGTGCATTTCCCCATTCCGCGCCGCTTTGCCTATGCCAGCATCCGCAACCCCGCCTCGCGCTATGCCGTGGCGGGCGTCGCGGTTGCACAGCGGCAGGACAGCACCGTGGGTGTCGGCGTGACCGGAGCCGGGGCGGACGGCGCCTTTCGCTGGGCCGAGGCCGAAGCGGCGCTGCAAGACGGGTTCCATCCCGCCACGCTGGACGGGCTGGTGGTCGATCCCGACCTGTTGCTGTCGGACCTGCGCATGCCGCAGGACTATCGCGCCCGGCTTGTCGAGGTCATGACCCGCCGCGCGGTCGAGGCGGCTTTGCGGGGCACGAAATGAACGTCGAATGCCTCTCCTTTCCCGCGCAGGCCGGCCTTCACCCCGCGCTGCTGGACCCGTGGCAGGCTGCCGCCGCAGACCCCGACACGGTTCTGGCGGTGCTGACGCAGACCCATGGCCCGGCCTATCGCAACCCCGGCGCGGCGCTGGCCATCGCCGGGGATGGCCGCATGGCGGGGGCCATCACCTCGGGCTGTATCGAGGCCGATCTGGCCTTGCGCGCCGACGAGGTGCGCCGCACGGGCCGGGTGCAGCACCTGCGATACGGGCAGGGATCGCCCTTCTTCGATCTGAAACTGCCCTGCGGCGGCGGCATCGAGGTGGACCTGTTTGCCCTGGCGGATCGCGATGTCCTGATCCGGCTTGCCACCGCACGAAAGGACCGCCGCGCCGTATCGCTGGTCATTTCCGCCGGGGGGCGGCTGCATCTGGACCGCTGGCGGCCCACCGGGCAAAGGGGCGATACGTTCAGCATCGGCTTTCGCCCCGACCTGCGATTCGTGATATTTGGCACCGGGGCCGAGGCCGTGGCCTTTGCCGGGCTGGTCCGCGGCATGGGCTATGACCACACCCTGATCTCGCATGAGGAAGCCAGCCTTCAGTCGGCGGCGGCGGCGGGTACGCCCGTGCGACTGATCCATTCGCTGTCGCAGATGAAAGACGTGCAGGCCGATGCGGATACGGCGGTCGTGCTGTTCTATCACGACCACGATTATGAACCCGAAATCTTGCGGCAGATGCTGGACACCCCCGCCTTCTACATCGGCGCGCAGGGCAGCCGCGCCACGCAGGCGCGCCGTCTTGCCCGGCTGGAGGAACTGGGCATACCGGCCGGAAGCCGCGACCGGGTGCGGGGGCCCATCGGGCTGATCCCAGCATCGCGCGACCCCAAATCACTGGCTCTGTCGGTGCTGGCCGAGGTGGTCGGCCTGCATGGGGCAAGCGCTCTCCCGTCGCGCTGACGGCGGCCCGCGTGGGGCCCCTATCCTTTGCCCGGTCGATACGCCGGGGGAGCATGTGGTGCTCGGGCTTTGGAGCCCCTTGTGTCGGCCTGCCAATGGCGGCGGTTAGCCCGGCGCCGGGGATCTTGCGTTGCATTCCGGCCGGCGGCGCATTCTGCAACGCAGCAATCAGGCGTTGAGATCACCGCGCCGCGTGCTAGGATCATTCTGTGCGACGCGGGGCGCGTGAACCATGACCGGATACCCTGGCGGAACGAGCTCCTTTTCCCGTGCAGCCGTGCCGGTCGATCTGGCGCTGCAAGGCGGCGGGTCGCATGGTGCCTTTACCTGGGGTGTGCTTGACCGCCTGCTGGAGGAGGACGGCATCCAGATCGCCGGCGTCTCCGGCACTTCGGCCGGGGCGATGAATGCCGCCGTTCTGGCCGACGGCCATGCCGCGGGCGGGACCGAAGGCGCGCGCAAGGCCCTTTCCGCCTTCTGGGAATTCGTCGCCGATGCCGCCCGCTTCAGTCCGTTCCAGACCAACCCGGTGGACATGGCGCTTGGCAACTGGTCGCTGTCGTATTCCCCGGCCTTTGTCGCGATGGACATGCTGTCGCGGGTATTTTCGCCCTATGTGCTGAACCCCGCTGGGGTAAACCCGCTGGCCAGGGTTCTGGATCAGGTGATCGACTTCGACCGTCTGCGCGCCGCGCCGATCAAGGTGTTCATCACCGCCACCAATGTGCGCACCGGCCGCGGCCGCGTCTTTCGCAATGCCGAACTGACGCCCGAGGTGCTGATGGCCTCGGCCTGCCTGCCGACGGTATTCCAGGCGGTTGAGATCGACGGGGAAAGCTATTGGGACGGCGGCTATTCCGGCAATCCGACCCTGACGCCGCTGGTGCGCGAGGTCGACAGCGACGACACGATCCTGATCCCGATCAACCCGGTCGAACGCCCCGGGGTGCCGCGCACAGCAGCCGAGATATTGAATCGGCTGAACGAGGTCTCGTTCAACGCCGCGACGCTGAAAGAGCTGCGGATGATCGCGCTGTTGCGTCAGGTCGCCGACCCCGGCAATGGCGAAGGGGCAAGATGGGCGCGGATGCGGGTGCATATGGTGGACAACGAGGTGATGACCGGCCTGGACCATTCCTCCAAGATGAACGCCGACCGCAGCTTTCTGCACTGGCTGCGCGATCAGGGCCGGATCGCCGCCGAGACCTTTTTGCGCGAAAAGGGGGGCAATATCGGCAAGCGGCCGTCGATTGACCTCGACACGCTGCTGGACGGGGTCTGAGATGGGTCTTTTCGGCATCCTTCTGGCGCTGGCCCTGCTGATCGCGCTGGCCTATCGGGGGTGGAGCGTGCTGCTGCTGGCCCCTGTGGCGGCGATCCTGGCGGCTCTGATCTCGGGCCAGCCGCTGCTGGCGCATTGGACGCAGACCTTCATGGGGGCCGGTGCGGGCTTCATCGGCCAGTTCTTCCCGCTGTTCCTGCTGGGCGCGGTCTTCGGCAAGGTGATGGAGGATTCGGGCGCCGTCCGCGCCATTGCCGATGCCCTGATCGTCCGGCTGGGGGCCGGTCGCGCGATCCTGGCGGTGGTGTTGGCGGGGGCCGCGCTGACCTATGGCGGGGTCAGCCTGTTCGTGGCGCTTTTCGTGCTGGCCCCGATGGCCGAGGCTTTGTTCCGCCGCGCCGACATTCCCCGCCGGCTGATGCCGCCGGCCATCGCGCTTGGCACCTTTACCTTCACCATGATGGCCCTGCCGGGCACGCCGGCGATCCAGAATGCGATCCCGATGCCGTTCTTCGGCACCACGCCCTTTGCCGCGCCGGGGTTGGGCATCATCGCCTCGGCGATCATGCTGGGCTTTGGCTTGTGGTGGCTGGCGCGCGAGGAACGGATCGCGCGGGGCAGGGGAGAGGGGTTTTCCGACATCCGCCCGCCCGCCGTCACCGCCCCGGTGCTGCGCGAACGGGCGCTCGTGACGCATGAGTTCGACCCTGCCGAAGTCAGCCAGGGCCACCGAAGCGAGGTGCTGCCCTCGCCCCTTGTCGCCGCGCTGCCGCTGGTCGTGGTGATCGGCGTCAATCTGGCGATGTCCTTCTTCATCTTGCCGCGGATGGATTTCTCGGGGCTTGCGGGTCCGCAATGGGGCGGGATCACCCTCGGCGCGGTCAGCGGGGTCTGGTCGGTTGCCGTCGCCCTGACGGCCGCGATCCTGATCGCGGTGGCGCTGAACCGGCGTCGTCTGCCGCACCTCCGCGAGACGCTGGATGCGGGGGCGAATGCCTCGGTCCTGCCGATTTTCGCGGTCGCAAGCCTTGTCGGCTTTGGCGCGGTGGTGGCGGCGCTGCCCGCTTTTGGCGTGGTGCGCGACTGGGTGCTGGGAATCGGCGGCGGCCCGCTGGTGTCGATGGCGGTGGCGACCAACATTCTGGCCGCGCTGACCGGGTCCGCCTCGGGCGGGCTGACCATCGCGCTGGATGCGCTTGGCACCACCTATCTGCAACGCGGGGCAGAGGTGGGGATCGACCCGCAACTCCTCCACCGCGTCGCGGTGATGAGCGCGGGCACGCTCGACAGCCTTCCCCACAGCGGGGCGATCGTGACGCTTCTGTCGGTCTGCGGGGTGTCGGCCCGGCAAAGCTATCGCGACATCGTGATGGTGGCGATTGTCGGCGCGCTGCTGGCGCTGATCGCGGTGATCGCACTGGGAACCTGGGTTGGCAGTTTCTAGCTGTTCTTCCTGTTCGTACGGCGCAGTCTTGGCGGCAATCGCCGCTTTACCTGTTCGGGGCAGGGGTCATCGCGAACCCCTGTCGCACCGGTTTGGCCAAGGCGACCGGCGCCCGCGCGACCTGACCTATCCCGGCAGCCCCGTCCCGCGAAAAAAAGCGGTGCGGTGGCGTCTGCCCGGGCTGGCTGTGGCGGGTTCAGGGGCCTTCAAACGGTCCTTCAAGGACGGGTCGGGAACGTCGCCTGCGGCAAGACTTTGCGTCCCGCCCCGGTCGCTTCCCGGTCGCCCCCAAATTGCGAGGCGAGGGACCCAAGCGCAATTCAGTTGCCGGGGGTGGTGTGCGTCTGTTCCGCATTTCAGAAAATGTGAATAATTTTCATCACCTATGGCGGAAGAGGTGGGAGTCGAACCCGCCAAAGACGCCGGGCGCCTTTCACCGGATTTGAAGTCCGGGCACCCCACCGGGGATGTTGCTCTTCCACCGCCAAGGCTAGCCGGTGCAAGAGCGGCGGGCAAGCCGGCGTGGAAATGTCCCGCGCTCAGCCCAGCCCTTCCAGATAGCGTTCGGCATCCAGGGCCGCCTGACAGCCCGAAGCGGCGCTGGTCACCGCCTGGCGATAGATCTGGTCCTGCACGTCGCCCGCGGCAAAGACGCCCGCAACGCTGGTCGCCGTCGCATTGCCCGCGCGGCCGCCCCTGGTGACGATATAGCCGTGGTCCATGTCCAGCTGGCCCTCGAACAACTGGGTGTTGGGGTGATGGCCGATGGCGATGAAGACGCCGTTCACGGCGACATCCTGGGTCTTGCCGTCCTCGGTTCCGCGCAGCCGCACGCCCGTCACGCCCTTGTCGTCGCCCAGAACCTCGTCCACGGCGCTGTTCCAGCGGAACGAGACCTTGCCGGCCTTTTCCTTTTCAAAAAGCTTGTCCTGAAGGATCTTTTCGCCCCGAAGCCGGTCGCGGCGGTGAACCAGGGTGACGTGGCGGGCGATGTTCGACAGATAGAGCGCCTCTTCCACGGCGGTGTTGCCGCCGCCGACGACCGCCACATCCTGCCCCTTGTAGAAAAAGCCGTCGCAGGTGGCGCAGGCCGAAACGCCCTTGCCCATCATCGCCTCTTCGGAGGGCAGGCCCAGATATTTGGCCGAGGCGCCGGTGGCGATGATCAGCGCATCGCAGGTATAGGTTCCATAGTCGCCGATAAGGCGGATCGGCTTTTCGTCCAGATGCGCGGACGCGATGTGGTCGTAGACATACTCCGTCTCGAACCGCTCGCCATGCTTCTGAAACCGTTCCATCAGGTCCGGGCCCTGCACGCCGTCGGGATCGGCGGGCCAGTTGTCCACCTCGGTCGTGGTCATCAGTTGGCCGCCATGGGCAAGGCCGGTGATCAGCATCGGTTTCAGGTTCGCCCGCGCCGCATAGACGGCTGCGGTGTGGCCGGCCGGGCCGGAGCCGAGGATGATCAGGCGGGAATGGCGGGTTGTCATCGGATGTGTCTTTCGGGCTTGTCCGGCAGCGGATGAAAAAGGGAATCTGCGGGGATTCTGCGGCGTCGCGCAGATGTAGGGCGCGGTTCAGCCCGCCGCAAGCAGCGAGGGCAGGGCCGCAAGCTGCGCCTCGAACGCCCCGGCGTCGTCAAGGCAGCGCAGGTCGAACAGCAGCGCGCCCTGTTCGATCCGGCCGATCACCGGGACGGGCAGGCGGCGGAACGCGGCCGCGATCCGTTCGGCCGAGGCACCCGGCGCCGGGATTCGCAGCGCGACCGAAGGCATGGTTTCCAGCGGCAGCGCGCCCGACCCCACCTGCGCCTGCGTCTGCGCGACCTCGACCGCCGCGCCGCCAAGGGCCGCACGCAGCGCAGGCAGCAGCCGTTCGGCCAGCGCGGTCAGTTCCGGCAGACCGCGCGCGAAAAAGCGGATCGTCGGCAGCGTCTCGGCCAGGCGGTCGGGCGCGCGATACAGCATCAGCGTCGCCTCCAGCGCCGCCAGCCGCACCTTGTCCAGCCGCAGCGCGCGTTTCAGCGGATGGCTGGCGCAGGCCCGCACCAGATCGCGCCGCCCGGCGATAAAACCCGCCTGCGGCCCTCCCAGCAGCTTGTCGCCCGAAAAGGTCACGAGGTCCGCGCCCTCGGACAGGGCCTGCTGCACGGTGCGTTCGGGCGCGATGCCCCAGCGGGACAGATCGACCAGAACGCCGGACCCCAGATCGTCCACCAGCGGCAGCCCCGCCTCGCGCGCCAAGGGCGCAAGTTCGGGCACCGTCACCTCGGCGGTAAAGCCCATCACGCGATAGTTCGACGGGTGCACCTTCATCAGCAGCGCGGTTTCCGGCCCGAGGGCGGCGCGATAATCCTTCAGATGCGTGCGGTTGGTCGTCCCCACTTCGCGCAGGCGCGTTCCCGCGCTGGCCATGACATCGGGCATCCGGAAGGCGCCGCCGATCTCGATCAACTCGCCGCGCGAGACGACGGTTTCGCGCCCCTGGGCCAGGGCCGCCAGAACCAGCAGCACGGCCGATGCGTTGTTGTTCACGACGATCGCATCCTCGGCCCCGGTGATCTCGGCCACCAGATGCTGGACGGGTTCGTCGCGCTGGCCCCGGCGGCCCCTGTCCAGATCGTATTCCAGCGCCAAGGGCTGGCGCATGGCCGTCACCGCCGCCTGAACCGCGGCCTCGGCATAAAGCGCGCGGCCCAGGTTCGTGTGCAGAACCGTTCCTGTCAGGTTGAAGACCGGGCGTATCCGCGGCTTTGAGGCGCGATCCAGCGCTGTGGCGGCATCGGCGGCGACCGACTCTGCCGCCGCGGTGCGCGAGGCGGGGGCGGCGGCGTCATTGCCGCGCAGCGCGGCGCGCAGCCGGTCCAGTCCGGCCCGGACCTGGGCCAGCGTCGCGTCATGGCCGTGCCGGGCGACGCAATCGCGCCCGGCGGCGGTGCCCATCACCTCGTGCACGGCGGGAAGGATCGCAAAGCCCCGTTCCATTCGGCCATCCCCTGTCCGATCTGCCCATCCCGCAAGGTATAGGCCGGGGCAGGGGGCCTTGACCACCATCCGCATCGACAGCCGCCCGGCCGCGCGCTAGCCTTGCGGCTGTCAAGGAGTCCGCCATGCCGCACGACCTTCCCGGTTTTCCCCACAGCCATGACGATCCGCCGCCGCGGTGGAAATTCGACGGCATCCGCGTGATCCGCGGCGACCAGCTCGATCCGAACACCGCGCAGACGCCCGGCATGTTCCGGCAGGCGGCGATCAATCAGGCCCGCGTCGGCGCGCAGAAGATCTGGGCGGGAACCGTCGCCATCCAGCCCGATGCCAAGACCGGCGTGCATCACCACGGGGCGCTGGAAAGCGTGATCTATGTCGTCAGCGGCCGCGCGCGGCTTCGCTGGGGCGACAGATTGGAATTCGTGGCCGAGGCCGGGCCGGGCGATTTCATCTTCGTGCCGCCCTATGTGCCGCATCAGGAAATCAATGCCGATCCGGCCGAAGTGCTGCAATGCGTCCTTGTGCGGTCCGACAACGAGGCGGTGGTGGTCAACCTGCCCGATGTCACGCCGGTGGAGCCGCCGGAAACCGTCCTGTGGATCGACCCGAT
>JASGFG010000034.1:0-35664 GCA_047605605.1 Paracoccaceae bacterium | reverse complement strand
GGCCGTTTCGCAATCGCCCCCGGCGGTGGCGACCCGCGGACGGGCGCGCGGGGACAGCGGCGGCGGGCTGGTCGCGGGCGTCATCAGCGGCTGAACAGGCGCGCCTTGCTGGCCAGCAGCGCCGCCTGCGTGCGGTTGCGCACGTTGATCTTGGTCATGATCGCCGCGATATGGGTCTTTACCGTCGCCTCGGCGATGGAAAGCTCGTAGCTGATGATCTTGTTGGGGCGGCCCTGACAGATCAGCCGCAGGATGTTCATCTGCTGCGGCGTCAGCGTGGCAAAGTTCTGGGCCAGGGCCGCGGCCTCGTCCACCTCGGCCGCATCGGGTTCATAGCCGTCGGGCACCACCGTCTCGCCCGCCCACATGCGGCGGAAGGCATCGACCATCTCGGCCCGGGGCAGGGATTTGGAGATATAGCCACAGGCCCCCGCCGCCAGAACGGCGGATACCATGGCCGGATCGACCTCGGCCGAAATCACGGTCAGCGGGGCGGAGGACAGTTTCTGCTTCAGGCTGACGACGCCTTCGATCCCGGCGACATCGGGCAGGTTCAGGTCCAGCACCACCGCGTCGGGCGGCCCTTCGGTGCGGATGCCCGCCTCGGCCCCGGCAAGGCTGGCCGCCAGCCGCACCCGCTTCAGCCCGAAGGCATGGGCCAGCGTGACCGACAGCGCCTCGGCCATCAGGGGGTGATCCTCGACGATCATGACCTCGCGCACGGGAACGGCCCCGACCGGCGTGGCACCGGCAGCTTCATGCCGCAACGGACGGTGTTCCATCGCATACCCCTCCCCTGAAGGTCCGCGGGCCTCCGCTCCCCCGGATCTGGGGCAATCTTAAGTGATACTTAAGAGGATGCGAGACAAATCTTCCCGCAACCGGCGGTTTTCCCGCCCATTCGGCAGGCATCCGCTATTTCGGCAGATGCGCGGCCACGGCCCGGCCCAGGGCAAAGGCGCGCTGTTCCAGAATCACCGGCGTTTCGCAGACATAGGTCAGCGACTGCTGGCGGTCCTGAAAGATGCGGGTCGACCAGTCGATGTCCTGTTCCAGCTTGTCCAAGGCGTCGAAGTCCTTGTTCTGGGCCGCCATCAGCGCGTCATACTGGTGGCGAACCTCCTCGATATGGCTGTCCAGCTGTTCCTGCTTGTGGGCATAGCGGGTGATCCCCTCCATCACCCGGTTCCGCTGGGTCTGGATATGGTCGAAGGCGGCAAGGAACAGCGCCACCTGCGCATCGGCATCATGGCTGGCGGCGAAATCGGCGATCATCGTCTCGGCCGCGGCAAGGTCGGTCCGGCGCAGGGCGATGACGCGGGCGACATCCTGCACCGCATCGGTCTTTGCCAGTTCCTCCGCCGCCGCACCGGGCGCGGGGCCGGACCAGACCTGCCCCAACGAAAGCGCGGGCTGGCGGCGCTGGACACAGGGCCAGTCGGGGTCGGGCGTGCCCGCCGACCAGGCAGGCGCGGCGATCAGCAGCAAAAGCAGGGCGTGACGGATCATGATGGACCTCCCGTCCGGCCGCGCCACAGGCCCTTGGCCGGATCATACATGAAGACGGTGCCGCCGAAGAACAGGATGGTGCATCCCACCGTCACGGCAAGGGCCAGCGGGTCCACCTTGCCGTAAAGCGCAAAGCGGACCAGTTCGACCGCATGGCTGAACGGGTTCGCGGCACAGATGTCGTGCAGCAGCGGACTTGCCTCGCGCATCCGCCACAAGGGGTAAAGCGCGGTGGAGGCGAAGAACATCGGAAAGATCACGAAGTTCATCACCCCGGCGAAATTCTCCAGCTGCCGGATCGCGGAGGAGATCAGAAGGCCCAGCGACCCCAGCATCACCCCTGCCAGCACCAGCGCCGGCAGCACGGTGACATAGCCGATCCACGGCGGCCGGATGCCCCACGCCCAGGCGATCAGCAGAAAGGCATAGACCTGCACCACCGCCACCAGCACCGCCGAAATCAGCTTTGCCCCCAGCAGGAACCAGCGCGGATAGGGGCTGACCAGCAGGCTGCGCATCGCGCCGGTCTCGCGGTCATAGACCATGGAAAGCGACGACTGCATCCCGGAAAACAGCAGGATCATCCCGCACAGGCCGGGGGTCACATAGACCTCATACAGCACATAGGTCTTGTAGGGCGGCGTGATGGACAGACCCAGCACCGACCGGAACCCGGCGGCAAAGATGAAGAGCCACACCAGCGGCCGCACCAGCGCGGCAAGGAACCGCTCGCGCTGCCGGGTAAAGCGCAGGAACTCGCGTTTCGCGATGCCGGCGAATGCGATGGTCCAGCCCTTCATGCCGCAGCCCCCGGCGCGGATTCGGTCAGCCGCAGGAAGGCATCGGCCAAAGGCCCCGCCCCCGCCAGATCTCCCGCCCGCGCATCCGCCAGAACCCGGCCCCGGTGCAGCACGACCACATGGTCGGAGGGGGCGATCTCCTCAAAGATATGCGTCGCCCAAAGGGTCGAGACCCCCTCTTCGGCGATCAGGCGCCGCACCAGCGCCAGAACCTCGGCCCGCGCGCGCACGTCCAGCCCCGCCGTCGCCTCGTCCAGCAGCAAAAGCTGCGGCCGGTGCAGCAGCGCCCGCGCGATTTCCGCCCGCCGCTGCTGTCCGCCCGAAAGGGTCGAGGCGCGCGCGTCCTGCCGGTCGGTCAGCCCGACCAGCGCCAGAACCTCGGCGATACGCGCGCGGGCGTCGGCACCGCCGATCCCGTGCAGGGCGGCGTGATAGGCCAGGTTTTGCCGCAGGGTCAGGTCGCCGTCCAGCGCGCGGCTTTGGAACACCACGCCCAGCCGGGCCAGCGCCTGCGACGGTTCGCGCCGCGCGTCGAACCCCGCCACCGCGATGCGCCCCGAAGTGCTGTCATAAAGCCGGGTGATCAGCGAAAACAGCGTGGTCTTGCCCGCGCCGTTCACCCCCAGCAGCGCGCCGAACGCCCCGCGGTCCACGCGAAACGAAACGTCGTGCAGCGCCTGAACCGCGCCAAAGCGGTGGCTTACGCCCTGGATGACAAGCGCGGCGTCCTGCGCCGCGCCCGCATGTCCGGTCATTCCTTGCGCTTCTCTTTCACCGTGTAATCCGCGTTCAGCTTGATGTCATACTGGCCGTCGGCGCATTGCACGTCGTCCAGATCGAAGATGCCGTCCTCGACCTCGATATTGTCGGCGGCGACCTCGCAGGTCATCGCCTCCAGTGCCTTGTCGATGGCGGCGACCTGTTCCGGCGTCGCCTCGTCATCGGCCAGCGCGGGCATAGCAAAGCCTGCGAACAGCAGGGCAAGAGCGAGTTTCTTCATGGGATCTCCCTTCGGTTATCGGATGTTGAACACAGCCTTCTGGCTGTCGCCGTGGCTGCCGGGAACCGACAGCGTGTAGCTGCCGGGGGTGATGGCGATAAAGCTGATCTCGGCCTCGCCCGCGGCGTCGAATTCGATGGAATGGACGCCCATGGGACGTATCTCGACCTTGTTGATGACGATCTCGTTGATCCAGATCGACCGGAAGAAATCGCCCCCCGACAGGGCCAGTTCGGCCGAGCCGTCGGCCACAATCTTGATTTTGTAATAGCCGCCCGACTTCAGGTCATAGGGCGCCTCCGCCACCGGCTTGCCCGACCCGAGCGTCAGCGGCGCCAGTTCGCTGCGGTTCTTCTTGCCCATCAGCCCGGCAAAGCCATAGTCGAACTGCTGCGCCCCCGCCGTGCCCGTCCCAAGCGCCAGAACGGCCGCCAGAATCCAGTGCTTCATCCTGCCTCTCCCCTATTCGGATTTCACCACTACGACGCCCCAGGGCTGTTCGCCCACCTGCACCGATTGCGTCACCGTATCGGTGGCGGTGTCGATGACCGAGATGTCGTTGGAATTGCCGTTGGTCGTGTAAAGAAACTTGCCATCGGGTGAAAAGGCCAGTTGCCAGACCCTTTGCCCGACCAGCAGGTAATCCTTGACCTCGAACGTCGAGAGGTCGATCACCGCGACCCGGTTCGCGGGCCCCAGGGCGACATAGGCCTTTTTCCCGTCCGCGGTGACGCGGATCCCCACCGGCTGCAACGCCTCGGGCAGGACGCCGTTCACCTCGAAGGTGATGCGGTGGATCACCTCCTGCTTGGCCGGGTCGATCACGCTGACCGTGCCGCCGATTTCCGCGCTGACCAGCAGCAGGCTGCCGTCGGGGGTGTATTGGGCAAAGCGCGGGCGGCTGTCGACCAGCACGTTTTCCACGATTTCGTAGCTGGTCGTGTCGATCAGATGGGCCATGTTCGTCGTTTCGGACGTGTTGACCACGATCTTGCCGTCGGGGCTGATCCCCATTCCCTCGGGCTCCACCCCCACGGGAATCTCGGCCAGCACCTGGCGGGTGTTCACATCGACCACGGTGACGATGTTGTCATCCTCGTTGGCGATATAAAGCGGGTTGCCGCTGGGGTGCAGCACGAACAGTTCCGGGTCGGGACCGGACGGCAGGGACGGCAGCTCCTCGTAAGTCGCGCTGTCAAACACCCGGACCAGATCGTCGTCCGAAGAACAGACATAGATATGCTTGCCATCGGGCGAGGCGGTGATGCCGCGCGGCCGCTGCAAGCCCTCAATCGTGTGGATCACCTCAAGACTGGTGGAATCCAGCACCGAGATGGTGTTGCCCTTTTCGTTCGAGACAAAGATCTTGTCCGCCAAGGCCGGCCCCGCCAGCGCGGTCGAACAGATCAGGCCCGCAATCATCCGTTTCATTTCTTGCACTCCGTCTCGGGGCGGTCGATGCCCAGTGTGTCAAGCTGGCTGACCTGATGCAGATATTCCTCCTGCGGACTGACCGAGGCGACGACATTGTCCGCCACCAGCAGCACCGGCTGGCGCAACTGGCCGTCCCAGTCGCGGAAGGTCAGCTTCTGGCCTTTGAACGCGGCCAGATCGAATTTGTCGGACAGGATGAAGTCGTGCATCACCGTCCAGTTGCCGCCCTTGGTGCGGGTCGCGGCCTCGCCGATCACCCGCAGCGCCATCCAGACCTGATAATCCTCGGGGCGGGCGGGACGATGGGCCTGTTTCTCGAACCGGCTCTGGAACTGGGTGCCGCCCCAGGCCTCCTGCGCGGGGTGCCAGCTTTCGGGCACCAGCCCCGCCGATCCCGCAACGGGGCGCGCATCCCAGGTGTGATAGGGCAGCCAGTCGGCAAAGACCCCCGCCCGGTCGGCGGCCACCACCACGTCATGGGCGGGGAAGCCCTGGGTAAAGACCGGCATCTGTTTCTGCACCTGGACCGACCCGCTGTCGGTGCGCCGGGCGCCGCCCGTATCCTCATAGGTCTTTTCGGCCACGATCTTCATGCCGAATTTCTCGGCCGCGCGGCGATAGGCGGCGGCCAGCGCCTGATCCTCGGGGTGGCTGCCGGAAATCAGCACCCATTCGTCCCATCGCTTCCACGCCAGATATTGGGCCAGCGCATCGGCCAGCATCGCATCGGACGGCGCGATATGCAGCAGGTTCGCCCGGCAATCCTTGCCCCGCAGGCTGTCGTCGGTTGCGGCGGCATTGAACACCAGCGCCTTGTCGCCCGCGACATCGGCCAGTTTCACCGTGGTCGCGGCATCGGCCAGCGTGACGATATAGCTCACCCCCCCGTCGACCAGCCGCTTCATCTCGGCCTCGGCGGTTTCGGGCGTGGCAAGGACGGTTTCGGTGGTGAAGGTCTGCTTCATGAAGCTGCCGGTCGTCGCATTGTCGGCGGTGCCAAGCGCCGCCCCGGCAAAGCCCAGATCCTCGGGCGGCAGGTCCAGGCGCGAGATCGGCAAGGGGCCCGGCCTGTCCACCCGCAGGACGGCGGCCCGGTATTCCACCCCGTCCGCAAGGGCGGGCAGGCTCATCGCGACAAGCAAGACGGCGGCGCGGCGCAGATGTGGCATTGCTTTCTCCCTCGTAGGTTATTGGGCACGGGGTCGGCAGCGGATCAAAGCGTTTTTCAATGATAAGATTTTCATAAACACATGATTACAAAGGTGATAATACTTTTGGCTGATTGCCCCGGCCCCGGCCCCGCCGCATCGTCCCCCCATGATCCGCCCCGCGGGCGGAGGAGGAGGAAAGATGCGGAAATTCATCATCGCCCTGATCGGCTGCCTTGCGCTGGTCACGGGCGCGGCACAGGCGCACGGCCCCTCGCGGCTGAAGACCGACCAGACGGTCAAGCTGAACGCCACCCCGGCCGAGGTCTGGGCCGTGATCGGCAGCTTCACCGACATGAGCTGGTATCCCGGCGTCAAGTCGGTGGAGGCGACGGGCAGCGAAAAGGGCGCAACGCGGGTGCGCACCATGGAAAACGGCACGGTCATCCATGAGGAGCTGCTGAAGCTGGACCCCGCGAAATTCGCGATTTCGACCCGGTTCACCGAAGACAATCTGGAGGCGGTCAAGGCCACCAACTATGCCTCGCACATCACGATAAAGGACGAGGGCGGCAAGGCGGTGGTCGACTGGAAGGGCGCCTTCTATCGCGGCTATCCGAACAACGACCCGCCCGCCGATCTGAACGACGAGGCCTCCACCGCCTCGGTCGAGGCGGTGCATCAAGCCGGGATCGACGCGCTGGTGGCGCGATTCGGCAAGGCGGAATGACCGGACTTCAACCGGCGTTCCGGGCCGCCCTGACCGGGGCGGCCCTTTGCTGTCCGGCCTATGCCGAGGTGGCGGCCATCACCTCGCAGAACGCCGGGGCGCTGACGCTGGTGGACACCGGCACTCTGGCGGTTCTGGCAACGGTGCCGCTGCCCGGCAAACCCGCCGCCGTCGCGGCCGATGGCGCCCGGGGCCGCATCCTTGCCGTGGCGGTGGAAACGAAACGGCTGCATGTGTTCGACCTGACCGGGCGCCTGCTGGCCGACTGGCCGCTGGCGGGCGCGCCCTTCGGCGTGGCGGTGCGCGAGGCGACGGGCGCGGCGCTGGTCACAGACTGGACCGGCATATTGCGCGAGGTCGACCCGGCCACGGGGGCCGAGCTTCACCGCTGGCAGGTCGGCGCAACCCCGTCCGGCGTCGCCTCGGGCGAGGGTGTCCTTGTCACTGCCGACCGCGATGCCGACAGCATCTCGATCATCCGGGGCGACAAGGTGACGGCGATTGCGGTCGGGCACCATCCCTTTGGCGTCACGCTGCACGAAGGCCGGGCCTTCGTGACCGATGTGCTGTCCGATCAGGTCAGCGTGATCGACCTGGCGACGGGCGCGACCGTCGCGACGATCCCGACAGGGGAACGACCCTATGCCACCGCCTTTTCCGCCGGGCGCGGCTTTGTCACCAACCAGTATGCCGCCAGCCTGACCGTCTTTGACGCCGCCACGCTGCATGTGATCGGCCAGATCGAAACCGACGAATACCCCGAAGGCATCGCCACCGCCCCGGACGGACGGCTGTTCGTCGCGAACTGGTTTTCCGACACGGTGCAGGTGATCGACCCGGCCGGCCTGAGGGTGATCGAGACGCTGGACATGCCCGAAGGCCCGCGCGCCTTCGGCAACTTCATCGCCGTGCAGTAAGCGCGGGACACCGGGGGTTTCACACCCCCGGACCCCCGTGGGGTATTTTTGCCAAGATGAAGACAAGCCTCTTCCCACGTTCATCTTGGCAAAAATACCCTGAGGGGTCCGGGGGGGCAAAGCGCCGCCGGGCGGCCGGTCAGGGGGGTGCGGCCTCGGGTTTCAATGCCGTTCCGTAATCATTGACCAGCGGCACCCCGGCGTCGCGCAGGATGGCGTCAATCTCGGCCTGGTTGCGGCGGATCTGGCTGTTCAGCTCGCGCTTCCAGTTGTCCTCGCCCGCCCGCACGCCCATGGTGATGCGGAAGAACAGCCGCGGCGGCGCGGTTTCCTTCAGCAGCGGGATGACCTTCAGCTCGGGGTGGTTCTTGGCCAGCGGCCCGGCGATCGGCCCCCACATCAGCGCCCCGTCCGTCACGCCGCCTTCCACGTCGCGCAGCATGTCGCCCGCAGGATCCTCGACCCGGCGGTCGGTCATCAGGTCATAGGGCTTGGCCAGCTTCATCAACCCCAGCCGTGCGACATGGGTGGCCGGCGGCGAGCCCGCCACCACGCCCAGCCGGTGCCCCTGAAGCCGCGGGTCCGACAAGGTGTCGACCCCGGCCAGATCGCTGTCGGCCCGCACCACCAGCACATGGGTCGAGGTGTAATAGTGGTTGGTGTTCAGAACCAGCTCGTCCCCCTGGGCAAAACCGATCACCACGTCGCATTTGCCCGCGCTCAGCGTCTTGCGGACAAAGCCCATGACCTGCGGGAACCAGGTATACTGGACCGGCACGCCCAGCTTTGCCGCGAAAAGTTCGGCGATGCGGTTCTCGAACCCCGTGCCATCCTGCGAGGACAGCGGCAGGTTGGCCGGGTCGGCACAGACGCGGAAGGCCGACCTGTCCACCAGATCGGCCACCTGCGCCGCCGCCGGCGCGGCGAGTGCGATCAGCACCGCCGCGGCAAGCCCGGTCCTAGCCATCCATGCAGGCCTTTTCCGCATCGGCATAGGCCTGGGACTTGTTTTCCTTTTTCGCCGGACGACCACGCGGTATCGCATCCTCGCCGCGCGCCCGCAGATAGGTATAGATGTCGTCCAGATAGCACATCACGTTCGGGTTGGTGCCAAAGGCCGGCATCACCTGGCTTTCGGCGGCCCCCACCTTTTGCCGGCCGCTGGCGACGGTCCCGACGAAATCGTAGTAATCCATCCGCAGCGCCGAATCCTTCAGCGCCGGCGCGTAGGTCGACCCCTCGCCATCCGGCCCGTGGCAGACGTGGCATTCCGCGTGATAGCGGCGGAAGCCGGAAAAGGTCGGCCAGTCCACGGTGCCGTCTTCCCCGATCTTGTAGGTGGGCACATCCTCGGCGGTGAACCAGCGCACGCCATCGTTGTGGTCGGCGACGACATCGGGCTTGGCCGCCTCTTGGGCGAAGGCCGCTCCGGCGAGAAATGTGGCGAACGCCAGAATCGGCGCGGCTGCTTTCATGGGTCTCTCCTCCCAAAGAGTATTGCGGAAAGCCTAGACCGGCGCGGCGGCGCGGCAAATGCAACTTTAGTCTGGTCAGGTGTAACGCCCTGCCCCGCAATGGAAAACGCCGCCCCGAAGAGCGGCGTTCCCTGTCATCGCAGACCCGTCAGTCCGGCAGCTTGAATACCGTCAGCTGACCGCCAAGCGCGGTATAGTCCGACAGCGCCGCATAGCCGCCGACCGCCCCCAGGCCATCATTGGCATTGGTCAGGCCCGCCGCCAGGCCGATGCCCGCCCAGCCGCCGACCCCCGACAGGACGCCGACATACTGCTTGCCGCCTTCCTCATAGGTGAAGACGTTGCCGATGATGCCCGAGGGGGTCTTGAACTTGTAAAGCTCCTTGCCCGTCTCGGCATCGACCGCCTTCAGATAGCCTTCCAGCGTGCCGTAGAACACGATGTCGCCCGCCGTCGCCATCGCCCCCGACCAGACCGAGAACTGTTCCGGCAGCGACCAGACGATTTTCCCCTTCACCGCATCCCAGGCGATGAAGTTGCCCATGCCGCCATGGCTGTCCGGCGCGGGGAACATCGACAGGGTCGCGCCGACATAGGGCTGGCCTGCCGAATAGCTGACGCGGAAGGGTTCATAGTCCATACAGACGTGGTTGGTCGGCACATAGAACAGGCCCGTCTTCGGCGAATAGGTCGAAGGTTGCTGGTCCTTGGTGCCAAGCGCGGCCGGGCAGATGCCGGTGGTGTTCGTGTCCTCGCCATTCTGCGCGGTCGAATATTCCGACACGACCAGCGGGCGCCCATAGGTGGGCGAGGCCTTGTCCATGTCGACCTTGGTGGCCCAGTTCACGGCGGGGTCGTATTTCTCGGCCACCAGCAGCTCGCCCGTTTCCCGGTCCAGCGTGTAGGAGAAGCCGTTGCGGTCAAAGTTCACCAGCAGCTTGCGCGCCTTGCCGTCGATTTCCTTGTCGACCAGCAGGTTCTCGTTCACGCCGTCGAAGTCCCATTCGTCATGGGGCGTCTTCTGGTAGAACCATTTCGCCATGCCCGTGTCGGGATCGCGCGCCATGATGGTCATCGACCATTTGTTGTCGCCCGGCCGCTGGCTGGGGTTCCAGGTCGAGGGGTTGCCGGTGCCGTAGTAGATCAGGTTCAGTTCGGGGTCATAGGTGGTCCAGCCCCAGGTGGTGCCGCCGCCGATCTGCCACTGGTCGCCCTCCCAGGAATTGAGCGAGCTGTCCTTGCCGATCGGCTTGCCCAGAACCATGGTCTTTTCGGGGTCGACCAGCATCTCGGCGTCCGGTCCGGTGGAATAGGCCCGCCAGGCCAGGCTGCCGTCCTTGATATTGTAGGCGCTGAGGTGGCCCCGCACGCCATATTCGCCGCCAGAGATCCCGACCGTCACCTTGTCCTTCACGACCAGAGGCGTCGCGGTCGAGGTTTCACCCTTGGCCGGGTCGCCGTTCGCAACGCTCCACTTCACCGCGCCGGTCTTGGCATCCAGTGCCACCAGCGTCGTATCCGCCTGGCTGAGGAAGATCGTGTCGTCGGCATAGGCAAGGCCGCGGTTCACCGTGTCGCAGCACATCACGCCGATCACATCGGGGTTCTGCTGCGGGTGATAGCGCCACAGGATCTTGCCGTCGTTCTTCAGGTCCAGGGCATAGACGATGTTCGGAAAGGGCGAATGGACATACATGATGTCGCCAATCACCAGGGGCGACCCTTCATGCCCCCGCAGAACCCCGGTCGAGAAGGTCCAGGCGACCTGAAGCTTCCCGACGTTTTCCTTGTTGATCTGCTTCAGCTCGGAATAGCGGGTGCCGGCATAGTTCCCCAGCTGCATCCCCCACTGCTTGGCGTCGGCGGTGACAGCCTTTACGCTGTCATTGGCCAGCGCAGGTGCGGCCGCCGACAGCAACAGGCCTGCGACCAGACCCAGCATACCCTTCTTCATCGTCATCCTCCCTGATGCGCGAATGTGGCTGCGGCCGGGCGGCGTCCCCTCCAAGAACGCATAAAAGTGGTGCCCGACCTCTTATTCCATTCTTATGAAGCGCCGGGTGCGGCATCCTGTCAAGCAGCGGAAGGGATTTCAGACCAAAGTATGACCCCCCGGCGGGCCAGCGGGGAAAAATGAAAAACCGCGCCCAAGGCACGGTTTTCCAATCGCTTTCCGGGGTGGCCGCGCTCAGTTCGAGGGGGCCGGTGCCTCCGTATCTGCGGCAGGGGCAGCAGCGGGCGCGGCGCCCCCGGCCGCGGCACCATCGGGATGCAGGCTGATCAGATAGGCGATGACATCGGCCCTTTCCTCGGGCTTCTTCAGGCCGGGAAAGGCCATCTTGATGCCCGGAAAGTTTTTCATCGGCGCCTCGATCAGCTTGTCGATCTCCTCCGGCGTCCAGACATGGCCCTCCTCGCCCATCTTCAGCATGGCCGGAGAGTATTTGAACCCTTCAAAGGTGCCCGACTTGCGCCCCACGACATCATGCAGATTCGGCCCGACCTTCGAGGGCGCGCCGGGTTCGACCGAATGGCAGGCGAGGCATTTCTTGAACACCACCTGCCCCTTGGCCGCATCGCCATCGGCGAAGGCGGGCAGGGCCAGGGTGACGGTCAGGGCCGCGGCAAGCGCGCCGCGCAGGGGGCTGGACATCGTTTTCCTCCTTGGATGTCTGGCGGCGGCGGTCAGGCTGGCTCGGCCAGCCGCGCCGCGTGAAAGCGGACGTGATCCTCCATCACGCTGGAAACGTAGAAATAGCTGTGGTCATAGCCCTCGATCAGCCGGAACTGCACCGGCTGGCGACGGGCGGCCGCGGCCGCGATCAGCGCCTCGGGCTTCAGCAGGTCCAGGAACTGGTCCTTCGCGCCCTGGTCGATCAGGATGGGCGCGGGAAAGCCGCGCTCGGCCATCAGCACCGTCGCGTCATGCGCGGCCCATTTCGCCTCGTCCGCGCCCAGATAGGCGGTAAACTGCTTGCGCCCCCAATCGCTTTTCGTCGGGTTCGCGATGGGAGAGATGGCGGAAACCGATCGGTAGATCTCGGGATGCGTCATGGCGATGGTCAGCGCGCCATGACCGCCCATGGAATGGCCGGTGATCCCCTGCCGGTCACGGTCCAGCGGAAAAGCCGCAAGGACCAGTTCTGGCAATTCGTGGACGATGTAATCCCACATGCGGAAATGCGGTGCCCAGGGCGCCTCGGTCGCATTGACGTAGAAGCCCGCACCCTGGCCCAGGTCATAGGCGGCATCGTTCGCCACCCCCTCGCCGCGCGGGCTGGTATCGGGAAAGATCAGCGCGATGCCTTCCTCGGCGGCCCATTGCTGGGCGCCGGCCTTGGTCATCGCATTCTCATGCGTGCAGGTCAGGCCCGACAGATACCACAGGACCGGCACCTTTCCGGCCCTGGCCTGCGGCGGCAGATAGACGGCAAAGGTCATATCGCAGCCGCAAACGTCCGAAGCATGAGAATAGACGCCCTGCACCCCGCCGAAGGATCCGTTTTCCGAAATGGTCTTCATCTACCCTCCGCACTCCGTTTGGCTGGCCGCGGACCGGGGGTTTCACACCCCCGGACCCCCGTGGAGTATTTGTCAAAGGGAAAATCTGCATTCTTTCCCTTTTGGAAATACTCTCGGGGGGTCCGGCGGGCGAAGCGCCCCCGGTCCGCGGGCCGGATCAATAGATGACAACCGAGCGGATGGACTTGCCCTCGTGCATCAGGTCGAACCCCTTGTTGATGTCCTCGAGCTTCAGCGTGTGGGTGATCATCGAGTCGATCTCGATCTTGCCGTCCATGTACCAGTCGACGATCTTGGGCACATCGGTCCGGCCCCGCGCGCCGCCGAAGGCGGTGCCCTTCCAGACGCGCCCCGTCACCAGCTGGAACGGCCGGGTCTGGATCTCGGCCCCCGCCGGGGCCACGCCGATCACCACGCTGACGCCCCAGCCGCGGTGGGTGCATTCCAGCGCGTCGCGCATCACCTTGACGTTGCCGGTGCAGTCGAACGAGTAATCCGCGCCGCCGATCTGGTCGAAGGGGGTTTTCGTCATGTTGACGATATGCTGGACGACCGAGCCCTCGATCTCTTTCGGGTTGACGAAATGGGTCATGCCGAAGCGTTCGCCCCATTCCTTCTTGTCGTTGTTCAGGTCGACCCCGATGATCATGTCGGCGCCCGCCATCTTCAGGCCCTGGATCACATTCAGCCCGATGCCGCCCAGACCGAAGACCACCGCCTTGGCGCCGATTTCCACCTTGGCGGTGTTGATCACCGCGCCGATGCCGGTGGTGACGCCGCAGCCGATATAGCAGATCTTGTCGAAGGGCGCGGCCGGGTCCACCTTGGCCAGCGCGATTTCCGGCATGACCGTGTGGTTGGCGAAGGTCGAGCAGCCCATGTAGTGATAGATCGGCGTGCCGTCGAGCATCGAGAACCGCGTCGTCCCGTCCGGCATCAGCCCCTGGCCCTGGGTCGCGCGGATCGCGGTGCAGAGGTTGGTCTTGCGCGACAGGCAGGACGGGCATTCCCGGCATTCCGGCGTGTAAAGCGGGATCACATGGTCGCCGGGTTTCAGGCTGGTCACGCCTTCGCCCACCTCGATCACCACGCCCGCGCCCTCATGCCCCAGGATCGAGGGGAAGATGCCTTCGGGGTCGGCGCCCGACAGGGTGAATTCGTCGGTGTGGCAGATGCCCGTGGCCTTGATCTCGACCAGAACCTCGCCCTTCTTCGGACCTTCGAGGTTCACCTCCATGATTTCCAGCGGTTTGCCGGCGGCGACCGCAACGGCGGCACGGGTGCGCATGTATTCTTCTCCGTAATTCGGCGCGGCGAGGGTGCCGCGCGGGGTTCCCTATCATGCAAAAGCAACCCCGGCCCGACAATCCGCGTCAGGCCGGGGTGCGGAAGCGTCAGGCGGGGAGGGCGCCGGACTTCTTCGCGACATGGGTGGCGATGGCGTCCATCAGGGGCGGCGACAGGCAGTCATAGGGCTCCAGCCCCAGTTCCTTCAGCCGCCCGCGGATGCCCGCCATGCGCGACGGGTCCACCCCCGATTCGATCACCGAGGAGACGAAGGCCGCAAATTCCGGCGCCGACCAGCCGCTTTCGCCCGAAAGCTCGGTATGCACGAAGTCGAGACCATAGAACGGATGTTCCTTGTTCTCGATCCGGCCATACATATGCACGCCGCAGCCGGTGCAGGCGTGGCGCTGGATCGGCGCCGCCTCGTTCACGATTTTCAGCTTCTGGGCGTTTTTCGTGACCTGAACCGCATCGCGGCCCACCACGGCGACCTGGCTGAACACCGCGCCTTCGGGTTTCCAGCATTTGGTGCAGCCGCAGACGTGGTTGTGCGCGGTCTGGCCGCCCACCTTGACCTCGACCTTGTCGGTCGCGCATTTGCAGGTCAGCGTGCCGCCCTTGAAGTTGGCGTCACCCTTTTTCACCCCGCCGTCGACCGCCGGGTGGATCTTTACATTCTCATAGGTCACGACACATTCCTCCCTTATATCGTGTCCGCGTCTGGACCAGTTTCCCCCCGGCGCGGCTTTCCCGCAATTCAGCCAAAGGGTGGAAGCGCCGCCGCTTGCGCCGGGCGCGGTCCTGCCCGAAACTGACCCGATGGGAGAGCACGCCGCCGCCAGAGCGATCGAGCGCGCCGGGTCCGCGCGCAGGCGCGGCGCCCTGCCCGATGCTGCCGTTACCGCCCTGTTGCGGCTGGGTTTTCTGGCGCTGGTGCTGATCGTATGGACGCTGGCGGCGCAGGCTGTGCCGAAGGGGCTGTTCGCCTCGCCCCTTGCGGTGGCGCAGGCGGGATGGGGGCTGGCGGTCGAGGGAAAGCTTTTCCCCGCGCTGTGGGCCAGCCTGCGGGTGTTCCTGCTGGGCACCGGGCTGGGCGTGGTGGCGGGCTGCGCGCTTGGTTGCGCCATGGGGATGTGGCGGCCCCTGGGACGGGCGCTCGACGTCTATGTGATGGCGCTGGCCGCGACGCCGCGGGTGGCGTTCATCCCGCTGATCATCGTGGCGCTTGGGCTGGGGCTTCAGGCCAAGGTGCTGATCGTGTTCCTGGGCGCGGTGATGCCGGTGATCCTGAACGCCTATGCGGGCGTGCGCGCCGCCGATCCCGAACTGGTCGAGATGGCGGTGGCCGGTGGTGCCTCACGCCCGCGCATCCTGGCCCATGTGGTCCTGCCGGGCGCGGTGCCCTTCCTGATCGCCGGGGTGCGGATCGGGGCGACCATCGGCCTGATCAATACCATCGTGGCCGAGCTTTACACCGCGATCAGCGGTTTGGGCGGGCTGCTGGCGATTTATGGCAGCCGGTTCAGGATGGCGGAATATCTGGCCGTGGTCGTGGTGCTGGCGCTGGTGGGCGCCTGCGTGACCGAGGGGATGCGGCTGGTCGAAAAGCGGCTTTTGCGATGGCGCGAAGCCTGAAATGGGGGGAGGGAATGAAGATGAAACACCTGTTCGCAGTGGCTGTCGGTCTTGCGGGGTTCCTGGGTCTGGCGCTGCCCGCCGGGGCCGAGCCGTTCCGCCTGATCATTGCCGAAGCCGAGACGCCTCTGGTCCCGAATTCGGTGATGGAACTGGCCAAGCAGGGCGGCTATTTCGACCGCGCCGGGGTCGATGTGGAATTCGTGCGGGTGGAACAATCGCCCATGGTGATGGCCGCCCTGCGCGCGGGCGAGGGCGAGATGGCCAATGTCTCGCTGGAATCGCTGTTGCAGGCGGTGGCTTCGGGCGCGGATGACCTGCGCGGGGTGATGTCGCCGAACAAGGCGCTGCCCTATCTGGTGGCGGGGCACGGGCTGGCCTCGGTCAAGGATCTGAACGGCAAAAGGTTCGGGATCGGCCGGGTCGGCAGCGTCGATCATCTCTTGTCCCTGCGGGTGCTGGCGGCACAGGGGGTCGATACCGACAGCCTGCAACTGGTGGCCCTGGGCCAGCCGCAGGCGCGGGCGCAGGCGCTGATCGCCGGGCAGATCGACGCGACGACCATGGGCATCGGCAGCTTTGCCGCGATCGACGACGCGGCCGATGTCTCGGTCCTGGTGGGGCTGGACGATTTCTACAAGGCCGCCCCGATCCTGTCCAAGCTGAACGTGGTGCGCGCCGAAACCCTGACCACCCGCGGACCAGAGGTTCAGGCGGTGATCGAGGCGATGATCCTTGCCGCGCGCGATTTCCAGGCCGATCCGGCGAAATGGGTCGCGGCGATGGAAAAGGCCCGCCCCGACGTGCCGAAGGCCGATCTGGAGATGCTGGCCAAGGCCTTCGCCGGCGCCTGGACGGTCAATGGCGGCCTCAGCCAGGGCGAGGTGCTGGCGGCGCAGAAGTGGCTGCATGAAAGCGAGGATTTCAAGGATATCCCCGTCGCCCCGCTGACCGCCTTTACCGACTTCGGACCGCTCAAGGCGGTGCTGGACAGGATCGGTGCATCCGACGCTGGCGATACCGCTTGGAATTGAGGGCCGACCCCCCGCCGCCCGGTCTTTCGCTGTCCGGCGTGTCGCTGTCGCTGGGCGGCGCGCCGGTCGTCCGGGGGATCGACCTGACCGTGACCAGGGGCGAGACTCTGGTGCTGCTCGGCCCCTCGGGCTGCGGCAAGACCAGCCTTCTGCGGCTGATGGCGGGGCTGCTGCGGCCGGATGCCGGGCATGTCGCGCTGAAGGGCGCCCCCCCCGTGCCGGGGCGGGGAACGGCGATGGTGTTCCAGTCCTACCGCCTGCTGCCGTGGAAGACGGTCGCGCAGAACGTGGCTTTTGCCCTGCCCGACCTGCCGGCGGCCGAGCGCGCGGCGCGGGTGGACCATGTGCTGGCGCTGGTCGGCCTTGGCCGGGTCGCGGGCGCCTTTCCCGCGGCGCTGTCGGGCGGGATGAAACAGCGCGTGGCGCTGGCCCGCGCCCTGGCCCCCCGACCCGACTTCCTGCTGATGGACGAACCCTTTGCCGCGCTGGACGCACAGGCGCGCGAGCTGATGCAGGCCGAGCTTTTGCGGCTGGTCGGCGCGGCGGGAGGGCCGGGGGTGGTCTTCGTCACCCACAGCGTCGACGAGGCTCTGGTGCTGGGCGACCGCATCGTCGTCCTTTCCCCCCGCCCCGGCCGCATCCTCTCGCGGATCGAGGTTCCGTTCCCCGGCCCGCGCTGGCAGTCCGACCCGCACGACCACCCGGCCTATGCCGACCTGCGCCGGCAGCTTTGGCAACAGCTGCGCGATGCGGTGCTGAACGACCCTGCCTCGGATTTCCACCGCCCGGCGTGACCTCCCTCCCCCCCGATCCCCCCTCTTGCCGGATGAAAATATCCTCAGGGGGTGAATTGGCCGGCACGGCCAAGAGGGGGCGCGAGCGCCCCCTTTCGCCCCTACCGCGCCGCCTCGCGCCGCAGATGCCGCGCCACCTCGGCCGGATCGGGCGCACCCTCCAGCACCACGGCCGAAAGCGCCAGCCAGATCACCACCTCGCCCCCTTCGACCGCGATCTGCGGATCGGCGGGCCAGTCCTCCAGCACCAGCGTATCCCCCGGCCGCCAGTCGGTGATACGGCAGACCCCGCCATAGGCGATGCGATAGGTCACGCCGCCGGGGCCGCCGGTGATCAGGTTCTCGCCCGGTCCGACATGGAACACATGCTTGCCCTCGCCCGCCGCGACGACATTGCGCCCCGGCCCGGTATGGATGATCGACGTATGGTCGCCATCGGTGATCGTGTCATTGCCAAAGCCGCCGAACAGCCGGTTGAACCCGTCGCCGCCCTGGATCAGATCGTCGCCCGCCCCACCGTCCAGCGTCGCCCGGCCCGCATTGCCGATCAGCGTGTCGTTGCCCGGCCCGCCGTAGAACGCATGTTTGTCGTTCCTGCGGCCTGAGACGGCGACCATCAGATCGTCCCCCGCGCCGCCAAGGAACTCGGCCCCTGCATAGACCGGGCCGAACAGCCGGTCGCCCCGGTCGCTGCCCGTCACGCGGACGGGCACCCGTTCCGACGCCTCGAAAGTGATGGCAGATGCCGGATGCGCGACCACCTCGAAGGCGCGGCCCTTGCCCGAGCCTTCCTCGCGCGCGACGACCGTGCCGATGCGCACGGTGCCGATGCCTTCGGGCACCGACAGGACATGCCCGTCCGGCCCGCCCAGATACCACAGCACATGCTGCGCGCCCGGCGCGGCGGCGATCCGTCCGCCCGCCTCGCCATAGACCCAAAACTGGCTGTCGGCGGGCGGGCCTTGCAGGGCGACCGATCCGTCCATCGCCATCATCGCGCGCAGGCCGCTGTCGGGCCGTTCCATCCCCGACAGGTCCAGCCCCAGCCGCGCGGCCGCCGCCACCAGCTCGGCCCGCAGGAACGGCGTCTCGGCCCCGCCGACGATATTTGTCGTCTCGCCCGGATCGCGGATCACGTCATAAACATGCTCCTCGCCGTTCGGATAGCGGAAATAGCGCAGATGTTCGTATCCGGGCACCGAGGAGCGCACCGACAGCGTGCCGAACACGGCGGTCAGCGGCGACTGGCTGCGGTCATAGTCCCCGAACGAGGGATCGGCCAGCGGCAGCAGGCTTTGCCCCGACACCCAGTCCCACCGCGGCGGCAGACCGGCCAGATCCATCACCGTCTTCGGGATGTTGTGCAGCGACACGGGGCAATCGACCACCTGCCCGCCCGGCATTGCCGCGTGCCACAGGCCAAGCGGCACATGGGCGGCGCTGTCCCACTGGCTCATCTTGTGGAAACTGTCATGAGTCCCGAGGTTGAAGCCGTTGTCCGACACCAGCAGCACGGTCGTGTTCGAGCCCAGGGGGCAAGCGCGCAGGGCATCCATGAACCGGCCGATTTCATGGTCCACATGCGAACAGGCGGCGAAATAGGCGCGCACCACTTGGCGCCACCCTTCGTCCCCGGCCTTTTCCGGCGTCCACTGGCCGTTGACGATATAGGCCATCTCGTAAACCGCCATCCCCGGCTGCGGGCCATGGAAATCGTCGGGATGCGCGGTGCGGGGCCAGGTGATCCGCGCGGGATCATACATCTGATAGAACCTGTCCGGGCAGGTCAGGTTGTAATGCGGATGCTTGAAGCCCAGCTGCATCAGATGCCGCCGCGCAGGATCGGCCCGCCCCAGATAGTCGATGGCATTTTGCGCGACCGCATGGTCATAGAACGTATGGTCCTGCGATCCGTCGTCGTCGGGATGGCCCACCCCCTCGATCCCCGGCCCGGTATCGAGATAGGCGTGGATCTTACGCCGCTTGCCCCGATCCTCGGCCGGGGCATCCTCGTGGAACAGGACGCGGCGATAGTCCTCGGGCATCGGCTTGTAGTTCGCGTCGGTCTTGCCGGTGTTGAAGGTGCGAAACCCCGCCGCGCGCAGGTCATAGGCCCAATGCGCGGTCGGCGGCATCACGTCGCGCCAGAAGCGGTTGAGGTCCACCAGCCCGGTGCGGAACGGCGACAGGCCGGTGGCGATCTCGGCCCGGCAGGGGGCGCACAGCGGCACGGTCGCATAGGCATTGGCGAACCGCGTGCCCTCGGCCATCAGCCGGTCGATGTTCGGAGTCCGGATGGTCACGCCAAAGGCATCGCGCCAGGTAAAGATGTCGATCATGTCGTCGATCCAGATCAGGCAGATGTTGCCCTCGCGGATCGTCTGGCGGTCAAACCTCATGCGGCCCCCGGTCGGATCGGCAGCGCGGCGGGCAGCGCCCAGCGGTGCAGCGGGCCGGTCGCCCCCGGTGCGGTCCACAGATCGCGCAGGGCGCTGCGGTTCGGCGGGCGGTCGTCCGTGGTGGGCAGGTCGCAAGCAAGACACAGCTCTGCCCCCGACGCGGGCGGGCGGTCGCAGGTCAGGATGACCGAACGCGGATCGTCCGCCGCCAGTTCCGCCGACAGGATCGCCACGCCCGGATCATTCAGCCGGAACCCGGCAGACGGCCCAGCGGGCAAGGGCGGGTCGGGGTCGATCACCAGCGGCTCCATCGCGCGAAAGGTCACGCGGATGCGGGCGCCATCCGCTTCCGCCAGCAGGGCGGTGGGACAGAACCAGTCGCCGCCCCCTTCCAGCGCGGTCAGGGCATGGGCGTCCATGCGCGCCATGTCCAGCCGCCCGTCCTCGGTCGGGCGGCCGTTCCTGTCCTGTGCAAAGGCATAGGCGGGCGCGGGGAGGATCAACCGGTGGGGGCCGGGATGCAGCGCGAGGTCGTGAAAAGCCCTGACCGCCGGATGGCTGGCGATGCGGGCGGTTCCCGTCTCGGCCGTGGCAAGGAAGGTCGGGGGCACCAGCCCGCGCGCCGTCATCGCGCCTTCGATCCGCGCCATCAGGCGGCGGAAACCGGCGGCGATGGCGGCGGGATCGGTCCCCAGATCCTCGACCCCATGGGCCAGCGTCACCGCCAGCACCTGCGCACGGCGCCCAAGGCTGGCCGCAGCATCGCACAGATTGTCCAGCGCGATCTGAAAGTTGGCGAAGGCGATGCCCTCGCCCAGTGCGGCAACCGAGGCCGCCGCCTCCGTCTCCACCCGCGTCAGGATCAGCGGCAGCCCGCGCCGCGCCAGTGCCCGCCAGCCCAGCAGGGTTTCGGCGCACAGCGCCTCTCGCGGGCGGTGGGGGATGCGTTGCAGGCCGGGGGTGCGGGCGGCAAGCGCCGTCCCCTCGCAGCCGATGGCGCCGATATGGTCGGCCGGGGCCAGCACATTCTGCGCGAAAGGCGACGGCCCGGCATTGAACCCCGCGGCCCGCGGCCCGCCGATCCCCAGCACCGCCAGCAGCGGCCCCGGCGCATCGGCGATGATGTCGCCGCCTGACAGGGCGCACATATAGCCGCGCGGATGATCCCCCAGGCGCGCATCGAACCGCAGCCAGTCGCCGTCGATCCGCAGGTTCCAGGCGTCGATGTCCCCCAGAAGCGCGGCCGCATCCAGACGCCCGACAGGGGGCAGAACAGGCAATGCCGTCTTGCGCGCCTTGCGGCGGCGGCGGCGATCCTCGCGGCTTTCGCCGTCGCGCTGTTCTTCGGGGTCGGCCATGCGCCCTACAGGGTCAGTTGCGGCATCTCCTGCATGGATAGACCGGGGAAGACCGCCGCTTCAAGGTCGCCCTGCCCGATCCCGAACATCTCGTGCAGCATCCGCGCCGCATAGCCGCGCACGTCGGAGGTCGGCATCAGGTCGCGGCGGTCCAGAAGGCTGGCTTCGTCCAGCCCCGGCCATTGCCCCCAGACCTTGCCGCCCTTCAGCGCGCCCCCCGCCAGGATCGCCGTGCCGCCGGTGCCGTGATCGGTGCCGCCGGTGCCGTTTTCATGCGCGGTGCGGCCGAATTCCGTCAGCGCGATCACCGCGGTATGCGCCCAGTGCCGCCCCAGTTCCGACCGCAGCGTCAGCAGCAGGTCCGCCAGCGGGCCCAGCCGTTTCGGCAGCGCGCCGGTCTGGTTGTGATGCGTGTCCCAGCCCGCCACCGAAAAGGTCGCGATGCGGGATTCGGCGTTCAGCCGTTCCGCGACATAGCGGCCCAGAGGATCTTTCTCGCCCGGCTGCTTGCGGTCGGTCGTCTCGTCACGAAGCGCCTGCGTCTCGGCCCAGGCCGCGGCAAAGGCGGGATCGGCATCGTAAAGCCGCATCAGCAGGCTTTCGCCCTGATCGGACATCCGGCTCTCGTCCACCGGCAGCCAGTGGCGCACCGGGGCCGCGCCCTCCATGATCAGCATCGGCTCCTGCCCGATCATCACGGCGGTATCGGCGTCAAAACCGCCCAGCCGTCCGACCGCCCGGTTCAGCCAGCCGTCCCCGGCCGGGGCGGCGGTCGGACCGTCGGCATCGCCCGTGCCGCTTTCCAGCGCATCCTGCGCCTCGAAATGGCTGCGGGTGCGATAGGGCGTGGCAACCGCCGTGGCAAAGCCCAGTTCGCCCTTTTGCCACAGCGGCATCAGACCCGACAGCGCGGGATGCAGCGCATAGAACCCGTCCAGCACCAGCGGATCGGCCGCCGCCCCCGCCGCAAGGCCCGGCCGCAGCGCCAGCAGCGCCGGATCGCCAACGGGGCGCAGCACGTCCATCCCGTCCATCGCCCCGCGCAGCACGATGACGACCAGCCGGTTTTCCCCCGGTGCCGCCGCGAAAGTCACGGGCGTCAGCAGCGGGCTGGCGGCCACCGAACAGCCGATCAGGAACTCGCGCCGGGACAGAAGGAAGGTTTTTGCCATCGCCTATCTCCGCATGAAATCGGGCGAGGCCAGCAGCACCGCCACCCCTTCCCATCGCTGTTCGGCCTGACCCACGGCGCGGATCGTATCGGCATGGGCCGCCCCCAGCATCCGGGGGGCAAGCTGGCGGGGATCGACCCCCTGCCCATAGCCGCGGGCCAGCATCTCGGCCCAGCGAAGCCGCCCGGCAATGGCGGGGCCGCTGATCCAGGTGTCCGGCGCCTCGTGCCAGCCATCCGGGCCCGTGGGGCGAAAGACCGGCTGGCCCATCCGCCGCAGATGCTCGCCCAGTTTGAGCTTTCCCGTCTCGGGCGAGCCGAGCGCGCGCAGCGAGGCCGCGACATATTCCACCGGGCTGCGGACGTTCGACAGCACAGGGTCGGCCGCCGCCGGATGGTCCAGCATCACACGATAGACCGGCACCAGCGCGGTATCCGATTGCAGATAGGCCTCGGCCATCCGCGCCACCAGATCGGCGGGCGGATCGGGCCGCAGGAAATGCCGCGCCAGCGCATGGGACAGGCTGGCGGCGGTTTCGGGGCGACGGGCGACGGTTGCGATCAGCCGGGCGATTTCGTCCACGCCGCTGCCATAGCTGTCCCCCAGCACGGTCTTGGTCCCCGGTTCGGCCCGGCCGGGCACGAAACTGACGCCATCCTTGCGGCTGTAGGTCATGCCGGTGAACAGCCGGGCCAGCTCGGTCACATCGGCCTGGGTATACCCCTTGCCCCCCATGCTGTGCAGTTCCAGAAATTCGCGCGCGTAATTCTCGTTCAGTCCCGCCTTGCGCCGCCGCCCGAAGGCCGAGTTCGGTCCCGATGAAAACGCCTGTTCCAGATAGAGGTTCATCGCCGGATGCCAGGCCGAGGCCGCCAGCATGTCGGCAAAGCGCCCGCCCACATGCGGCCGGATCACCTCGTCCCGGTAGGGCAGCAGGAAAAACTGCGCATCATTGCCGCGGTAGGCCACCGTCATACGGTTCAGCCAGAAATAGACCAGTCTTTCGCGAAACCCCTGCAATGCCGACACGGGCGCCATGATCCAGCCACGCTGATCCCCCGGCAGCAGCGTCCTTGCCGCGCGGGTGTTCGCCGTATCGGCGGGCACGCCGGTATGCTTTACCGCGTCGATATCGGCCTTGGCCCGGCGCAGAAGATCCAGCCTTTCGGCCGAGGAACTGGCAAGCCCCACATCCTCGGGCGCCTGCAACTGCGCCAGCAGGCGGGCGGGGTCTGGCGGCCCGTCGTCGAGCGTCTGGTCGGCGCGCGGGCCAAAGCCGAAGCGCACCGCCTCGATCAGCGCGGCCATTGCCGCCGGTCTTTCAGGCAAAGGCCGCCCGCAAAGGCGGGCCACGGGGCCGGGATGGCTGTCATGCGATCTTACGCCTCTTCGGTCTCGTCCCCCGGCTGCGGAACGAGCCGGCGGACATAGGGCACGCCGATCATCTCCTTCAGCAGCTTCCTTGCGGGGCGCATCAGGCCGATCTCTCGCAGGATATCCTGATTGCGGTAGTGGACGGTGTAAATTTTCCGTTCCTGGGGCAAGGGCTCGCCCCGCATGTTGCCGCCCAGGATGTAATGCTGTTCCTCGGGCAGGATGTTCCAGTCCAGCCCCGCCCGGCGGATCGCAAGGGGAAGGGTCATCTGGTCCAGATAGGGCCTGCGGTTCGCGATGTCGGTTTCGCGGTCCAGCCGCCGGGCTGTGTCATACCAGACATCGGGAAACCGCCCGCCCGGCCCCGCATCCTCGGGGAAGACCACAAGGCCCGCGCTGAAATAGGGCACGACCTGCTTGCCCTTGTGACGCATCAGCCGCACGCGTTCTGTCGGCACGGACATATCGAAAACGGGATAGATCCGGTCCCAGAGCGTCTGCTCCGCCCAGATCATCGAGGCGGCGACGGAACAGGAAACATGCCCCGCCCGGATCAGGTTTCCGGGCAGGTTCGGTTCCATGAACAGCACGTCGCTGTCGACGAAGGCGGAATAGGCGCTGTCACGCGGCTGCATCGCGGCGATGATCTTGTTGCCATGGGGATAGGGTTCGTCCCACATGTCCAGCGTCCGCATCGGCCGGATTTCGGCATCCAGCATCTCATGCGCCTTGAAGACCGACGGATGCAGATCGTCCATCCGGTGTTCCGGGCAATAGCCGATGCAGCGCACATCCGCCGGGAAATACTTGCGGATCGAGGCCAGCAGCGTGCAGGCATAGATCTGATAGTCCGGCGGCTCGACGATATAGACAAAGGTCAGGGGCGCGCGGGGCATCAATCCTCCAGCGCCTTCGCGGGATCGACGCCGATATGCTCGCACATCCGCGCGACATAGGAATTCGCCAGCGGCGGGTTCTTGCGCCACCAGGGTTTCGTGCCGTTGGTGTAAAGATGGACCGACAGCGTGGCATCGGTGAAATGCCCCTCGACCCGGCCATAGGGATCGTAGAACACATCGTTCAACTGGAAGGGCACCGGATACAGCACATCATGCGACAGGGCGTGTTCGTAATCCCCCGTCTGCTGCGCGAACCAGGTAAAGGCCTGCGGGCCAAAGGCCGTGCGTTCCGCATTGTAGATCCGCACCGCCTGTGGCAGCGACGTGTCCTGCTTGTCCAGCCGCTTGCGCTGCTGCTTGTTGAACCAGGCGGGGGCGGCGGGCAGGTTATCGTAATAGTCCAGCAGCTGCGCCATCAGCTCGCCCTTGGGCGGGATATAGACCACCCCGCAGTTCAGCGCGCCGCGGAACCCGTGTCCCGCAAAGATGCGCGTCATCTCGTCGGGAAAGGGCTTGTGGCAATAGGCGTCGCAGTCGATCCAGACCGCATCCGTCGCCTGGATCATCTTGTAGCGGAAGACGTTGGAAATGAAGCTTTCCGAGGTCTGGTTCACGATGTCCATGTTCACCGGCATGATGTCCGACGCGGGGCGCACGGTCACGCCCTCGGGCACGTTCGACACCTCGTCGGTGCAGTAAAGCGTGGTGGGATGGCCCTGCTGGACATGGGACAGCAGGCAAAGCTGATTCAGGTAATGCAGCCTGGGCCCGATCCAGAGCGAGGCGACGGGGCGGCGGGTGGGGGACATGGTTTCTCCTTTTGTCATCCGGCAAGGGCTGCGCCGGGAATGGGGGATGTTTCGCGGGGCGGGAACCGCACCACAAGATAGTCGGGCAGTGCGGCATCGGCGGGCGGCGGGGCATCGGGGGCAAAGACCCGCACCCAGCCCTCGCGCGCCTGCACCGCCTGTCCGGTCACGATCAGCACCTTGGGACGGATCGCAGCCGTGCGCAGGGCCTGGGCCAGCGCCTCGGGCGAGACGGCCGGATCGGCGACGATCACGCTGTCGGGCCGCACCTCAGCCACCAGCCGGGCCAGCCCGTCCTCGCCCATCTGGCCGGTGGCGATGCGGGGGCCGGAAACCGCGTTCCTGTCCAGAACCTCGGCGATCAGGCGGGCGCGGGCGGGATGGTCCTCGAACGCGGTCTGGGCCAGGTCGGGAAAGGCCCGCGCCAGCAGCGCCACGCGAAACCCGCAACCCGCGCCGATGTCCAGATGCGACGTCGCGCCTTCGACCAGACGGGCCAGCGCCCGCGCCAGCCCGCGTTCAAACTTGCCGGACACGATCTGGGCCAATGCGGTCGCGCCAAAGAACCGCGGGTCGGCGGGCAACAGCACATCGTGGTTGGGATGCCATGGCACATCGCCCGGCGCTGCAACCGCCGGCGGATCGGCCAGACCGCTGCCGCGCGGCGCGGGGGCGGCGGCCTTGCGGGCGGCGCGCTGTTTCTCGCCCACGGTCTTTTCCACGCGGCTCATCAGGGCGGCGATCTTTTCGGGATCGCGCGCCTGCGGGGGCTTCGCCGTCACCTCGGCCAGGGGCACCTGTGCCGCAGCCTTCAGCCCCGCCACCAGCTCGGCATAGGCCGGCGTCGCCTTGAACTCGGCCAGCCGCGCCTCGGCCCGGTCCAGCGCCGCGAAATGCAGCCGGTTCAGAACCGGATCGGTCAGCAGCAGGTCAAAGATCCGCCGCCGTTCCGCCGAATAGCGCAGCATCGTGTCGTCGCGCACCTCGTTGCGGTCCTGAAGCGACCAGTAATCGGCGTTATACTTGTCTTTCTTGAAGTTCACGTTGCCGCGGAACTTGCGGATCGCATAGCTGTCGATCGACTTGACGGCATAGTGGTTCATCTGCGCCCAGTCATAGCCGATGGTCCGCGTGATCGACCGCCAGCCCCGGAACTTGAAGTAATCCTCCATCGGGCGGCCCGACCCGTTCAGCCATTTGATGCTGTCGGGAAAATCCGTCTCAAGCCACTTGTTCTTCATCTTGGGGCGGTGGATGCCCAGCTTCCAGTGGTCGGGATCGAAGCGGAACAGGGTCTTGACCCCCCAGCCCTTGTTCCAGTCGGGGGGCGCCGCCATCCGGTATTGTTCCGTAACCGGATCGCGCGACCAGTCCTGCACCCCGCCCGAGCCGAATATGCGCCAGGTGATGACGATGCCGTTCGCCCCCTGGGCCACCGCATCGTCCAGCATCGGGTCCAGCGTGCCGTCGCCGTGGCGGATACACAGGAACTCGTCGGCGTCGAACACCAGAACCCAGTCGCTTTCGCAGACCAGCGGCTCCTCCTGGGCGTAGTTCAGCGCCGAGGGCTGCGGCCGCTGCCCCGGCGGAATGACGTTGCGGCGGTGATGGGCCAGCCCCAGCTCCTCCAGCCGGATCAGCATGTCGTCGGTGCCGTCGCTGCAATCGTTGGTATAGACCACGATGTCGGTGAACCCGACGGCCAGGTGATGGGCGATCCATTCCAGGACGAACGGTCCTTCGTCCTTCATCATCGAGACGGCGGTGATGCGGCCATGGCGGCTTTCCTGTCGCCGCAGCGGGAAGGCGGCTCTGCCCTGATCGGTTACACTTGGCCTGCTGCCCATACACTCACCCGCGCGCGCCCTTGCGCGAACCACCCCGTTATCGTCAGGGCTTTGTCGCAAAGACTATGTGTCCCCGCCCATCCCCGCAAGTTTTTAGGATCGCCGGGCCGGCGTTGCAGCTTTGCCGCACCTTTTCGGCCAGAGCGATTTATTTCGCGTCCCGCCTTCCGGCCGATTGAATGATAAGCTTGCTTATAATATGTGGCGCTCATGGAAAAACAGCCCGACAGTCTTGGCCTGCTTCTGCACGAAGCCTCTCGCAACATCCGCAAGGCGTTCGAGCGGCGGGTGGATCACATGGGCCTGTCCTCGTCCCAATGGCGCCTGCTGCTGGTGATAACCAAGTGCGGTCAGGCCACGCAGGCCCGCATCGCTGACCATCTGGATATCGAGCCGATCAGCGTCTCGCGCATGATCGACCGGATGGAGGCCGCGGGCTGGGTGGAACGCCGCCCCGACCCCGACGACCGCCGGGCCAAGATCGTGACCCCGACCGACCGTGCCGTCGCCGCCCATGCGGTGATCCGCGGTCTTGCCGACGAGGTTTATGCCGAGGCCCTGGCCGGACTTTCCGCCGAACAGCGGCAGACGTTGCTGTCCGGCCTTTCCACCGTGATCGCCAATCTGAACGAAGCGGCCGCCCGCACCCCCGTCGCCGCCCAAGGAGTATCCGTGAAATGAGCGCAGAATCCCAAGCCTCGGCGGCACCGGCGAAACCCCGCCCCTCGCGCGTCAAGCGCACCCTCTTGATGGCTGCGCTGCCCGTGGTGTTGCTGGCCGGGGCCGGCGCCTGGTGGATGACCACCGGCGGCAGCGAATCGACCGACAACGCCTATGTCCATCAGGCCCGCCTTTCCGTCGCCTCGGAAATCGGCGGCCGGGTCGTGACCATCGCGGTTGCGGAAAACCAGCCGGTCGCCAAGGGCGACCTGCTGTTTCAGGTCGACCCGGAACCCTATCGCATCGCCCTGCGCAAGGCCGAGGTCGGGCTCGATTCGGCCCGGCTGGACGTGCAGCGTCTGAAGGCCGCCTATGCGCAGGCCGTGGCACAGGCCAGGATGGCGCATGATACGGTGGATTACGAAAACACCAATCTGACGCGCCAGAACACGCTGACCACCAAGGGCGTCGCCGCCGATTCGTCGCTGGATGACGCCCGCCATGCGCAGATGGTGGCCGAACAGACCGCGACCGCCGCCGACATGGCGGTCAAGGCGGCGCTGGCGGCGCTTGGCGGCAACCCCGATGCCGCGGTGGATGAACACCCCGAGGTGCGCACCGCCCTCGTCGCCCGTGACGCCGCCGCCCGCGATCTGGCCCATACCGAGGTGCGCGCGCCCGCCGACGGGATCGTCTATCAGGCCGCAGCCTTCCGCCTGGGGCAGATGGTGGGGGCCGGCGCGACGCTCTTCACCCTGGTCGAGACCGGCGACACCTGGATCGAGGCGAACTTCAAGGAAACCCAGCTGGGCGACATCCGCGTCGGCCAACCGGTCGAGGTCAAGCTGGACGTGAACCGCAAGGTCAAGCTGGAGGGCCGGGTCGAGGCCATCGGCGCGGGCACGGGGTCGGAATTCTCGCTGCTGCCAGCCCAGAACGCCACCGGCAACTGGGTCAAGGTCGAACAGCGCGTTCCTGTCCGCATCCGTCTGGATGACCCGTCGCAGGCGGCGGTTCTGGCCAGCGGCCTGTCGGCCGAGGTGACGGTGGATACCGCCGATCAGGGCCATGACGTCGCCACCGCCAGCGCCGCCCCGGTGGGCGCGGCACAGAAAGGCACGCTGCTGCAATGACCGCCGCCCCGGCCCCCGCAGTCGAAGTCCCGCACAAGGGGCTGATCACGCTGGCAATCATGCTGGCGACGATCATGCAGGTGCTGGACACGACCATCGCCAACGTCGCCCTGCCGTCCATGGTGGGCGACCTTGGCGCCTCGGCGGATACGATCAACTGGGTTCTGACCAGCTATATCGTCTCGGCCGCGATCATGACGCCTGTGACCGGCTGGCTTTCCGACCGGATCGGCAAGCGGGAACTGTTCCTGACCTCGATCGTGGGCTTCGTCGTCTTCTCCGTGGCCTGCGGCCTGGCGTGGAGCCTGCCGTCGATGGTGGTCTTTCGCCTGATGCAGGGCGTGTTCGGCGCCGCCATCGTGCCGCTGTCGCAAACCTTTCTGCTGGACATCAACAGCCGCGAAAAGGCCGGGCAGGCGATGGCCCTCTGGGGGGCCGGCATCATGGTCGGGCCGATCATCGGGCCGACGCTGGGGGGCTGGCTGACCGAAAGCTACAACTGGCGATGGGTGTTCCTGATCAACCTGCCGCTGGGGATCATCGCCTTTCTGGGCAGCGCCGCGTTTCTTCCCAAAAGCATCATCAAGCTGCGCCGGTTCGACTTTTTCGGCTTTGCCATGCTGTCGCTGGGGATCGGTGCCCTGCAACTGATGCTGGACCGCGGGGGCGAGGTCGACTGGTTCAACTCGGCCGAGACATGGATCTACCTGTTTCTGACGGTGGTGGGCTGCTGGGTCTTCGTGGTGCATATCCTGACGACGGAACACCCGTTCCTGGACCCGCGCATGTTCGCCGACCGGAACTTCGTCATGGGGCTGTGCTTCATCTTCATCGTGGGGATCATCCTGCTGGCCAGCCTTGCGCTGCTGCCGCCGATGCTGTCCAAGATCTTTGGCTATACGGCCTTTCTGTCCGGCATCGTCATGGCGCCGCGGGGCGTCGGCACGATGGTGTCGATGCTGGTCGTCGGCCGTCTGGTGCGGCTGATCGACCCGCGGCTGCTGGTGACGGCGGGGCTGTCACTGACCGCGCTGTCGCTGTGGATGATGACAGGCTTTACCCCGCAGATGGACAACCACCTGATCATCGCCTCGGGCGTGGTGCAGGGTCTGGGCCTTGGCCTTGTCTTCGTGCCGCTGTCGACGGTCGCCTTCGCCACCATCGACCCGAAGTTCCGCGCCGATGCGACCAGCCTTTTCAGCCTAGTGCGGAATATCGGGTCGTCCATCGGCATCTCGGTCGTCTCGCTGATGCTGACGCGGAACGTGCAGATCAACCATATGGAGCTTGTGGGCCACCTGACGCCGACCGCGCCGAACCTGCAACAGCAGCTTCCAGCGGTGATCGCAGGCAACCAGCAATACCTTCAGGTGCTGGACAATCTGGTGAACGTGCAGGCGCTGATGATCTCTTACGTAAATGATTTCAAGCTGATGCTGATCGTGACCGTCTGCGCGATCCCCTTGGCGCTGTTCCTGCGGCGGCCCAAGGCCAGCATGGCCCCGGTCGTCGTCCACGCCGACTAAACGCAAAGGGGGCGGCCCGAAAACCGCCCCCTTCATCCTCTCTGCATAAATATCCTGCGGGGGTGCGGGGGTGCAAAACCCCCGCTCCGCGGCCCCCCACGGGGCGCCGTCAGAAGTCCAGGTTTTCCACCGACAGGGCGTTCTGCTGGATGAACTCGCGCCGGGGTTCGACCACATCGCCCATCAGCTTGGTAAAGATGTCGTCGGCCTCGGCCAGATCGTCCACGCGCACCTGCAACAGGGTCCGCGCCTCCGGGTCCAGCGTGGTTTCCCACAGCTGTTCCGGGTTCATCTCGCCCAAGCCTTTATAGCGTTGCAGCGACAGGCCCTTTTCCCCTTCGGCCAGAATGGATTTCAGCAGGTCGATGGGGCCATGCACCGGCTGTTCGCGGTCCTTGCGGACCAGCCGGCCGGGGTTGGTATAGACATCCTTGTGCGGCGCCGACACCTGGGCCAGCCGCCGCGCCTCGCCCGAGCGCAGGACGGCGCCGTCCAGCGTCCGCAGTTCCTCCACCCCGCGCAGGATGCGCGACAGGCGGATGCCGTGGTCCTGGGTGATCCGCCCGGTCCAGCCGCGTTCATATTCCACCGCGACAAGGTTCAGGCGTTTCGCCACCGTATCGGCCACCGCCTGCAAATCGCCATCCGCCCGGCCCGGATCGAACGCCCCGGCCAGCGCCGCCTGTTCCAGAATGGCACGCGGGTAATGCGTGGGAAAGGCGTCCAGCACCCGGCGGAACGACCGTGCGCCCTCGATCACCCGGTTCAGGTCGGCCCCGGCGATTTCCTCGCCCGAGGCCATGCGCAGCACCGCGCCCTCGGTGCCCATCTGGACCAGATAATCCTCCAGCGCGGCCTGATCCTTCAGATAGACCTCGGACTTGCCGCGCGCCACTTTGTAAAGCGGCGGCTGCGCGATGTAGAGGTATCCGCCCTCGATCAGTTCCGGCATCTGCCGGAAGAAGAACGTCAGCAACAGTGTGCGGATATGCGCGCCGTCCACGTCGGCGTCGGTCATGATGACGACCTTGTGGTAGCGCAGCTTCTTGATGTCGAATTCATCCCGCCCGATGCCGGTGCCCAGTGCGGTGATCAGCGTGCCGATCTCCTGACTGCCCAGCATCCGGTCGAACCGCGCGCGTTCCACGTTCAGGATCTTGCCCCGCAGCGGCAGAACCGCCTGATTGGCGCGGGACCGCCCCTGTTTCGCGGAACCACCAGCCGAGTCACCCTCGACCAGGAACAGTTCCGACTTCGACGGATCGCGTTCCTGGCAATCGGCCAGCTTCCCAGGCAGGGACGCCACGTCCAGCGCCGTTTTCCGGCGCGTCAACTCGCGCGCCTTGCGCGCCGCTTCGCGCGCCAGCGCCGCCTCGATAATCTTGCCGACGATGATCCTGGCCGGGCCGGGGTTCTCCTCGAACCATTCCGACAGCTTTTCATTCACCAGGTTCTCGACAGCCGGGCGCACCTCGGACGACACCAGCTTGTCCTTGGTCTGGCTGGAGAATTTCGGGTCCGGCACCTTGACCGACAGCACGCAGGTCAGCCCCTCGCGCGCGTCGTCGCCGGTGAAATCCACCTTTTCCCGCTTCGCGATCCCCGAGGACTGCGCATAGGCGGTGATGCACCGCGTCAGCGCGCCGCGGAACCCGGCAAGGTGGGTGCCGCCATCCCGCTGCGGGATGTTGTTGGTGAAGGGCAGGACGTTTTCGTGATAGGTGTCGTTCCACCACATCGCGACCTCGACCCCGATGCCGTTCTTTTCGCCGACCATATAGATCGGGTCCGGCATCACCGCGGTCTTGGACCTGTCGAGATACTTGACGAACTCCCGCACCCCGCCTTCGTAGTGCATTTCCACCCGCTGCGGCTCGGCATGGCGTTCGTCTTCCAGCACGATCCGCACGCCCGAGTTCAGGAAGGCCAATTCCCGCAGCCGGTTTTCCAGCACCTTGAAGCTGTAGTCGAGGTTCGAGAACGTCCCGTCCGGCCGGTTGACCTTGGCGCTGGCCAGGAACCGCACCTGCGTGCCGCGCATCCCCGGCGCGGGGCCAACCTCATGCACATGCTCGACGCATTCGCCATCCTCGAACCGGGCCTGATATTCGGTGTCGTTGCGCCAGACGGTCAGCTCCAGCCATTCCGACAGGGCGTTCACCACTGACACGCCCACGCCGTGCAAGCCCCCCGAGACCTTGTAGGCATTGCCGCTGTCGTCTGTATTGTTGAATTTGCCGCCCGCGTGCAGCTGGGTCATGATGACCTCGGCCGCCGAAACGCCTTCCTCGGCGTGCATGTCCACCGGGATGCCGCGGCCGTTGTCGCGCACCGAAACGCTGTCGTCGGCGTGAATTTTCACCACCACTTCGGTCGCGTGACCGGCCAGCGCCTCGTCGATGCCGTTGTCGACGACCTCATAGACCATGTGGTGCAGGCCCGACCCGTCGTCCGTGTCGCCGATATACATGCCCGGCCGCTTGCGGACGGCCTCCAACCCCTTGAGAACCTTGATGGAATCGGCGCCGTAGGATTCGGCTTTCTTCGCGGCTTCGGCCATGTATGGGGGACCCTTCGAATTGCCCGCGGTTTATAGCGGACAGGGGCGGGAATGTCACGCCTTCGGGGGCGGAAATCCCCCTCAAAGAAAGGGGATCGCCAGCCCCACGCAGATCAGCAGGATGCCCGACCCCAGGTTCATCCGCCGGATCGCGGCGGGGCTGGACAAGAGGCGCCGCGCCCGGTCGATGAACAGTGCCAGCCCCAGGTTGCCCAGCATCGGGATGGTGGCCGAAATCAGGGTGATCGCGGCAATGTCCCAGGCCGTCAGCCGCCCCAGGCTAAAGAATCCCGGCAGCGCGCCCATATAGAACAGGATCGCCTTGGGGTTGCCGATCACCGCCGCCAGCCCGACGCTGAACCCCGCCCAAAGGCCGGGGCGGGTCAGGCGGCTGTCGGCATCGGGTTTCACCGCCGGCTTGCGGATCAGCATGATCCCCATGACCAGAAACACCCCCGCCGCGACCCATCGTAGCAGCGACAGGAAATCGCCATAGACGCTTTCGATCCAGGTCAGGCCCAGCACCGCCGTCAGCGGCCAGACCAGATCGCCCAGGGCCACCCCCACGGCCAACGGCCATGCGGCGGCAAAGCCCCCCGCCATGGTCCGCGCGATCAGCGCCACCCAGACCGGCCCCGGCACCGCCCAAAGCGCCGCCATCCCGCCCGCATAGACCAGCAATTGCCAGAATGTGACCGTCACGCCCTGCCCCCCGAACGCCCCCGACAGGCCCATGCCATGCGGCGCGCAGAAAGGCCAGAGCCTCAGCCGGGCAGGGTCAGCGAGCCATCGGGCGCCAGCGGCCAGAACGGGTTCATCGCCACCTCCCACACATGGCCGTCGGGATCGGCCCAGTAGCCGGAATAGCCGCCCCAGAACACCTTTTCCGGCGCCTTCAGCGGCACCGCCCCGGCCTCGACCGCATGGGCGAATGCCGAATTCACCTCCACCTCGGTGGCGAAGTTCTGCGCCAGCGTCACCGCCCCCGCCGCCAGTTCCGCCCCCGGTCGCCCCTGATCCGCCGCCAGATCGGCCTTGCCGAACAGGGCCAGCGCCGCTCCCTGCATCTGGAAAAACGCCACGCCTTCCTGGCTGTCTCGATGCTCCACCCACCCCAACCGGGCGTAAAACGCGCGCGAGGCCGCCAGATCGGCCACGCCAAGCGTGATCAGCGTCACCCGTTGCTGGGGAAAGGCCCGGTGGGGCATGGTCAAACCTCCTCGATCCGCGACAGGCCATCCTCCTCGGCCACATGGAACATCTGGGATCGCGGACCCAGACTGTCAAACAGATGACCCTCGGTTCCGGTCATGATCGCCTGCGCCCCAAGGCCGCAGATCTCGTCATAAAGCGCCGCACGGCGCCCGGCATCCAGATGCGCGGCCACCTCGTCCAGCAGCAGAATGGGTGCCGCCCCCAGCTCCCCGGCCAAAGCGCGGGCATTGGCCAGGATCAGGCTGATCAGCAGCGCCTTCTGCTCGCCAGTGGAACATTGGTCGGCGGGCATCCCCTTGTCGGCATAGACGGCCAGCAGGTCGGCCCGGTGCGGCCCGGCCAGCGTCCGCCCCGCCGCCATGTCGCGCCGCCGCCCCTCGGCCAGCGTGGCGGCCAGATCGCCCTCCTCCCCGGTGATCGTCAGATCAGCGCGGGGAAAGGCCGTCGCCGCCCCTGCTTGCGCCGCGGCGATCCGGTCCAGCGCAGCCCCGCGGTTCGCCATGATCGCCGACCCCGCCTCGGCCATCTGCGCCTCCAGCGCGCCATACCAGCGGGCATCCGCCACCTGATCCTTCAGCAGCCGGTTCCTTTCCCGCATCGCCTTTTCATAGGCCAGCGAGACCTCGGCATGATCGGGAAAGAACGACAGCACCATCCGGTCCAGAAACCGCCGCCGCCCCTCGGCCGCCTCCAGCCAAAGCCGGTCCATCGCCGGCACCAGCCACAGCACCCGCAGCACACGCCCCAAGGCCGCCTGCGGCGCCGCCTTGCCGTCGATCCGCACCTCGCGCGCGCCCGCGCCCTCGGCCCAGGTTTCCAGCTCATGCGCGCCGCCGATGCCCTGCACCCCGGCCACGACCTTCCAGCCAACCGCCTCGGGCCGCCGGGCGATCTCGCCCGCCGCCGCGCGCCGCAACCCGCGGCCGGGCGACAGCAGGCTCACCGCCTCCAGCACATTGGTCTTGCCAGCCCCGTTCGCGCCGACCAGCGCCACCGGCCGCCCGTCAAAGGCCAGCCGCGCCGCCCGATGGCTGCGGAAATGCGACAGGGTCAGCGAGCTCACCTGCACCCTGCCTGCCCCCTCTTTCTGGATCTAAATATCCCACGGGGGCGCGGGGGTGTGAAACCCCCGCTTCCGCCCGCCGTCACACGCGCATCGGCATCACGACATAGACGGCGCTGGTGTCGTTCCCCTCGCGCATCAGCGTCGGATCGGCGCTGGAATTGAACAGAAACACCGCATTCTCGCGGTCGACCTGGCTGGCGATCTCCAGCAGGTATTTCGCGTTGAACCCGATCTCCAGCCGCTCGTCGCCATAGGCCACGGCCAGCTCCTCCTCGGCCGCGCCCGAATCCGGCGCGTTGACCGACAGGACCAGCCGGTCCTCGTCCAACGCCAGCTTCACCGCTCGGCTGCGTTCCGACGA